>NZ_JAHSQD010000304.1 GCF_020103755.1 Streptomyces sp. LS1784
CGACGGCGGGCGGAGGGGCGGGCCCGACGGCAGTCGCGCCAGGCTCGGCGGGGCCCCGGGCGCGGGGCCGCCGAAGGCGTCTGAAGAACCGATTTCCCATCTCGGCGACTTCCACGTATTGTTGTGTTCACCGACGCGGGGTGGAGCAGCTCGGTAGCTCGCTGGGCTCATAACCCAGAGGTCGCAGGTTCAAATCCTGTCCCCGCTACTCAGTAGCAGGAAGGCCCGGAGGACACGTCCTCCGGGCCTTTCGCGTGTCCGGGCGCGGACAGAACACGGTCCTGCCACGAAGCTGTAACGGCGGTCCGTCCGACGATCACCTGTCAGGTGCCTGAACCATACTGAGGAAAAATTCATCTCATTGGGGGGCTCGGGCCACCCCGGACAGGAAAAACCACATGTCGTCGAAGCGACTGGTCAGCACCGCCGCGATCTGCCTCGTCCTGGCCGCCGGCACCGCCGCGTGCGGCGGTACCAAGAGCGACGGGAAGAGCGGCGACGCCAAGGCGGGCGCCTCGCAGAAGCTCGACACCGACAAGCTCAGCGCGAAGGACATCGAGAAGCAGGCCAAGGACGCCCTGGCCTCCGCGACCTCCCTCAAGATGGCCGGCACCATCGGCACCGACGAGGGCCAGATGGAGATGAACCTGTCGCTGGACAACAAGAGCCAGTGCACCGGCACCATGGCGATGCCGGGCATGGGCAAGTTCGAGATCATCAGCGACGGCAAGACCTCGTACGTCAAGCCGGACACCGCGTTCTGGACCAACATGGGCGGCCCGAACGGCGCCAAGGCCGCCGAGCTGTTCAAGGGCCGCTACCTGACCGGCTTCGAGAACGACCCGTCGATGGGCTCCCTCACCAGCGTCTGCAACCTCGCCGAGTTCACCAAGAAGATCGGCTCGGAGGAGGGCACCGGCGACAAGGTCGAGAAGGGCTCCGCCGGCAACATCAACGGCGTGAAGACCTTCAGCCTCAAGGCCACCGACTCCAAGGGCGAGGTCACGACCCTCAACATCGCCACCGAGGGCAAGCCCTACCCGGTGCGGATCGAGAACGCCGGCGCCAAGGACGGCGGCAAGATCGACTTCAGCGAGTTCGACAAGCCGCTGACCATCCAGGTCCCGTCGGCCGAGAACACGATCGACTTCACCAAGTTCAAGGACCAGCTCAAGAGCGCCTGAGCAGCGGATCCGGGCGCCCCGCACGGCTGACTCCGTCGGCCGCGCGGGCGCCGCGAATAATCCGTTGCCCTTCCTCCGGTGGGCTGCCTATGGTGGCTGCACACTGAAAGGAGGTGATCCTGAGTTGAGTACCATCAGGATGCGTGAGGTGGCTGCTCGCTAGAGCCGCCCCTGCCTGCGCGGGGTGAGGCCCCAGGCCTCCGGCAGGCGAATCCAAAGCAGTCACCCGGCCCGCGGGCTCACCGGCACATCCCCGGTGCCTCGGCGCCTGGCCAGTGCACGGGCCGGCGTTGAAGGAGCAGCCCGCGGGCCGTCTGCGTTCCCGGGGAGCTTCCGGCACGATTCCGGAGGCTCCCCGTGGCGTGTCCGGGGGCTCTGCCGTTCCCGGGGCGCCGCCGTTTCCCGGGGCTCCGCACGTCGTGACGGGAGGCGCGGGGCCGGGACGTTTCCGCGGTGGGGCCGCGGCGCTAGAGTCGGCGCGGGTTCCGGAGCGGAGCGGCGCGGGCACAGGGGGTAGGCGATGGTGAAGGCGCGGCGGCCGGGCGCCGGGGCGGCACGGCGGACGGCGCAGTGGGGCGCCACCGGGGTACTGGCCGGGACGGGCCTGGTCGGGCTGCTGCTGTTCGCGCTCGGCCGGGAACACGCCTGGCAGGCGCTCGGGGGCGGCCTGGTGGTGGTCGGGGCCTCGGTCGTCCTGGGCGGCGGGCTGGGCTTCCTGTTCGGAGTGCCCCGGGTGCGCGGCGGCGGCACCGGTGAGCCGCAGG
Organism: Streptomyces sp. LS1784; assembly: GCF_020103755.1. Taxonomy (GTDB): domain Bacteria; phylum Actinomycetota; class Actinomycetes; order Streptomycetales; family Streptomycetaceae; genus Kitasatospora. Next base: position 1,949 of record NZ_JAHSQD010000304.1, read on the forward strand.
GCTCGTACGCGCCGAACACCAATCTGGAGCAGGTCTCGGACTGGCTGACCAAGGTGCTGCTGGGTGTCGGGCTGACCCAGCTCGGCTCGCTCGGCGAGCGGCTGCACGACCTCGGTACGGCGCTGGCGCCCGCGCTCGGCGGGGGCGCGGACGTGGTGCCGTTCGCGGCGGCGCTGGTGCTGTACTTCCTGGTCTTCGGCTTCCTGGCCGGCTGGCTGGTGACCCGGCTGGCACTGCCGCAGGCGCTGACCGAGACCGACCAGGCGCTGGACCTCTTCCTCGCCGGACAGGACCGCGACCGGCACGGCGACAAGGTGGGCGCGGACGACCTGCGGGTCCGCGCGATGCAGCAGCTCGGGCTGCTGGGCGGCAGCGCGGAGCGCCCGGCCGCGCTGGTCGGACAGCTGCCGCCCTCCTCCGGTTCACCGGCCGGGCCGGAGGGCGTGGTGGCCGAGGTCCGTTCGACCGCGCGGCGTTCGGCGCTGACCGCCGAGCAGGTCCGGGGCCTCTTCGCGGACGGCTCCGAGGGCCGGCGGATCCAGGCGCTCGCGCTGATGCAGGGGGACCCGGCGCTGGCGGACCTGCCGAGCGTGCTGGACGCGATCGAGCACCCGCGCTCGGGCTTCGAGCAGTACCACGCGCTGCTGGCCGCCCGGGGACTGCTCTCCCGGCTGCCCGCCGCCGGGGCGCAGCGCCTGCGGGACGCGGTGGCGGCGCAGCTGGTCGACCCGCGGGGCATCCCGTACGGGTCGGACCGCAGCTGGCTGGCGGAGAAGATCCTGTCCCGGCTCCAGGCGGCGGCCCTGGTGCCGGAGCAGCCCGCCCCGCCGGCCGTACCGGCCCAGCCGGGCGGGCCGTCGGCCCCGGGGAACTCCTAGGCGTCCTGGGCGTCCTGGACGGTGAAGCGCAGTTCGGGACGGTCCCAGGTGATCGTCCCGCGTGCGGGGAAGGTGCCGACGCGTTCGGCGCCCACCCGCAGGTAGAAGCGCTCGGCGAGCGGGTGGGAGACCACCTTCACGCTGGCGATCCCGGCCCGGCGGGCCTGCTCCAGCATGTGCTCGATCAGTTCACGGCCGGTGCCGCGCCCCTGGGCCTCGTCGGCGACGAACATCAGGTCCAGTTCGGCCGGTTCGCGGATCAGGGCATAGAAGCCGAGCAGGTGGCCGGTGGCCGGGTCGGCGGCGAGGAACACGTCGTGCCGGGCTACGTAGTCGGGCGTCACCCGGTAGCCGTCGATCATCGCCGCGTACTCGCCGTGGTAGGCGGAGGACGCCTGGATCAGGTCGGTGAGCCGGTCGGCGTCGGCCCCGTCGGCACGCCGGATCGGTGTCGTGGTCATGCGGGCAAGTATAGGGGCGCACCCGATAAGTGACTATTACATCATCGGCCGTCGAACCGCCCTGCGGCGGTGGTCGGCGGCCCGCAGCACCAGGACCCGCCGGGCGCGGCCGTCCACCGGCCCGGGGAGGCGTCGGACCTCGCTGGCTATCCGGCGCTCGCCGAGCGCGTGCCGCAGCGGGTCGAGGTGGCCGCAGCGGCGGCCCCGCCCGTCGTGCAGCGGCTGGACCCGGACCTCGCCGTCCGGGGAGGTGACCCGGACCAGTTCGGTCAGCGCCGCCAACTGGTGCTCGGGACCGAAGAGTTCGGGGTAGGCGAAGAGCAGGTAGCCGCTCAGGGTGAGGGCGAAGGCGCCGTCCGCGAAGGGCAGCCGGGGCAGGGCCGCGGCCACGTACCGCTGCGGATGGGCGGACGAGTCGGCGGCGAACAACCGACGGGCGCGGTCCCAGCTGCGCAGGTAGTGCTCGGACCGGTACGGGCGGGGCGAGGGGGAGAGCTGCGGGCGGGCGGCCATCGCGGTGGCCATCGCCGCCCGGGCGGCCAGGGCGCGGTCCACGACCGCCGGCAGCGGCAGCGCGTACACCGGGTCGGCGGCGATCACCCGGCAGCCCAGCTCGCGTGCCTCGGCGGCCAGGCCGGCCGCACCGCCGGGGCAGTCCAGCAGCGGTCCGGGCAGGGCGGCGAGCCGGGCCCGGGTGAGGCCGAACAGGGCGCAGTACTCGTCCAGCGGGCGGGAGGTGACCAGGACGTCCGGGTGAGCGGGGGGAATGCCGGCGGCGGCCACCCCGCCATCCGAACACGGAGCGGCCCCGTCCGCATCCGGAAGGCGTCCGGGACGCGGGCGGGGCCGCCGGGTGAAGCCGGGGGTCAGCGGCCGAGCAGGCCCCGGGCGGCGGCCCGGTTGACGTTGGTCAGACCGCGGACCAGCTGCGTGGTGAGGAAGACCAGCAGCAGTCCGATGACCGAGAGCACGGCGATCTGCCAGGGCGCCTGGACCTCGTACACGTGCTGGATGCCGTTGCTGTCGGAGTAGTCGAACAGCCGGTACCCGTGCCAGGGGGTGTAGGTCGGGAAGACCCAGTGGTAGAGCGGGTAGAGCGCCAGCACCCAGCCGAGCAGCAGGAACACCAGCGTCACCGAGAAGCTGAACACCGCCCAGGGGAACATCACCACCTGGTACAGCACGGCCTTCCAGCCGGCCGCGTCCGCCAGCCGCGCGGTGATCGCGCCCCAGCTGCCCGGGCGGACCTGGCGCACCGGCTCCGGGCCGGGGACGTCCAGGGCCAGCATGCCGCGCACCCGGGCCCGCTCCAGCCGGCCGAAGCCGCGCGCGAGGCTGGTCAGGGCGCCCAGCACGGGCAGGCCGAGGACGGTCACGAAGGTGCCGAGGCCGAAGCAGAACATGACGATCGAGAGGGAGAACCCGGCGATCGCCACCGGCAGGCCGCTGAGCGCGTAGCCGACCTCCCGGTAGTAGTACGCCGAGAACGGCGCCCGCCACAGGGCCGGCCGCTGCTCGGTCCGGCGGGCCCGGGCGGAGCGCGGGTCGTCACCGTGACCGCCCCGGACGTCCCACTCCCGGTCCTCCATGCTGCGGCTGCTGCTCATGCTCCCGGCCCCCGGCCCCTCGTGCTGTCGGTCGTTCGTCCTGCTGACGATGTCCAGTCTGACGGGCACACAGGCCAGACGGGATCCGGAGGCCTGGCGGATCCGGGGTGGGGTTAACCCCCCCTCCGCAGCGATCCCCTCGTCTCGTTCGGTCCGCTCTGCGCCCGGGCGGCTGCCCCCGGCCCGTCCCCGGCGTTCAGCGGTCCGGGCCCGGCCTGCGGGCACCCGGGCCCGGCCACTCGTCGGCGAGCAGCGAGTAGAGGAACGAGTCGGACCAGACGCCGTCCTTGAACCCGTCGTGCCGCAGCCGCCCCTCCAGCCGGAATCCCAGCCCGGTGAGCACCTTGACGGAGGCCTCGTTGGCCACGGCGACCCGGGCGGCCAGCCGGTGCAGGTCCAGGGCGTCGAAGGCGAGGCCGCAGAGCAGGCCGACGACCTCGCCCGCGTAGCCGCGGCCCCAGAACTCGCGGGCCAGCACGCACCCGAGGTGGGCGGCCCGGTGCCCGTCGAGGGTGAGCGAGGCCTGCCCGACCGGCGTCGCGTCCTCCGGCTCCTCGGCGTCGGCGAGCCTGGTGACGGCGAGCCGGTAGGTGTCCCGCTCCTCGGCCATCGCCTCCTCCAGGTAGAGCTCGACCTGGTCGGCGCAGGCCTCCCGGTCGCTCGGCCCGAAGGGCAGGTGGCGGGTGACCTCCGGGTCGCCGAACAGCGCGTGCAGCGCGTCCACGTCGCCCTCGGTGTGGTGGTACTCACGGACGGCCAGTCGCGGGCCGGTGAGTCGTACGGGGACCATGGCTGCCGACCCTATCCCCGCCCGGCGGCTACCGTTCGGACTATGAACGACGAAGACCTGCGGCTCGCCCCGCGCACCAAGGCCGCCGACCTGCTCGCCTGGGCGGCCGAGCAGGGCCGCGCGCCGGTGGCCGAGGGGCCGCTGCGCGCGGTGCTGGCGCTGCTGGAGCTGGGCGAGAGCAGGATGCACGACGGCTGGCCCGAACTGACCTCCGACGCGGTGGAGCACCTGCTGTACGAGCGGCTCCACCTGTACGTCCAACCGGCACCCGAGGAGGACCCGCTCGCCTACGGCGACGCCGTCCGGCTGCTGATCGACCACCAGCGGGCGGCCCGGCGGCTCAACGCCAAGCGCCAGGAGCGGCTGCACGCGGAGGCCGAGTGGCAGGGCGAGGTCGCGGCAGGGCTGCTGCGCCGCGCCGACCTGGTGACCTGGCCCCGGCTGTACGCGCTGCTGCTGCACGCGCACGGGGTGGACGTCACGGACGGGGAGGCGGTGCGGGACTGGCTGGCCGGCTTCGGGGAGCTGGCGCAGGAGGAGCGGCTGGCCGCGTACGAGGCGCTGGTGCCGGCCGGCTGGCTGGACGAGCCGGACGAGCAGGGCTGGGGCCCGGGCCGGGTGCTGTCGGTCGGCATGGCCACGGACGGCGCGCGGCGGCTGCTGGAGCAGGGCCTGATGCGGCGCAGCTACCGCAACCTGGCCGAGCTGACCGCGCAGGGACGGCCGATGCCGGACGAACTGGCCGGGGACTTCGGGCAGTTCGAGGAGGCGGCGGTCGACGCGGCGCTCGACCTGTTCGGCGGGTGGACGGTGCCGGGGCTGCCGCGGCTGCTGGTGACGGAGTTCCCGGAGCTGGCGCCGGAGCCGGGCCAGGAGGAGATCGAGGCGTACCTGGCGCAGCTGCCCGTCGAGGAGTGAGACGCCGCGCGGAGCCCCCGGCCCGGTGTCCGGGCCGGGGGCTCCGCGCGGGTGCGTCAGGGGTTGAGGCCGCGCTGCTGGAGCCAGGGCTCCGGGTCGACCGGGGCGCCGCCGCCGGGGCGGACCTCCATGTGCAGGTGCGGGCCGGTGACGTTGCCGGTCGCGCCGACCTTGCCGATCTGCTGGCCGGAGGCGACCTTGCCGGAGCCCTTGGTGATCGAGGAGAGGTGGCAGTACCAGATCTCGGTGCCGTCGGGCAGGGTCTCGACGATCCGGTAGCCGTACGAGCCGGCCCAGCCGGCCGAGGTGATGGTGCCCTGGCCGAGCGCGTAGACCGGGGTGCCGGTGTCGGCGGCGAAGTCCAGGCCGGTGTGCAGGTTGGCCCAGTAGCGGGCGCTCTGGCCGTAGTGGGCGGAGAGCCGGTAGTCGTTCACCGGGAGGGTGAGGGCGGCGGCCTTGGCCCGCTCGGCCTCCTCGGCGGCGCGCTTGGCCTCGGCCTCCTTGGCGGCGGCCTTGGCCTCCGCCTCCTGCGCGGCCTGGAGCCGGGCGGTCTCCTCGGCGGCGGTGCGCTGGCTGTCGGCCTGGTGCTGGATGCGGGCGGCGAGCGCGAGGCCGGGGTCGGCGGAGAGGGCGACCGGGGTCTCGTCCGGGGCCTCGACGGCGGGGGCGGCGGCCGGGGTCGCCGAGGCGAAGCCGGTGGCACCCAGGGTGGCGGCGACGGCGGTGACGCCGAGCAGTGGGGAGGCTCCGCGGGTCTGACGCGGCATCCGGTGGCGGTTGGTCTCGGCCTCCGGGCCGAAGGCCTCGGGACCGAAGTCCTCGGGACCGTCCGTGCCGGGGTGGTCGAGGAGCTGGGTACCGGCTGCGAAGCCGGCCGGGTGTGCCGGGGTGTGCGTCGACGCCACGGGAGGCGCGCTCCTTTCCTTCCTTCGCGCCTACCGGGTTAGCTGACGGGTTCGGAGCAGGAAGGTCTCCTACGGCCGGGCCGGAGCCCTGCCGATTCACCCCAAGGAACGTGGTTCCCCGGCTCCCTGACCTGCCCGGAGGCCGGTCGGTGGGATTAGGCGACGGCGCACGGTGCCGTCTGGGTACGGCGTTGACAACCGCGCTGCGTTATCAAACGTTAATCCTAGGACGCTCCGATTCCAAGCCATCCGTTCGGAGCAGCTCGGGGGAAGGTGATCGGACGTCAACGAACGGCCCCTCATACACGGCCCCATCTGAGTACTCCTACTCATGTGCGGCCCGGCGGGGCCGCCGCATCCTGACGCCATGAGCGCACCGATGCAGGCCCGCACCACGGCCGCGTACTTCGTCCAGGCCGTCCTCTCCTTCTCCCTGTCGGGCATCGCCCTCGCCGCCGGAATCGCCTACCTGCCGGTCGGCGGGTGGACCCGGGCCTTCCTCGGGATCGGCCTCCTCTACACCGTCACCTCCGCGTTCACGCTGGCGAAGGTGATCCGGGACCGGCAGGAGTCCAGCGAGATGATCACCCGGGTCGACCAGGCCCGGCTGGAGAAGCTGCTCAGCGAGCACGACCCGTTCAAGGTCGAGGGGGCCTGACCGGCCCCCTTCCCTTTCTCCCGGCCCGTCACCCCGGCCCGGCGCCCGCCGACCGCTTGACGGCTAAGGCTATTAGCCTTAGCTTTATGGCTATCGGCAGCACGGCCGATGCCCCGCACCGACGGCCCGAAGGGGACCCCCCATGAACGGCACCATCACCCCGAGCACCCAGTACCTGACCGTTCCCGGCGGCCGGATCGCCTTCGACGACACCCGGCAGGGCGACGGCACCCCCGTCGTCCTGCTCCCGGGCATGCTCGACAGCCGGGCCGCGTACCGGCACCTGCGCCCGCTGCTCGTCGCCGCCGGCCACCGGGTCGTCACCATGGACCTGCGGGGCTTCGGCGAATCCTCCATCACCTGGGACGACTACAGCCCGGCCGCCATCGCCGGCGACGTGCTCGCCCTGCTCGACCACCTCGGCATCGAGCGCGCCGTCCTCGCCGGGAACTCGTACACCGGCGCGACCGTCGTCAAGGCCGCAGGGGACGCGCCCGAGCGGGTCGCCGGGATCGTCCTCCTCGACGCCTTCGTCGAGAACCCGCCGCAGGGCGCCCTGATGCGCGGCGTCATGGGCCTGATGGGCGCCGCCCTCGTCCACTGGCCGGCCTCCTGGGGCTTCTACCTGCGCCGGATCGCCTTCCCCGGCGCCAAGCCCGCCGACTTCGACGCGTACGTGGACGGACTGGTCGCCGCGCTGCGCACCCCGGGACGGAAGACCGCCACCCGCGGGTACGTCCACGGCGACTCGGCACCGGTCGGCTGGACGGCCGCGGTGCGGTGCCCGGCGCTGGTGGTCATGGGCAGCAAGGACCCCGACTTCCCGAAGCCGGAGCTCGTCGCCGACCGGCAGGCCGCCGCACTCGGCGCGCGAAAGGCGATGATCGAGGGGTCCGGGCACTACCCCATGGCCGACAACCCGGCGGCCACCGCGGACGCCCTGCTGCCGTTCCTCGCCGAGCTCGGCTGAGCCCCGCCTGCCCCGCCCCGCCCCGTCCCGACCCGCCCGTCCCGACCCGTACGGAGAGCCCGAACCCATGCCCCGCGCAGGACTGACCCCCGACCAGGTCGTCGACCACGCCCTCGCCCTCATCGACGAGCAGGGCGCCGAGGCCCTCACCCTGGCCTCCGTCGCCGCCCGGGCCGGGGTCGCCACTCCCTCGCTGTACAAGCACGTCAGCGGCGGCCTCGCCGAACTGCGGCGGCTGATCGCCGTCCGGGTCACCGGGGACCTGGCCGACCGGCTGGCCGAGGCGGCCGTCGGGCGCAGCGGGGACGACGCCGTCGCCGCCGTCCTGCGTGCCTACCACGCGTACGCCACCGAGCATCCGCACCGCTACAACGCCCTCCCCCAGGCCCCGCAGCCGGACGACGACCTGGCCCGCGCGGCCGCCCGGCTCGTCGGGGTGATCATCGCCGTCCTGCGGGAGTACGGCCTCGACGGCTCCGAGGCGATCCACGCCGCCCGCACCGTCCGCTCCCTCGCCCACGGCTTCGCCTCCCTCACCACCGCCGGCGCCTTCCGACTCGCCGAAGACCTCGCCACCACCCACGACCGCCTCATCACCACCCTCACCACCGGCCTCCGCACCTGGCCCGCGTAGGCGGTCGGCCCGCGCCGGGGCGAGAGCCCACGTGCGGACGGACCCACCGGCAGCCCGCGGGAAGCCGACCTGGCCGACCTGCCGCGCAAGCCACCACGAGAAGGCCGCGCAAGCGCGGGGCCCGATGGCCGCCGGCGGCGCGTGAGGAGTCGGGCCGGCC
>NZ_JAHSQD010000305.1 GCF_020103755.1 Streptomyces sp. LS1784
CGGCGGTCGAACGGGCGCCGTAGCGGGAGCGGCGCCGGTCGTCCAGGCCGCTCGGGCGGCCGCGCCGGCCGATCCGGGTGCCGGTGCTGTGGTGTATCCGCAGCTCCTCCGGGAAGCCGGGCTCGCGTTCGACGTTGGGCAGTGGGTCGCGCAGGTGGACGACGGCGGCGTCGGCGAGCGTCGGGACCAGTACCCGGCCGATGTTGCGCAGCGTCGCGGCGAGGTCGAGGGCGCTGTTGATCCGCCGGGTCGCCGAGTCGAGGTACGCCAGGCGGACCGCCATCTCGGTGCGCTCCGGCCGTGCGCCGGCCCGCTTCGCCGCAGCCGGGGCCACCGTCAGGGCCGGGGCCGAGGGCGAAGCCGGGCCCGCCGCCGTCGGGGCCGAGGTCGGGGCCGAGGTCGGGGCCGGGACCTGACGGCGCTGGCCCGGGACGGCGGGCGGCTGCTCCGCCTCGGTCTTGAGCTGGTCGCGCACGGCTGCCTGTCCTGGATTCGGTGTGGTCGGTGAGCTGTTCTGTTGCACCGGCCGCGGGTGCGGTCGGTCCTGTCCCGGTTCGATCAGCCGACGCGTCGACAGCACAGGAACAGCTGTTCCTCCGGCGGCAGCGAGGTACTGGCCGGTGCGTACGGATGCCCCGAGCACTCCTCGACGGCGAAGCCGGCCGAGACCAGAACCCGCTCCAGATCCTCCCTCAGATACCCACTGATCCGCAGCTCTCTGCCAAGGAACGGAAGCGGAACGTGATCCAGGTCCGCCTCGACCATACCGAGCGCCAGCAGTCCGCCGGGCCGCAGGAGTTCGTGCAGCCGCCCGAGCACGGTCGGGATCTCGTCCTGCGGCAGCAGGATCAGCGAGAAGAAAGCGGTGACCGCGGCGAAGCGGCCCCGGCCGTCCGGCCCCAGTTCGGGGGCGTTCCAGACCCGGTCCGCGCGCTCGGTGGCCAGATCGTACAGGTCGATCCGATGGAAGACCGGCGGGAACACGCCCGGGAAGGCGGTCCGCCGGGCCAGCGCGAGCATCCCGTCGGAGAGGTCCGCCCCGGTCACCCGGAGACCGCCCGCGGCCAGCTGTCGGACGGTCGGGTCACCGGTGCCGCAGCCCACGTCCAGCACCGGGGCGCCGGGTTCGAGCCGGGCGAGCAGCAGCCGGCCGCAGGCCAGCTGTCCGTCCTTGGCGGGGAAGGCCTCGCCGTACCCGGCGCCGATGGTGTCGAAGGCGACCGCCTGCAGTGCCCGGGCCGCCCGCCGCCGCCGTACCTCGGGATCGTCGTCGCCGGCGTCCTCGCCGACGGGGAACGGGTCGGATATCTGTCCGGTCGTCACGTTGCGAGGCACCCTTCCACCCGTGGCCTCCGGTGGCTCCTCCGCGGCCCCGCGGGCCGCTGCCGGTGGCGGTACGTCACGCTCTCCGCACCACACGGACGGACCGCACCCCGATGCGTTTCCGGCAGACACTCGTGCGTACTGGCATCTGAGAATATGCGCGATCACTGTGCCATGGGGTCCCTTTCCGGCCAACTCGCCGTGCTTGGGCCGTTGTGGCCGGGGTTGTGGAAGCACGAGGGTGCGGGCAGGGTTGTGCGCGAGACCCCGCACGCCGGACGGCGCGCCCGGGTGACGTCGATGACCTGCGGTTTTGCCGCTCCGCAGGCGGACTGCCCGACGTTTATTGAACGTCAATCGATCCGGTGCACAGTGGAGTCCAGCGCCGGGGAAGCGTTGAGGGCGCTCCCGCAGCCGGGGGGCTGCGGGGGCGCCGACGCGCGGAACGGGGGGAGGTTCTCCGTGGGGGAGCGGAGGCCTTACGGCGCGGGGGGAGAGAGGGGCTCGGTGTGCTGCTGGGAGATGAGGTCCGCCACGGGGGAGGCCTCGGGCACACCGAGCCGCGTGAAGATCGCATGCGCCTCCTGGAGGCAGGCGAGTCCACGGGCCGGCTGGGCGAGCGTCAACAGTGCCTCGCCCAGTGCGGCGTTCGCCAGGCCCTGGCAGTAGGCGGAGCCCAACTCCTGGCCGATCGCCAGCGACGCACCGGCCGCCTCGGCGGCCTCGGCGTGCTGCCCGGCGACGAGCAGGGCGGAGGCGAGGCGGGCCAGGGTGTAGCCCTCCCATAGGGGGTTCTGCTGCGACTGGTACAGCCCGTGCGCCTCCCGCAGGTGCGGGACGGCCTCGATGCCGGAGAGCACCACGCCCAGCTGGTAGAGGGTCTGGGCGAGCAGTGTGTCGTTCTTGGACTCGCGCGCGGCGGCAACGCCTTCGCCGGCCGACCGGATCGCCGTCTCCGTCATGCCGAGCCGGTGCTGCGCCCGGGCTATGTTGCTGACCACCCGCGCCTCAAGGAAGGGGGCGCCGACGGCCTGGCTGGTGGCACGGGCCTGTTCGTAGAACAACAGAGCCTCGGCCGGACGGTTGCCGACGTTCAGCATCACGCCCAGCATGTTGGCCGTGGCGAGGAGCAGGAAGGTCGGCTCGTCCGGGGCCTGGTTCTCCAGACTCCGGCGGAACGACTGTTCGGATCCCTGGAAGTCACTGGTGACGGACTGCAGGGTGCCCAGGGCGACGTGGACCCGGGCGAGTGCGGCGCGGTCGCCGCGGCGCTCCGCCTCGTTTCCGATGGTCTCCAGGATCTGCCGCCCCTGGGGGCCGTGGGTGGGGTCCGGGCCGAGGCCGTACACCAGGATCAGCAGGTCGATCGCCGCGTGCTGCAAGGCGCGCGGACCGGCCGCCGCCGCGGCCGTGGCGCTGAGCAGCAGGGCGCCCTCGGTTCGGAGCCAGTCCTGGGCGGAGCCGCTGGTCGGCAGGCTGATCCCGGCCGAGGAGGGTGTGGTGAGCAGCTCGGGCAGCGGGTCGTCCGGCTCGATGACCTGGGTCGCGTTGTGGACGGTCGGGATCAGCAGGTCGAGCAGCCGCAGCACCGCCCGCTCCTGCTCCCCGGTGTCCCCGATCCGCTCGTTCTGCCGCTGGGCGTAGAGCCGGAGCAGGTCGTGGTAGCGGTAGCGGCCGGGGGTGAAGCACTCCAGCATGTTTGCCTCGACCAGCGCCTCGGCGAGGTCCTCGGCGGTGTACTCGTCCACGCCGAGCAGCGCCGCGGCGGCCGCCAGCGGGATGTCGGGGGAGTCGATCAGGGCGAGCAGCCGAAAGGCGCGGGACTCGGGCCCGGACAGCTGTCCGTAGCCGAGTCCGATGGTGGTCTCCACGGCGAGGTTGCCGAGCTGGAGTTCGTCCAGCCGCCGGCGCTGGTCCGCTAACCGACGGGCCAGGTCGGAGACGCTCCAGCGCGGGCGGCTGGCCAGCCGGGCGGCGGCGATGCGGACGGCCAGCGGCAGGAAGCCGCAGGCGGTGATCACCTTCATGGCCGCCTCGGGCTCGTCGGCGACCCGCTGCTCGCCGACGATGGCCGAGAACAGCGCCAGCGCCTCGTCCGGGGTCAGCTCCTCGACGTCGAACAGCTGGGCGCCGGGGATGCCGGCCAGCCGGGAGCGACTGGTGGCGAGCACTGCGCAGCCGGAGACCCCAGGGATGAGTGGCCGGATCTGGTCGGCGTCGCGCGCGTTGTCGAGCAGGATCAGCATCCGCCGGCTGGCGAGCAGCGAGCGGTAGAGGGCGGCGCGCTGTTCCAGCGAGTCGGGGCTCTCGGCGACGCCGAGCGCATGCAGGAAGTCGCCCAGGACGGCCACCGGGTCGGCGGGTGAGGCGCCGGCTCCGCGCAGGTCGACGTACAGCTGCCCGTCCGGGAACTCGGCGCGGACGCGGTGGGCGACGTGCACGGCGAGAGTGGTCTTGCCGACTCCGCCGATGCCGGCCAGCGAGGTCACCACGACGGCCTGGCCGGTGGCGTTCATCAGGGCCGTCGAGAGGTCGCCAACCAGCTCGGTGCGGCCGCTGAAGTCCGATACGTCCGCCGGGAGTTGGGCCGGTGCGGGCGGCGCGGCCAAACCCTCCTCGCGGGCGGCGGGGGCAGCCGTGGCGGGGGGCGCCAGGTCGGGATCGGCGGCGAGGATGCGGGTGTGCATCGTGGACAGGCCCGCGCCCGGTTCGACGCCGAGCTCCTCGATCAGCAGCTTGCGGGTGTCGGTGTAGACGCCGAGCGCCTCGGCCTGGCGGCCGCAGCGGTACAGCGCCAGCATCAGCAGTTCGCGCAGCCGCTCGCGCAGCGGGTGCTCGGCGGTCAGGCTGTTGAGCTCGCCGACGATCTCGGCGTGCAGTCCGATGTCGAGGGCGGCGGCGCACAGCTCCTCCGCGGCGGCCACCTGGCGTTCGGCCAGCCGCAGCCGCTGGGCGTCGGCGTAGGGGCCGGGGACGCCGGTGAGCGGACGGCCGCTGAACAGGTCCAGCGCCTCCACCAGCAGTCGGTGTGCCTGGTGCCGGTCGCCCGAGGTGCGCGCGGCGGTGGCCTCGGCGGAGAGTCGTTCGAAGACCGTCAGGTCGAGGGCCTCGCCCGGGATGCGCAGCGCGTAGCCGTCGGCGACCGAGACCAGCAGCTCGGCGGGTCGGCGCACCTCGCGCCGGGGCTCGATGACGGAGCGCAGGCGGGAGATGTACGTGCGCAGTGCCGCCACCGCCTGGGCCGGAGGACGCTCGCCCCAGAGCGCGTCGACCAGGTCCTGCGTGGTGACGGGACGTCCGGAATGCAGCAGAAGTGTCGTCAGAACGGCCTGTTGCTGTGGCGATCCGAGGGAGAGCGGCTTGCCGTCGAGCCAGGCCTGGACCGGACCGAGGACTTGGAAGCGCAGCGCAGGGTCCTGCGGCGTCTCCAGAAACTCCATGAAGTCCCCCGATGGCCTGTGGTGTCGATTCCGTGAAAGGGCGCTCGGCGGTCCGCCGCGGTGGTTCAGCCTAGGCGGACGCCCGACTCTGCCGGACGGCGCCGCAAGTCGCACGGCGTTTATCGGACATTTAATCAACTCTACGATACTGTCCGCGCGCCCGCGCCACAGAGGTCGGGCTGAAGACAATTGATGACCGAAAGGCGGCCGCCCAATGGCCAACGACCAGAGCGAGACCCCGGAGCCGTCGGCGCCCCAGAACACGGCGCAGATCGGCACCCCGGCCGCCGCTGTGGAGGCGGGCGAGGCTGTCGAGGGTGCGGTGGCCGCGTCCTCGAACCCGGCCGAGTACACCGCGCCGACCGACGCGGAGAAGGACGCGTTCGAGAACGCCCCGTTCGGAGACGAGGGGCAGTACATAGAGGAGCCCGCCCGCCCGGCCGGCGGCAAGCCGGGCGGTCCGTACGAGCCGGAGACCCTCGTCGGCGGCAACCCGTAAGCAGCGCCGGCCGAGTGCCCCCGTGCCCCCGTCCGGGCACGGGGGCGCTGTTGGTTATGCGCGCGCCAATTCGTGTGCGGGTGGATAGCGGTGGCCGATTCCCGCCCGCGGTGCACGCATGGTGACCGGTGTTATCCGTAACGTGCCCGGCGGTGGGCGCCGGGCGTTCCGGAATTCCGGATTCATCGGGACGATTGTCCGGGTCCGAGCGTTACGGTTTGCGTGGATTTTTCCGCAAATTCCCGGTGCTGATCTCAATCAGCCGAATCGCGGGGCCCGGAGGTCGGGCCGACCTGGTGCGGGTCGGTGGTCCATTCCCGGCCGCCGGTCTCGGGGCGCAGGTAGTGCTCGCCGCCGATGGTGTCCATGTAGATGCCGGTACGTCCGGTCCTCCGGTCGAGGACGAGTTCACCCACGTGCGGCCGGTAGGCCGGGGCGTTTCGCTGTCGGGTGCTCACGGTGCTGCTCCTCGCTCTGGTCGGCGACTGGCCAGCATCTCTAGAGAAGCTAATATCTCTAGAGATGTCAACGGTCGTATCTCCTTACCGGCGACCGCGGGCGCGCCTACGATTTGTCCGAGGCAGAGGGAGCGGCGATGACCGGCAGCAGTGGCGACAAACAGCCCAAGTACCAACGGATCGCCGATGCCCTGAAGGCGGCCATCGACACCGGCCGGTACCGCGCGGGCGACCGCCTGCCCGGCGAGAACGACCTCATGGACGAGTACGGCGTGGCACGGATGACCGCCCGTCAGGCGCTGGGCGTGCTGCAGAGCGAGGGCATCGCCGAGGCGCGCCGCGGCGCCGGGGTGTTCGTCCGGGACTTCCGGCCGCTGCGCCGGCGCGGCATCCAGCGGCTGGCGCAGGGGCAGTGGGGGTCCGGCCGGTCGATATGGTCGGCGGACATCGACAACCGCAGTCTGGTGGTCGACCAGGTGTCCGTCGCCGAGCAGGGCGCGCCCGAGCACGTGGCCCGGGTGCTCGGGGTCGACCCGGGCGCCCCGATGTGCGTACGGCACCGCCGCTTCGTCCTGGACGGCAAGCCGGTGCTGCTCTCGACCTCCTACCTGCCCGCCGTCCTGGTCGCGGGCACCGCGATCACCCGCGAGGACACCGGCCCCGGCGGCACCTACGCCCGGCTGGCCGAGATCGGCGCCAAGCCCGTGCACTTCCGCGAGGAGGTCCGCTCCCGGATGCCCGGCGCGGAGGAGGCGGCCCGCCTGGAACTGTCCGCCGGCACCCCGGTCATCCTGATCTGCCGCACCGCCTTCGCCGACGAGGGGCAGGTCGTCGAGCTCAACGAGATGATCCTGGACGCCGCCTCCTACGTCCTGGAGTACGACTTCGACGCGTGACCCGGAGGCCGCGCCGGTACGGGAACCGCCCCGGCCGCAGGGGCGGCCGGGGCGGTGGAGGGACGCGGGGGGACTACTCCTTGGAGCGGACGCGCAGGTTGGTGATCAGCGGGCCCTCGGTGGTCTCGCGGAAGAAGTCGTTGCCCTTGTCGTCGACGACGATGAAGGCCGGGAAGTCCTCGACCTCGATGCGCCAGACCGCCTCCATGCCGAGCTCGGCGTACTCCAGCACCTCGACCTTCTTGATGCAGTCCTGGGCGAGCCGGGCGGCCGGGCCGCCGATCGAGCCGAGGTAGAAGCCGCCGTGCGCGGCGCAGGCGTCGGTGACCTGCTTGCTGCGGTTGCCCTTGGCGAGCATGACCATGGAGCCGCCGGCCGCCTGGAACTGGTCGACGTAGGAGTCCATCCGGCCGGCCGTGGTCGGGCCGAAGGAGCCGGAGGCGTAGCCCTCGGGGGTCTTGGCCGGGCCCGCGTAGTAGACCGGGTGGTCCTGGAGGTACTTGGGCATGCCCTCGCCGGCGTCCAGGCGCTCCTTGATCTTGGCGTGGGCGATGTCACGGGCGACCACCAGGGTGCCGGTGAGCGAGAGCCGGGTCTTCACCGGGTACTTGGACAGCTCGGCGCGGATCGCGGGCATCGGCTGGTTGAGGTCGACCCGCACCACGCCGGCGTCGCCCGCGGCGGAGCCGCTCACCAGCAGGGCCTCGTCGGTGGTGTCCGGCAGGTACTTCGCCGGGTCGGTCTCCAGCTGCTCCAGGAACACGCCCTCGGCGGTGATCTTGCCGAGCGCCTGGCGGTCGGCGGAGCAGGAGACGGCCATCGCGACCGGCAGCGAGGCGCCGTGGCGCGGCAGGCGCACCACGCGCACGTCGTGGCAGAAGTACTTGCCGCCGAACTGGGCGCCGATGCCGATCTTCTGGGTCAGCTCGGTGACCTTGGCCTCCAGCTCCAGGTCGCGGAAGCCGTGACCGGTCCTGGCGTTGCCGGAGGTCGGCAGGTTGTCCAGGTAGTGCGCCGAGGCGTACTTGGCGGTCTTCAGCGCGAACTCGGCGCTGGTGCCGCCGATCACGATGGCCAGGTGGTACGGCGGGCAGGCCGCGGTGCCCAGCGAGCGGATCTTCTGCTCCAGGAACGAGAGCATGCTCGCCTCGTTCAGGATGGCCTTGGTCTCCTGGTACAGGTACGACTTGTTGGCGGAGCCGCCGCCCTTGGCCATGAACAGGAACTTGTACGCGTCGCCGTCGGTGGCGTACAGCTCGATCTGGGCCGGCAGGTTGTTGCCGGTGTTCTTCTCGTCCCACATGGTCACCGGGGCCATCTGGGAGTAGCGCAGGTTGAGCTTGGTGTACGCGTCGTACACGCCGCGCGCGATGGCGGACTCGTCGCCGCCCTCGGTCAGCACGTTCTGGCCGCGCTTGCCCATGACGATCGCGGTGCCGGTGTCCTGGCACATCGGGAGGATGCCGCCGGCCGAGATGTTGACGTTCTTCAGCAGGTCGAGCGCGACGAAGCGGTCGTTGGGGCTGGCCTCCGGGTCGTCCAGGATGCGGCGCAGCTGGGCGAGGTGGGCGGGGCGCAGGTAGTGCGAGATGTCGTGCATCGCCTCGGCCGTCAGCAGCCGCAGCGCCTCGGGCTCGACCTGGAGGAAGGTGCGGCCGCCCGCCTCGAAGGTGGAGACACCCTCGGAGGTGAGCTTGCGGTACGGGGTCGGGTCAGCGCCCAGGGGGAGCAGGTCGCTGTACTCGAAGTCTGGCGTGGGAGCCATGGGGGCGGTCCTTAGCTGTCCAGTTGGTCCGGCTGCGTCGGCGAAGCACCATCCAGGGTAGGACCCGGTGGAAGTCGGCATGCGGACAGGTCCGCCTTGCGTGACCGGGCTCACTCGCGCGGGAGTGCGACCGACTAGGCTGACCCCGTGGACAACTCGCCGTCGCACGACGACCCGGGGCAGCCGCCGGTGCCGGCGCCCGTACCGATGACCAAACCCGAACTCAAGCCCGACGCCAGGGCCGAGACCGCACCGCGGCCGCACGCGCCGGTCGCGGAGGCGGAACTGCGCGTCTCCGACGCCGACCGCGAGAAGGTCGCGGAACTGCTGCGGGACGCCTACGCCGAGGGCCGCCTGGACGCGGACGAGCACGCGGAACGCATCGAGGCCGCCTACGCCGCGAAGACCTTCGGCGACCTCGTGCCGCTGACCCGGGACCTGCCGGCCCGTCCGCTGTCCTTCGAGAAGCAGCCGTTGGACGCCCCGCAGGCGACGCGGCCGCCGCAGCCGCCCGCGCGCCAGGAGTCCCCGACGGTGGTGGCGATCTTCGGCGGCGCGTCCCGCAAGGGCCGCTGGCGGGTGGGCTCGCACCTGAGCGCCTTCGCCGCGTTCGGCGGGGTGGAGATCGACCTGACCGACGCCGTGTTCGAGTCTCCCGAGGTGGAGATCACGGTGACGGCGATCTTCGGCGGGGTCGAGGTCCGGGTCCCGGAGAACGTGAGCCTGCAGGGATCCGGCGTCGGCATCTTCGGCGGTTTCGACGTCCGGGAGCAGACCGCGGCGGACCCGTACGCTCCGGTCGTCCGGGTCAAGGGCCTTGCGCTGTTCGGCGGTTGCGAGGCCAAGCCGCGCCGGGGCAAGAAGCTGAAGGAGTGGGTGCGCCGCCAACTCGGCGCCGACTGATCGTCGTTGACCTGCGCAGCGCCCGGCCGGGGACCAACTCCCGGTCGGGCGCTCGGTGTTGCGGCCTGTGCACTGCGTAGCCGATTGCGTGCAGTGTGCATGAATCGCGGTCGGGCGGGGTAGTTCCTTCCGCACATCGCTTCTTGGACGGCTGCGCACCGGAGGCGGCCGAGCGGCCGTGCCGGGGTTGGACAGCGGGGGCTCGCGGCCGGCGGGGGAGCGAGGGTTCCCCGTGTCCAGAGCCTCGTCAGGAGTACGGCCGTGCTGCATCCGATCGAGTCCCGCACCACCTCGCCAGTCGCCGCTGCGCAGGTCCTGGAGCGCCGTCCCGGCGTCCGGCCGCAGCCGCAGTCCCCGGGCGGCCCGGCGGGCTCCCCCGCGGGTGAGGACAATCCCTGGCACACCGGTGCTGCGTGTCGGAGGGACGAGGCGGGGCTGTTCTTCGCGCCGTCCAAGGAACCGACGGCGGCCCGGTTGTCGCGCGAGGAGCAGGCCAAGCAGGTGTGCGCCCGCTGCCCGGTGCTGCTGGAGTGCCGCGAACACGCGCTGGCCCAGCCGGAGCCGTACGGGGTCTGGGGCGGGCTGACGGCCGCCGAGCGGCGGGTGGTGCTGGCCCGGCGCCGCCGCCGGGACGCGGAGCTGC
>NZ_JAHSQD010000306.1 GCF_020103755.1 Streptomyces sp. LS1784
CGGGGACGGCGGCGCCGCCGTCGGTCCGCCCGTGCAGCCGGCCGGCAGGAACGGGCCCCTGGGCACGGTCGCGGCCGGAGCCGGCCTGGGGGCGGTGACCGGGCTGCTGGGAGTCGGCGGCGGCTTCCTCGCGGTGCCCGCGCTGGTGTCCGTGCTCCGGCTGCCGATGCGCAAGGCCGTCGGCACCAGCCTGGTGGTCATCCTCGTCAACTCCGTCGTCTCCCTCGCCACCCGCCTGACGGTCACGGGCATATCCCTCGACCCGGCGATCTTCGGGCCGTTCGTGGGCGCCGCCGTCCTCGGCGCGTGGGACGGCAGGCGACTGGCGGCCAAGCTCACCGGCACCGCCCTGCAGCGGGCCTTCGCCGTCGTCCTGCTCACGGTGGCCGCCTTCATGCTGATCGGCGTCATCGCCTGACGGCTCCCGCAACCGCTGCCCGGGACACCCCCTCGGGCAGCGGTCGCCACCCGTCGGCGCCCGCCTCGACCGGCGGGCGCCGATTTTGTGCCATCCCCCCGAAGGTACGACCATTCACTCCGTGTCCCGCACCACCCATCCGACCCCTGACCCCCAGGACGGCGCCGTGACCTCCGAGCCCGGCCCCAGGCCCCTCACCCGATCCGCGGGCAATCCGCTCTGGGCACAGCTGCGCGCCGACCTGCTGCGCCGGCTCGACGAGGGCGAGTTCCGCGACGTCTTCCCCGGCGAGCACGACCTCGTCGCCGAATACCAGGTCAGCCGGCACACGGTCCGCGAGGCCCTCCGGACGCTCCGTGAAGAAGGCCTCGTCACCGCACAGCGCGGCAAGGCCTCCAGGTTCACCGCGAGCCGCCCGCTGGAGCAGGACGTCGGCGAGGCGTACAGCCTGTTCCGCGCCGTCGAGGAGGTCGGCGCCGTCCAGCGCAGCATCGTGCGCGCGCTCGACCGGCGTGCCGACGGCGTCATCGCCGCCCGACTGGGACTGGAGGAGTCCACACCGCTCGTCTACCTCGAACGCATCCGCCTGGCCGACGAGGAACCACTCGCCGTCGACCGGATCTGGCTGCCCGCAGACGTGGCCCACCCGCTGCTGGACGTCGACTTCACCCACACCTCGCTCTACGACGAACTCGAACGCCACTGCGGCAGCCGCATCTGCGGCGGCTGGGAACGCATCCGCGCCGTCGTCCCCGGCCGGGGGGAGCGCATCCTGCTCGACTGCCCCGAGACCACCGCGCTGCTCGCGATCGACCGGCTCGGCCACGACACCGGCGGGCGCCTGATCGAATGGCGCCAGACGCTCGTCCGCGCGGACCGCTTCGCCGTCGCAGCCGCGTTCTCCGCACACGACTACCGGCTGGGCGCCTCGGTCCAGACGCCCTGACGGGAACACGCACCTCGGAGCCGTCCGCATCGGCCGGGCAAGCGGGGACCTTCGGCCTTGAACGGGGGTACCTCCCGGCCCCAGCGGACGCCGGGCCGAGGCGGTGGGATGAAGGCAACGCGGTACCGGCGGACACCGGGACCGCCCCTCCGCCACCGCCAGAAGGGCAGGACCATCATGAAGGCCGCCGTCGTCCACGACTTCACCGCACCGCTGGTCATCGAGGACCGCCCGCTACCGGAGCCGGGGCCGCACCAGGTCCGGGTCCGGATCGAGGCCTCCGGCCTCTGCCACACCGACATCCACGCGGCCCACGGCGACTGGCCGGTCCAGCCCAGCCCGCCGTTCGTCCCCGGGCACGAGGGCGTCGGCATCGTCGAGGCGGCCGGTGACCTGGTCCGGCACGTCCGGGTGGGCGAGCGGGTCGCCATCCCCTGGCTCGCGGACGCCTGCGGACGCTGCGACCAGTGCGTCTCGGGCTGGGAGACGCTCTGCCTCCGGCAGCACAACAGCGGCTACTCGGTGGACGGCGCCTACGCCCAGTACGCGCTCGCGCACGGCGACTACGTCGTCCCCGTCCCCGACGGCATCGACCCGATGGACGCCGCACCGCTGTCCTGCGCGGGCGTCACCACCTACAAGGCCCTCAAGGTCTCCGGCGCCCGCCCCGGCACCCGGGTCCTGATCTCCGGCATCGGCGGCCTGGGCCACCTCGCCCTCCAGTACGCCCGGATCTGCGGCGCCGAGACCATCGCCGTCGACGTCACCGACGACAAACTCGCCCTCGCCCGCGACCTCGGCGCCGACCACGTGATCGACGCCCGCACCCAGGACGTCGCCACCGAGGTCCAGGCCCTCGGCGGCGCCCACGCCGCGATCGCCCTCGCCGTCAGCAACACCTCCTTCCAGGCCGCCTACGGTGCGCTGCGACGCGGTGGCACCCTCGTCCTGGTCGCCCTCCCGGCCGGCGGCAAGCTCGAACTGCCCGTCTTCGAGACGGTGCTGAACGGCACCAAGGTGATCGGCTCGATCGTCGGCACCCGCGAGGACCTCGCCGAGGTCTTCCGCCTGCACGCCCTCGGCCGCACCCGGGTCATCCGCGAGACCCGCCGCCTGGAGGACGTGAACGCCTGCTTCGACGAGGTCCTGAGCGGCAAGGTCTCCGCCCGCCTGGTCTTCGACCTGCGCGGCTGAGGCCCGGCCCGCGATCCACGATCCGAGGGAAGAGGAAGGCAACGACATGAACGAGACGGCGGCAGAGCGGCGGATCGTGGTGGGCGTCGACGGATCGGCGTCCTCACGCGCCGCCCTGCGGTGGGCGGTACGGCAGGCCGCCCTGGTCGGCGCCACGGTCGAGGCGGTGATCACCTGGGAGTACCCGGCCATCTACGACTGGGGCGTGGCCGTGGTCGACGTGGAGGTCGCCGGGTACGCCGGCAAGGCGCTCGCCGAGGCCGTCGCGCAGGAGACGGGCCCGCAGTGCCCGGCCGAGGTGCGCGAGCGGGTGGAGTACGGCAACGCCGCCCAGGTCCTGTTGAAGGTCGCCGATGGTGCCGAACTACTGGTCCTCGGAAACCGCGGCCACGGGGGCTTCGCCGGGGCGCTGCTCGGCTCGGTCAGCCAGCACTGCGTCCAGCACGCCTCCTGCCCGGTCGTCGTCGTCCGGGACACCGGGCACGAGCACGCCGAGCACGCCGAGCACGCCGAGCACGCCGACGGGCCGGCCGCCGGCCGGTGACCCGGCCCCGGCCGGCCTTCTGCTGGGCCGGTCACGCAGTCGTCGATGCGGCTCGGCCCGAGGTACGGCCGCCGGTACCGGGCACGCACCGGCCCTCGTCGGGGACGGGGGCCGGTGGACTCGGGGCGGCTACGTGCAGTTCTCGTCGATCTTGTACTGGAGCGCCCTCGGGTAGTCGTGCCGGCTGAGCCGGACGCGGGCCAGGATCGGCGCGTGGTTGATGTCGTTGCCGGCATCGGCGATGTCCAGCAGGAGTGAGTCGAGCTCGGCGTGGGTGGTGAGCTCGTACCCGTGCATCCGGTCCTTGTCCGTGCCGAAGACCTCGGCCAGCTTCTCGTAGCGCCACGGGTGCAGCACGTTGTAGAAGTCGGCCCCGTCGGACGGCTTCTCCTTGTAGTAGCAGGGGCTGACCAGCATCTGCTCGATGCCGTAGAAGCCCTCGTTGTCCAGGACGAAGACCACCGGCCGCAGGTGGTGACGTACCTGGGTGGACAGCTCCTGGCAGATCTCCTGGAACGAGCCGTCCCCGACGAACACCAGCGGGCGTTTCATCGGCTGCTGTCGGCCCAGCGCCACGCCGGTGGCCGCGCCGACGGAGTAGCCGATGGACAGCCAGCTGTTCTGTGCCAGGAAGCCGGCCCGCTCGGTGATTCGCAGGTTCATCGAGCCGAGCAGCGCGAACGCCGCGTCCGAGACCACCGTGAACGGCGAGGCGGCCTGTGGGTCCCCGCCGGTGGCCTGGTGCTCCAGGAAGTGGTTGATGTGCTGGAAGAAGCTGTCGTAGGTCAGCTCCGGCGGGTACTGGTCGGTGCTCAGCGAGTCCAGGAAGGCGGCCGTGCTGGCCGGGACGTCCAGGCCCGCCGCGTGCGCCAGCGCGAAGTGGTCGGCCGGGAAGGTCTGTCCCGCCAGGGCTTTGTTCAACGCGGTGATGAACCGGCCGAGTTGCACTTCGGGGAAGTACGTGGCGCCGACGCTGACTCCTTCGCGTGCCGCCACGATCCAGTCGTCGCCGATGGACTGCTCGCCGCCGAGGTTCTTGGACGTGGACCAGGTTCCCAGGCCGATCCGGCACCCCGCGTTCTTGAAGGCCTTCCGGATCTCCGGCAGGCTCGCCTTGCCGTTGTAGACGCCGGCGAACAGCGGGTGCCGTTCGGACACCACGGACTTCGCGCCGACCGTGGTGCAGAACTGCATCCGGGTGGACTGCACGAACTCCAGCAGCTCGTTCTCCAACCGCAGGCGGACCAGTTCCTCGCCGGCCCAGACGATCGGTGTGCCGAATTTCCTGATCAGCTCCACCGCTGCCGTGACGGCCTTCTCCAGCATGTCCTTGTTCCGTTTGGTGAACGGCCGCTCGTGAGCGCGGAGTTCACCCTTCGGAGGCTCGCAGGGCGCGTGCCAGAGGTCCTCCATGACCTCCAGGTAAACCGGCTTGCGCTCGGTCAGGCACGCGGTGATCGCGCTGTCGATCTGCGAGGGCGCGAGCCCCGGGTTGGAGAGCACCTGTGCGTCCACCGTGACCTGCCGGTAGACGTCCAGGTTGCTCTCCCGGCGCGGGCTCATGTGCGAGGTGAGCAGGCCGACCGCCTGGTAGTTGAGCCATTGCTCGTAGGACGGCGCCGCGTTGATCGCGATCAGCGGTACGTCCTCGACGTACGCGCCGCCGATGGTGTTGAGCAGGCTGAACGCGCCCACCCCGTACGTCACCGCAACGGCTCCGACGCCCTGTTCGAGCTTGTCCGGGTCGGCGTCGGCGGCCCGCACCCGGGCGTAGGCGTCCGCGGCGTAGCCGCCGCCCATCTCGGTCGGGGTGCCGATCCAGCGCACCGTGGTCGTGGCCTGCATGATCGTCAGGAACGGGCCGAGGAAGTCCCCCGGCACCCCGAACAGGTGCCGGATCCCCAACTGCTCAAGCCTGGTGGCCAGGTAGCGGGCCACCGTCCACTCGTCGTTGCGGCTCATCGGCTCAGCGCCTCCTTCCGGCTTTCCCGGCGGGCCTGCACCTCGGGCCGGATCTCCGGTTGAGCCGGAGGCGGCGGCGGGGGCGCCTCGTGGACGGCGATGGCCGCCCGGACGGCGGTCTCCACCGCGCCCTCGATCCAGGCGTGCTTGAGCGAGACGTGCTCGCCGGCGAAGTACACCGGGCCCTCCGGCTTGACCACGTCGAGGTGGAAGCTGGTCATCTGGTGCGGGGTGTACACCGCCGCCTCGCCGAACGCGTACGGGTCGCGCAGCCAGCTCTGGGTCTTTCCGTAGCCGGTGTAGAACACCTCGATCCGCCGGCCGTGCACCGACTGGAGGTTGCGCAGCGCGTAGACGTAGCGCTCGTAGTCCTCCATGGAGTCCCAGCGCACCGCGTCGTCCGACCAGCTGTAGCTGGCCAGCACCACGCCGCCGCCGTCGCTGTCCGGCACCGGGTGCGAGGGGTAGTACATGAAGCGGTTCGGGTTGTCGGTGGTCGAACCGCCGCCGAAGCAGTTGGTGGCGGGGCGCACGCTCGCCCGCAGCAGCGCGGTGTGCTGGTAGACCTCCCGCTGGGCCTGGCTGATCCGTCGCTCGTCCACGCTCGGGTGCGCGCCGAGCAGCACCTCCGGCAGGTTGCGCGGCGGCCGGTGGCCGTTGTGGGCGGCGGCCACGGCCGCCTCGGCGTCCTCCTCGCCGGCCCGCTGGTAGTACTCGTACAGGCCGGGTGCGATGGAGTCGAGTTCCACCTTCCAGTCCGCCTCGGTGAACTCCCACCAGCGGCGGGAGAACTCCAGCAGCACCTTGGTGGCCTGGTCGTAGTGGGTCTCGATGATCGCCCGGCGCTTCTTGTACGAGAACGGGGGCGTCACCTGGACGAACCGCAGGGCGGAGAAGGGGACCGTGACGATCGCGAAGTCGCCCTTCCAGACTTCGGGTTCGGCCTCCGGGTCGTCCTCGGGGACGGTCAGAACAGCGACCTGCGGCCCGTTCGGGCCGACGTTGCGGCCTCCCCCGCCGTCCCGGCGCGGGTCCCAGTACTCCATGCGGATCATCCGCTCACCCATCCGCAGCTCCTCCCGGAGCTCCTTGGCGAGCGCGTCGGGCAGCTTCCAACTGCCGCCCGCGATCTCCCAGTAGGTGGCGTTCGGGTTGATGTCGCTGCGGCCCAGGAAGGTGTGGAAGAAGGCCAGGTGCAGCCGCGAGGTCATGTTCTCGATCGTGCCGATCGCCTCGATGGCCTCGTCGCTGAAGCCCGCGTACTCGCGCAGGAAGCGGCCCATCGAGTAGCCGTCGAACTCGCGGATCACCCGGGTCCAGCCGTCCAGCCACTCGGCGAACGGCTTGTTCACCCGCTTGCCGTCCCTGATCACCGAGTAGTAGTCGCGGATCGGCTCCAGGGCCCGGTTGACCAGGTCGGCGGCAGTGACCCGCACCTCGTCGCCGGTGAGGTGGAAGCCCTCGTTGACGCAGCTCGGGTCGGCGGCGTACTCCTCGCGGCGGGCCTGGATCCGGTTGGCGCGGATCCAGGAGTTGAAGCGCTTGACCGGTTCGCGGAACTCCGGGCTGTCTGCGCCGTACTTCCAGACCTTGCCGGGTTCGAAGGACTCGTAGACCACCGGTGGGACGGGCGCGTTCTGGTTGCCGGTGTCCGGATCGACGTCGACGTTGAAGAACAGCTGCCGGCGCAGGCCGAGGCTGTCGACCAGCGCGAGGGTGAGCGGGTGGAAGCTGGGCAGCCGCATGGCCCCGGCTTCCGCGTACTGCTCCGGGTCGTAGAACGGTCCGTCGACCTCGTCGTCGGTGGAACGGAAGGTCTTGATCCGTCCGCCCACCCGGCTGGCGTTGGCCTCCAGGATGGTGACGTTGTGTCCGGCGTCCTTGAGCAGCTTCCCGGCGACCAGGCCCGCGATGCCAGCGCCGACGATCAGCACGTCCTTGGGCTCGTTCGTCTCCGGGATGCCGTCCTTGATCAGGACGTCGAGGTAGCGCAGCTTCAGGTCCTTGTCGTCCGGACCGACCAGCAGCAACTCGCGCGCGAGTTGCCGACAGGTCTGCCAGCGGGCGCGGTCACCGGCGGTGCCTTCGATGAGGGGGTTCTCGCTCATGGCTTCTTCTCCTCGCCGCTCAGGAGCCGATGGACTTGTTGGGGAGGTCCTTGCCCTCGGCGAGGAGACGCAGCGTGGTGATCGAGGGGGTGAAGGCGTAGAGGGCGCCCGTGGTGCGGACGAAGCGCTTCATGTCGACCGTGCCGTGGGTTCCGTCCGCGAGCTCGATCGCGGCCTTGCCGGCGAGGCCGATGACCTTGTCGAAGCCGTTGGCGACGACCTGGCCGGGCTCGCTCTTGCCCGGGGGGAACGTGTCGGAGTTGGACCAGTGCTGCTGGACCAGTTCGAACTGTTGCTCCAGCGAGGTGCCGTAACAGACGAACATCAGCCCGCGGTCCTTGCCGTCGTCCGGGCCGCCCTTGAACTCGGGGCCGTACGGGATGCCGCGGCGCATCAGGCGGTGGCTCTTCGGCTTGTCGTCGACGATGCCGGCGAAGGCGCGCGGGTGGGTGCGGCGGATGTGCGCGACCCAGGGGGTGTGTTGGCCGGTGGGGTCGTTCACGTAGTCGAAGTCGTTGCGGTCGGAGCCGAGACCGGTCACGGCGCCGACCGGCGGGGCGAGCGGTGTGCCGTCCTTCGCGCGGCCGACCAGGCAGGCGCCGAGCCGGGTGGCGTCCATGGTCCCGGTGAACTCCTTGACGCCGTCCACCACGGCCTTGTTCCAGCCCGCGACGTCCTGGTGCAGTCGGCGCACCACCTGGAGCGAACCGTTCTTCATCCACTCGGGCGCCTTCCGGTCGCCCTTCTCGCTCTTGTGGCCGAAGACGAACTCGCCGGGTTCGATCAGCTCGGTTCCGGCGTGGTTGTCGCGGAAACCCTTGTTGTCCGGGTTCTCCCGGTGGAAGTCCTTCACTCCGGGCTGGGAGATGCCGTCCTTGTAGCCGAAGTGCTCGTGTCCCTTCAGTGCGCCCGACAGGGTGCGGCCCTGGTCCACGTGGACGCGTGTGATCTGGTGCGTGTTCTCGACCGCGTCGAGGTTCTTCAGCTTCTCCTTCAGCAGTTCCTCGGTGTCCGCGGCGACGATGAGGACCGCGTGCACGACCTTGTCGCCGGTCCCGGCGCCGAACAGCCACTGCTTGGGGTCGCTCTCGCCGGTGTCCCCGAGGTCCTTGGCCCGTGCGACCGCGCCCGCGCAGAACGACTTGAAGGTGCTGAGGTCCTTCTTGACCTGATCGGGCTTGTTGGCGACCGTCACCAGGCCCTCGAAGGTGAGCGAGACCCCGCAGCGGACGGCCGTGATGGCGGGGTCGCGGCCGAAGGCCCGGCGGGCCAGCGAGAACTGCTCGTTGAAGTCCTCGGTCTCGCTGGTCGTCGCGACGGTGTTGAGGATCGCGGAGAGCCAGCCGCGGCCCTTGGCGGCGTCCGGGAAGTGCAGGTAGCGGAAGTCCGTGAAGTCCTTGTTGAACGCCGCCAGGATGTTGCCCTGGATGTCGGTGTTCGTACGCAGCTTCGGCTGGGGCAGCTGCTCGATGGACGGTACGGCGGTGGGACGGGTGGGGGTCGTGGTCACGCTCGGGCTCCTCGGTTGCAGGCAGGGGCCATCACAGGATGCGACGGATTCGACACTCAACGTAGCTTCATCGTCGAGAGCGCTGTCAACCGGACGTCAGCCGCCCGACGGGCTCACGTAGTGTCACCGCACGGAGTCGACGGGATTGCCGCGGCCACGGCGGAACCGGTCCGTGAGGGCGTCCGGGGCGATGATCGGGGCCGGGTAGCCGGGGGCGAGCTGCCAGGGGCGGTGCACGGCGGGCCCGGGCAGGTGGGCGAGTTCGGGCACCCAGCGGCGCACGTACGCCCCGTCCGGGTCGTACCGGTCGGCCTGGCGCAGCGGGTTGAGCACCCGCTTGGGGCGGGTGTCGGTGCCGGTGCCCGCGACCCACTGCCAGTTGAGCTGGTTGTTGGCCAGGTCCCCGTCGACCAGCAGCGACAGGAAGTGGGCGGCGCCGATCCGCCAGTCCAGGTACAGGTTCTTCGCGAGGAAGCCCGCCGTCAGCAGACGGGCCCGGTTGTGCATCCAGCCCTCCTCGGCGAGCTGGCGCATCCCGGCGTCGACGATCGGGTAGCCGGTACGGCCCTGCCGCCAGGCCTCGGCCTCGCGCTCGTCCCGGTGCCAGTGGTCGTCCCTGGCCCGGTAGTCGCGGTGCGCGGCGTCCGGGCGGGCGGCGAGGACCTGGTGGTGGAAGTCGCGCCAGGCGAGCTGCCGGACGAAGGCCTGAGCCCCCTCGCCGCCGTGCCGCAGGGCGCGCTCGACGAGTTCGGTGGGGGACAGGCAGCCGAAGTGCAGGTACGGGGAGAGCCGGGAGGTGGCGTCGGCGGCGAGGTCGTCGTGCACCTGCGCGTACGCGTCGACGTCCCAGCGCCGCCACCGTTCGCGCGCGGCGGTCTCGCCCCCGGGCGGCAGGGCCGGGGAGAGCGGCCCCGTGTGGAGCAGGTTGTCGCTGCCGAGGCCGCTCGGCGTGTCGATCGCCCGGGGTGCGCCCAGCACCGTGCGGCGGGGCGTCAGCTGCCAGGCGCGGTGGTACGGGGTGAAGACCGCGTAGTGGTCCCGGCCGGCCGGGGTGATCCGGCCCGCCGGGACCACGGTCAGCGAGGCGTCGTGGACGTGCAGGCGGTCGCCGAAGTGCTTGCGCAGCCGCGCCTCCCGCCGGTGCGCGAAGGCGCTGACGCCCGCGGCGACGTGCACGGTGGCGGCACCGGCCTGGGCGGCGACCCGGGCCGTCTGCTCGGCGGGCTCGC
>NZ_JAHSQD010000307.1 GCF_020103755.1 Streptomyces sp. LS1784
GAACGTGGTGGTGAGCATCGCGAGCGCGGCCGGGGCGGCGGCCGCGGCGCCCAGGCCCTGCCCGGCCCGTGCGGCGACCAGCTGCCAGGGCGCCTGGGCCAACCCGCCCGCCAGTGAGCACAGTCCGAACACGGCCAGGCCCAGCACGAACAACCGACGCCGACCGTACAGGTCGCAGGCACGACCGCCCAGCACCAGGAGCCCGCCGAAGGTGAGTGCGTAGACGTGCACGACCCACGACAGGTCGAGCGGCGCGAATCCCAGCGCTCTGCGGATCGCGGGCAGCGCGACATTGACCACCGACATGTCCAGGGCGAAGACGAACTGCGCGACGGTCACCACCGCCAGCACCAGGCCGGGGCGACCGGGGGAGTTTTTATACATGTAAGGAAAGTAACCCAGAGGCTCTGCGCTGTCGAGGCCTGGGGGATGATGAGGGCATGCAGCAGCCCTCCGCACCCCGCAAGGCCACCGGCCGACCTCCCCGCATCTCCCGGGAGGAGGTCATCGGGACGGCTCGCCGGATCGTGGCCGAGGAGGGCGTCGAGCGGCTGACCATGCGGCGCCTGGCCACGGAGATCGGCAGCACGCCGATGGCGCTCTACCACCATGTGCGCAACAAGGAGGACCTGCTCGTCCTGCTGCTGGACGACTACGCCTCGCGGACACTGCACCGGACCGAGCTGCCGGCCGAACCCCGGGAGCGGGTGGTCGCTGCAGCAACTGCGATCCACGAGGCCCTCGCCGCCTGCCCGTGGATCGTGGAGGTGCTGACCGCCGACGACCTGATGTCCACCCACGCCCTGTGGTTCGTCGAGCAGATCATCGACGGCTTGATCGCTTGCGGCCTGTCGCTCGAAGGGGCCGTGCAGGGCTACCGTGCGATCTGGTACTACACCGCCGGAGAGATCATGGTCCGCGCAACAGCGACCCGGCGCCGCATGGGGGTTGACCGCCCGACCTACCGGCAGCAGGTCTTCGCCGATCTCGACCCGAGCGACCTGCCTCGCCTGGCACAGATCGCGGACCGCTGGGAGCCGCTGACCGCTCAGGACACCTACCAGGACGGACTCCGTTCCCTGGTGGACGGCCTCCTCACCGTGCGCTGAGTAGGCGATGGTGTGGTTCAGCCGGTCTGACGATTCTCGGCGGAGACCGCTCATGTCAGTGGCGCCCCGCTGAACCACCGGGCACGCCCCGGAGACAGCTCCACGGACATGTGCGGATCCCGACCGAAGCCGACGACACGGTGGCGACTGGCCCCGGTCTACGGCTCGCCTGGAGATGCGACGGCCCGTTCATCCTGAGTACCTGGTCTCCGGACCAGGCGTGTGGCGGTGTCGAGGCGGGTCCCGGCCTGCGCGGGGGTACGGCATTCGCACGATGCTCGCTGCCCGGTTCTCCACCATGCGGCCGAGCATCGCGGGCTCCCGTCATCCTCGGAGGCGATGTGCTGCTCCATCGCGGAGATGACATCGCCTCAGCCTTCTCGGCGAGGTCGCATCACCGTTCTGCGATCTACCGTTTCCGCATGACCAGACTCCGTCGTACCGCCGTGGCCGCCGTGCTCGCACTCGTCCTGCCGTTGCCGATCGCCGGGACGAGTTCGGCGCTCGCGGCGCCCGGGCCCGTCGCCACCGCCGCCCCCGTCGCGGAGGCGTCCACCGCAAGTCTCAACCTGCCCCGGCCGACGGGGTGGCAGCCCGTCGGCCGCAGCACGCTGCACCTGGTCGACGGGGACCGCCCGGACCCGTGGGTGCCGTCCGCGGGGGCGCGGCAGTTGATGGTGTCGATGTACTACCCGGCCCGCCCCGCGACGGGCGGGCCGGCGACCCCGTACCTGACCACCGAGGAGGCCAGGTTGCTGCTGGACTTCCAGGTGCCGGGCGGCAACGTACCGTCCGAGGCGGCCACCGGCCTCCACCCGTGGGCCCGCACCGACGCGCGCCCGGCGTCGGGCAGGTTCCCACTCGTCGTCCTCTCGCCCGGGTTCACGCTTCCACGTGCCACGCTCACCGGCCTCGCCGAGGACCTGGCCAGCCGCGGGTACGTCGTCGCCGCCGTCGACCACACCTACGAGACCTCCGGCACCACCTTCCCGGACGGGCGCACCCTGACCTGCGCCATCTGCAGGGACCCGGCCCCCGACACCTTCGCGGCCGTCCCCCCGAGCCGGGCCAAGGACATCTCCTTCGTCCTCGACCGGCTGACCGGCCCCCGCCCGGCCTGGCCGTACGCCCACATGATCGACCGGGACCGGATCGGCATGGCCGGGCACTCCATCGGCGGTAACTCCGCCGCCGGCACGATGGCCGCCGACCAGCGGATCCGCGCCGGGGTCAACATGGACGGCAAGTTCTTCGATCCGTTTCCCGCCGGCGGGCTGGGCGGACGGCCCTTCCTGATGCTCGGCACCCAGTCCGTTCACAACCCCTCGGGCTGGGACACCAGTTGGAACGATGCCTGGGCGCGAATGGACGGCTGGAAGCGCTGGCTGTCCGTGACCGGTTCCGACCACGGGAGCTTCACCGACGGTCCGCTCATCGGGGCTCGCGCGGGCCTGCCCGACCCCGAAGCGACGCTCGCCCCGCTGCGCGCCGAGAAGATCACCCGGGCCTATGTCGGCGCCTTCTTCGACCTGCATCTGAAGGGCATCCCGCAGCGGTTGCTCGACCGTCCGTCGGCGGCGTACCCGGAGGTCGTCTTCCAGCAGCCCTGACGGGGCCTTCTTTCCTTTCCGGAGGGTGTGTTCCTGCCGTTCCCGCCGCGCCGGAGAGGCGCCCGGTGGAGTGAGGCAGCACGCCGCGGCGGCGGGACCGTCCGCGGTGATGTGAGCCTCCCAACCGGCCCCAGCCGCCTGGCACGCCCCCTGAGAAACGGCCTTCGGCACAGCGGGAGGAGCACCCCTACCAGTACGTCATCGTCCCGGGTCAGCGCCGGCCGAACACCGTCTCGGCCTCTCACCGAATCCGAAACGGACATCTGGCCCTCGCACGCGAGTCGGCCGGGTGCCGTCCAGCGCGACTGTTCGCTGACGGCACCCGGCCTCGCGGACCGCGGGAGTCCTACCAGCGGCTGCGCGACGGCGCCGGGTTGAGCTTGGCGCTGAGCGCCGAGAGGAAGGTCGGGAGCTTGTCGACCATGGCCTTGGGGACCGGGGTGGTCTGGACGCTGCCCCTCCGCACGTCCTCGACAACGAGCGTGTAGGTGCCGTTCTCCTCGACGAGTTCGGCGGCGAAGAGCAGGGTTTGGGTCGAGGTTTCCATCGGGGTCCTAGGCTTGGGGGTCGTTGAGCCAGGCGGTCCACGCCTTGGTGGCCTGCTGCTCGTCGGCGTCCTCGGCGAACAGGTGGTGGCCCAGCCAGATCGGCACGTTCCAGGTGCTGCCGTTGAAGAACCGGTACAGCGCGTCGGGGCCGCGCAGGCCGACGAAGTCGGTGCTGAGCCAGTCCACGACCACCTCCACGGGGCCGCCGTCCGGGCCCGGGACGAGGAGTGGGAACCGGTCGCCGACGGCCGCGTCGTCGGCGAGGCCGAGGCGTCGGCGCAGAGTGGCGAAGTCGACCGGGTCGGCGGTGGGTTCGGGGCGCTGGGCCCTGACGTAGACGGCGGGGCGGCCGGCGAAGTGCCGCAGGTACTCGGCGAGGGCGTGCTGGTAGAAGTCGACGTGCTTCTCGGCCGCGTCCGACTTGGCGTCCCAGGCCCAGGCGTCGTCGACGACGCCCGTGTGCACCCAGTGGATTCCCATCCGCAGATGGCTCGTTCCCCCGTCTACCGGCTCGATGTGGTAGCTGAGCGTGTTGGAGAACCCGCCGTCCTGGGTCGCCCGGACGGCGAAGTGGTGCGGCGGCTCCCACGCCACGACGGTGGCATCACCCCGGGTGGCCTTTCCGCCGACGCGCGGCTCGACCTCCATCGGGTACAGCCAACCCAGGTTTCCGGCGCCGGTGGCGACCGCGTGCCAGACCTGCTCGGGTGTGGCGGGAAGGTCCTGCTCCCTGCGGACCTCGAACTCTCGGGCCATGGTGGGTACTCCTTCATCGTCGTTCATGGGTCAGTAGGTGAGCGGGAGGGCGCTCAGCCGCCGTTGCAGCGGGTTGGGCCGCCATTCGAGGGCGGCCCCGTCGGCGGCCTCGTCGGCCAGCCGCAGCCGTGGGAACCGGCGGACCAGCGTGCCGACGGCCACCTCGGTCTGGAGTCTGGCCAGCGGGCCGCCGAGGCAGAAGTGCGGGCCGTGGCCGAAGCTCAGGTGCCGGTTGCCGGGGCGGGACAGGTCGAGCCGTTCGGGGTCCTCGAAGCGCTCGGGATCGCGGTTGGTCGAGGCCAGGAACAGGTACACCAACTCCCCCTCCCGCAGCGTCCGCCCGCCGATCCGGAGGTCCTCGGCGACGACCCGGACGATCGCCTGGGTCACCGTGTCGTAGCGGGCCAGTTCCTCGACGGCGGTGCGGATCAGCGCCGGGTCCTCGCGCAGCCGGGCCAGCTGGTCCGGGTGGCGCAGCAGGGCGAGCACGCCGTTGCCGATGAGGTGGGTGGTGGTCTCGCCGCCGGCGGTGATCAGGACGAAGCAGGTGGACAGCAGTTCGGAGTCGGTGAGCCGGTCGTCGTGCGCCTGGGTCGCGACCAGGGCGCTGATCAGGTCGTCGCCCGGGTCTGCCCGACGCCGGCGGACGAGCCGGGCGAGGTACTCCTCGTACTGCCCGATCGCCTCCTCGGACTTGTCGATGTCCTCGCCCAGCCGACTGAAGCGGCGGAACCAGGTCTCGACCTGCGGACGGTCCTCGGGCGGGATGCCGAAGAGCTCGCAGGTGACGGACAGCGGCATCGGGGCGGCGACCGCCCCGATCAGGTCCATCGTCGGCCCCGCCGCGACCGCCTCGTCGACGAGCCGGTCGACGATGCGCTGGATGCCGTCGCGCAGGGCTTCGACGCGCCGGGCGGTGAAGGCCCGGTTGGCCAGCTTGCGCAGCCGGGCGTGGTCCGGCGGGTCGGTGTTGGTCATCACCCGGCCGAGCCGGTCGGTGAGCCGGCTGAGGGCCTTCAGGTCGCCGCCGAGTGCGCCGTAGGCGCGGGTCATCCGGTCGCGGTCGTTGGACAGCCGCAGGTCACTGAGCGCCGCCTCGACGTCGGCGTACCGGGTGAGGTACCAGATGCTCTGGGCGCTGCGGTGGACGGGGCTCTCGCGCCGCATGCGGGCGTAGAACGGGTACGGGTCCCGCCGGGCCTCGGGGGTGAGCAGCGCCGCGGCGAGGTCGGCGGGCGGGCCGGGGTGGGCGGACGGGGCGAGGCCCGCCGCGGGGCGGGCCTCGTCCGTGGTGTCGGTCGGGTTCACTACGCGCCGCGCTACCGCTGGGCGTCCATGGCGTCGGCGAGGCTCCTGGGCCGCATGTCGGTCCAGGACGTCTCGACGTACTCCAGGCAGGCGGCGTGGGTGTCGGGGCCGTGGGCGACGGTCCAGCCCTCGGGGACGTCCGCGAACTGGGGCCAGAGCGAGTGCTGGTTCTCGTCGTTGACGAGCACGAGGAAGGTGCCGTCCTGGTCGTCGAAGGGGTTGGTCATGGGAATCAGTCCTCCTGGTGGGAATGGGTGGTGTCGCCGGTCGCCTCGGTGATCCTGGCGGCCAGGATCGGTCCGATCTGGGCCAGTGAGCCGGCTTGGGTCATCCGGTCGTGCCGGGTGGTGATCTCGTGGGACTCGATCCGGCCGGTGACGTACGGACGCCAGATCTCGGGCTTGGCGTTGTCCTCGGCCCGGTCGATCGTGGAGTTGAACAGCAGCAGGTCTCCTTCGAACCTGCCGGGGACGAAGTCGACCGCCAGCTTCGCGTTGTTGATCATGATCTGGACGATGACCTCGATCTGCCGCTCGGTCAGGCCCTGCAGCGCGCTGCCCCGCCGGTTCAGGACCTCGGCGACCTCGGTGTAGGTCACCACCTGGTCGCCCAGCTCGTCCGGGTCGACGTCGAGCACACCGACGAGCACGTCCCGCTCGGTGGGCACCGGCACCTCCTCGAACTGCACGTCCTTCACCGGGTAGGCGTCGAGGATCGCCAGCAGCGCGGTCCGCTCGCCGCGCGACTGCAGCTCGCAGGCCACCGCGTGGGCGACCAGCCCGCCCGCGGACCAGCCGAGCAGCAGGTACGGGCCCTCCGGCCGGATCTTCTGGATCTGGTCGGCATAGTCGGCCGCCATCTCCTCGAAGGACGTCGGCAGCGGTTCGGGCCGGCCGAGGCCGCGCGCCTGGATCGCGTAGACCGGGTGCTGCGGGCCGAGGTGGTTCAGCAGCCCGCTGTACGACCAGCTGATGCCGCCGCCGGGGTGGATGCAGAACAGCGGCGTGCTGGTCCCGGTCGAACGCAGCGGCAGCACCACGTCCAACGCGTCGTCGGGGTTGTCCATGACCAGGCGCTCGGTGAGACCGGCCACGGTCGGTGCCTCGAACAGCATGCGCAGGCCCAGCTCCAGGCCGAGGGTCTCGCGGACCCGGGAGGCGAGGCGGGCGGCCAGCAGGGAGTGCCCGCCGAGGTCGAAGAAGTTGTCGTCGATCCGCACCTGCTCCCGGCCGAGGACCTCGGCGAACAGGCCGCACAGCAACTGCTCCTGCGGCGTCCGCGGGCCGCGCCCGGCATCCGACACCCCGTACTCGGGGGCCGGCAGGGCGGCCCGGTCCAGCTTTCCGTTGGCGGTCAGCGGCAGCGCGTCCACGGTGACGAACGCCGCCGGCACCATGTAGTCGGGCAGTTCACGGCGCAGCCGGCCGGCCAGCTCACCCGTCTCGGGCGTGCCCTCGGGGGTGGGCACCAGGTAGGCGACCAGCCGCTTGTCGCCCGGCCGGTCCTCACGGGCGACCACGGCCGCCTGGGCGACACCCGGACAGCCCGCCAGGACCACCTCGATCTCTCCGGGCTCGATCCGCAGGCCGCGCAGCTTGACCTGGTGGTCGGCGCGTCCGGCGAACTCCAGCGTGCTGTCGGGACGCCACCACGCCAGGTCGCCGGTGCGGTACATCCGGCTCCCGGGCGGCCCGTACGGGTCGGCGGTGAAGCGCTCCGCCGTCAGGCCGGGCCGGCCGAGGTAGCCGCGGGCCACGCCCGTCCCCGCGAGGTACAGCTCGCCGACCATGCCGGTCGGCACCGGCCGCAGCCGGGCGTCGAGCACGTAGGCGCGCATGTTCGCCATCGGCCCGCCGATCGGCACGGTCGCGGCGTACTCGGGGA
This sequence comes from Streptomyces sp. LS1784, assembly GCF_020103755.1. Classification (GTDB taxonomy): domain Bacteria; phylum Actinomycetota; class Actinomycetes; order Streptomycetales; family Streptomycetaceae; genus Kitasatospora. Next base: position 7,216 of record NZ_JAHSQD010000307.1, read on the forward strand.
GGCTGCGCACCGGGTGGCAGGTCGCCAGGGTGGTGGCCTCGGTTGGCCCGTAGCCGTTGACCACCTCGATGCCGGGGCAGGCCGCCAGCACCCGGGCGACGGCGGCCGGGGAGACCACGTCACCGCCGGTCCACACCTCGCGCACCCCGGCGAGCAGGCCCGGCCGCTCCTCGGCGACCAGGCGGAACAGGCCCGCCGTCAGCCACAGTCCGGTCACCCCGTTCGCGGTGAGCGTGTGCTGGAGCAGGTCGAGGTCGAGCTGCTCGGGCGGTGCGACCACGACCCGACCACCGTTGAGCAACGGCACCCACAGCTCGTAGGTGGAGAGGTCGAAGGCCGTCGGGGAGTGCATCAGCACCCGCTCGTGTCCGCCGCCCCGCCATTCGGGAGTGAGCGCGAGGCCCACCACGTCACGGTGGGTGACGGCCACGCCCTTCGGCCGGCCGGTCGAGCCGGAGGTGTACATGATGTACGCCAACTGCCCTGGTTCACAGGAGACTTCCACGCAGGAGGAGTCAGGCTCGGACTGCACCAGTGCGGTCAGCACCTCCTGGGTGAGCACCAGGGCGGCCCCGCTCTCCCGCAGGATCAGGTCGATCCGGGAGGAGGGGAAGCGCGAGTCCAACGGCACGTAGGCGCCGCCCGCCTTGATGATCGCCAGAATCGCCACCACCAGCTCCGCCGAGCGGTCCAGCATGACCGCGACCGGCGTCTCCGGCCGCACGCCCTGGCGGATCAGCGCCCGTGCCAGGCGGTTGGCCCGCAGGTCGAGCTCCGCGTACGTCAGCTCGACACCGCCTGCCACGACCGCGACCGCCTCCGGAGTGGCCCGCACCTGGCGGGCGAACAGCTCCGGCACCGCGGCCTCGGGCAGCTCGGCCGGGGCGCCCTTGGATCCGGCGAGCAGTCGGCGGCGTTCCTCGCCGGACATGATGTCGATCCGGCTGATCGGCCGGTCGGGGTCGGCGACCGCCGCCCGCAGCAAGCGGACCCAGCGCTCGAACAGCAGCTCCACGGTGGGCGCGTCGAACAGGTCGGTGGCGTACTCCACCGCGCCGACCAGACCGTGGGACCCGCCGTCCGGGCGGAACTGCTCGGCCAGGCTGAACGTCAGGTCGACCCGCGAGGTCCCGGTCGGCGCCCCCAGGTGGCCGGTCTCCAGCCCCGGCAGCGCGAACTCACCGATCGGCGCGTTCTGGAGGGCCAGCATGATCTGGAACAGCGGGTGGTGGGCCAGCGACCGGGTGGGGTTGACGGCTTCGACCAGGTACTCGAACGGTACGTCCTGGTGGTCGTACGCGGTGAGCGCCTTCTGCCGGACCCGGCCGAGCAGTTCGGCGAAGCCGGGGTCGCCGCTGGTGTCGGTGCGCAGCACCAGGGTGTTGACGAAGAACCCGACGAGCTCGTCCAGCGCCTGGTCGGTGCGGCCGGCGATCGGGCTGCCGATCGTGAGGTCCGTGCCGGCGCCGAGCCGGGTGAGCAGGGCGGCGAGGCCGGCCTGGAGCACCATGAACAGGCTGGCGCCGCGCTGTGCGGCCAGGTCCCGCAGCGCCTGGTGCAGTTCGGCGTCCAGGCGGACCACCACCTGGTCGCCCAGCTGGGAGGCCACCGGCGGCCGGGGCCGGTCGGCCGGCAGCTGCACCTGCTGCGGAATTCCTGCCAACTCATCCTTCCAGTAGGCCAGTTGCCGGGCGAACAGGCTGTCCGGGTCGGCGGCGTCGCCGAGCAGGTCGCGCTGCCAGGCGGTGTAGTCGGCGTACTGCACCGGCAGCGGGGACCACTGCGGTTCCTCGCCCCGGCAGCGGGCCGCGTAGGCCGCGGCCAGATCACCGGAGAGCGGGCCCATCGACCAGCCGTCGGCGGCGATGTGGTGGACCACGACGAGCAGCACGTGCCGCTCGGGGGCGAGCACGTACAGCTCCGCCCGGACCGGCGGCTCCGCAGCGAGGTCGAAGCCGCGTTGGGCCGTCTCCGCCAGCCGCTCGGCCAGCCGGCGCTCGTCCAGCTCGACCACCGGCAGTGCCGGGTGCGCCCGGTCGGCGCTCAGCACGACCTGGTACGGCACGCCGTCGCTCTCGCGGAAGACCGTCCGCAGGCTCTCGTGCCGGGCGACCACGTCCGCGAGCGCGGCGTGCAGGGCCGAACGGTCGAGGCCACCGGTCAGGCTGAGCGCGAGCGGCATGTTGTAGGTGGCGCTCGGCCCGTCCATCCGGTGCAGGAACCACAGACGGCGCTGGGCGAAGGACAGCGGCACGCGCTCCGGGCGGGGCCGGGCGGTCAGCGCGGGCCGCGCCGCTCCGGAGCCGTCCAGGCGAGCCGCCAACCCGGCCACGGTCGGGGTCTCGAACAGCGTCCGGACCTCCAGCTCCGCACCGAGGGTCGCCCGGACCCGGGAGGCCAGGCGCGTCGCCAGCAGCGAGTGCCCGCCCAGGTCGAAGAAGCTGTCGTCGACGCCGACCTGCGCCAGGCCGAGCACCTCGGCGAACAGCTCGGCAAGGAGCTGCTCCTGCGGGGTGCGCGGCGCCCGCCCGGCCGCGGCCGGGCCGAGGTCGGGGGCGGGCAGCGCGCGGCGGTCGAGCTTGCCGCTGGCCGTCAGCG
>NZ_JAHSQD010000308.1 GCF_020103755.1 Streptomyces sp. LS1784
GGCCGGCGGCCCCGGGACTCCCGTCCCCTGGCCGTCGGCGCCCGGCCGGGCCGCCTTTCGTGAGCGGCCGGCCTGTCGTGCGGCGCGGACCTGTGGCCCGGCGTGACCGACGAGTCGGGTGCGGGCAGCGGTGTTCGCTGGTCGCGGGTCACCGCATCTGGGCCGCCGGTGCGGTGGCGAAGCCGCGCAGGACGGCCCAGACGGCGGCGGGCTGTTCCTCCTGGGCGAAGTGCCCGGCGTCGGCGATCACCGCGGTGGTGAGGTTGCGGACGCCCGCGGCGCGGAAACCCCGGGCGTAGGCCTCGACGTCGCCGCTCTCGTGGTCGCCCCGGACGTACAGCAGCGGTGTGTCGACGGGGTCGCCGGCGGCCTCGGCATTGTCCCGGGCGTCCTGGGGGAACGCGCGGTACAGGTCGAATCCCGCGGTGAGCGCGGCGGGGCTCTCGTAGGCGGCGGCGTGGGCCGCGCGGGACTCGGCGGTGATCCGGCGGGGGTCGGCGGACAGGACGTCGTAGAAGTAGTCGAAGTATGCCGCCTGCCGGCCCTGGACGAGGGCCTCGGGCAGCTCGGGGACTGCGTGCAGGCCGAAGTGCCAGATGTACGGGTTGCGCAGGACCTCGTTCCACGGGTCGACGCCGGGGATCACGGTGTTCAGCACGGCGACGCGGTCGACGCCGGTGAACCGGCGCAGGTAGGCGTAGGCCGCCATCCCGCCGGCGTCGTGGCCGACCAGGGTGGTGCCGGTGAGGCCGAGCTCCCGGACCAGCGCGTGGACCACCTCGGCCAGTCGGCGCTTCGACCCGCCCTCGACCGCACCGGCGGAACCGCCGGTCCCGGGCAGGTCGACGGCGATGGTCCGTGCCGCGTCGCCGGCGGCCGCCATCACGCCCAGCCAGGTCCGCCAGGACTCCGGCCAGCCGGGCAGGAACAGGTAGGGGTGGCCCCCGGTGGGGCCGGACTCCACCACGTGGAGCGAGAGGTCGCCGATCGCCACGGTCGAGTGGCGAAGCTCAATAGACATGATTCATGTCTATCAAACGACATGTGACATGTCTATTGACTAGGCTGGCCCCATGAGCGGCGACAACGACCGACCGGACGCACCGGACCGACCGGCCTTCGAACGCGGCACCGGCTTCCTGCTGGCGCGGCTGGGCTCCCTCACGGCGCGCTCCTGGACGGGCTTCCTCGGCGAGCACCGGCTGACCCAGAGCCAGTACGCCGTGCTCGTCGCCCTCGACCGGCACGGCCCGGTGGTCCAGCGGCGGCTGGCCGAACTCGTCGCTGTGGACGCCCGCAACCTCGTCCCGGTCCTCGACCAGTTGGCGGACCGGCAGCTGCTCGAACGCCGTCCGCACGACACCGACCGCCGCCGCCGCGTCGTCAACCTGACCGACCGGGGGAGCACCCTGGTCGGGACGGTCGCCGCCGCGGCCGCCGCCGAACAGGACCGGTTCCTCGACGCTCTGACCGCGGCCGAACGCGAGCACCTCAACGGCCTGCTCCGACGGCTCTACGCCGCGCACGTGCCCGTCGACGGCCCCGGGTAGCGGTCGGCGGCGGCCGCGCGGGGGCTCCGCCCCGGTCAGGCGTGCGGGACGAGGGCCACCGGGCAGCGCACGTGGTGGATCGCGGCGTGCGCGACCGGGCCGAGGTGGACACCGAGCAGGGTGCGGCGGATGCGGCGGCCGACCACGAGCAGCCGGGCCTCGGATGCCGCGTCCACCAGGGCGGCGGAGGGGCTGCCCTGGATCAGGTCGGCGGTCACCGACACCTCGGGGTGGCGCTCCCGCCAGGGGCCCAGCCGTTCGGCGAAGAGGGTCCGCTCGACCACGGAGAGCTCGCCCTTCAGCCCGCCGGTGGCCTGGAGCGCCATGTACTCGTTGGTGACCGGCGGCGACCAGACGTGCACCACCCGGAGCGGCGCCCGGCGCCGGGCGGCCGCGTCGAAGGCGAAGGCCAGCACGTCGTCCGTCGGATGGGCCAGATCGAGGCCCACCAGCACCGGGCCCTCGGACTCGACCGGCTCCGCCCGGACCAGCACCACCGGACAGCCGGCCCGGCGCAGCACCTCCTGGCTCACCGAGCCGACCAGGAAGCCGCGCACCGCGCCCAGGCCGCGCGAGCCCAGGACGAGCAGCGAGGCCGAGTTCGTGGCCGCGTGCAGCGCCTCGGCCGGATCGGTCGGGACGATCGCCGACGTGACCGGCCCGTCACCGGCCAGCGCGCGCAGCTCCTCCGCCCGGCGCGCCAGTCGGTCCATCGCGTTCCGGTAGGTCTCCTCGCTGCCGACCACGTCCCGGTGCGGCCACGGCCAGGCCTGCAGGAGGTCGAGCGGGCAGGCGCGGCGCTGCGCCTCGCGGGCGGCCCACTCGGTGGCGGCGAGGCTCTCGGGCGAGCCGTCGAATCCGACGACGACGGGTCCGGTCATGGTCTGCTCCTCATGCGCGCAGCGCGTCCAGAGCGGCGTTCAGCCGCTGCGCGGCCTCGTCCGCGACCTCGCCCAGCCCGCCGCCGGGCCCTGCCAGGGTGACCATCGTCTGCGGGTCGACGGCCTCCACCACCGTGGCGTCGCCGTCCGCCCGGACCACCACGTTGCAGGGCAGCAGCAGCCCGATGCGGCGGTCGGCCTGGAGCGCGCGGTGGGCGAGGGCGGGGCTGCAGGCGCCGAGGATCAGGTAGTCCTCGACCTCCACACCGATCTTCTCGCGCAGGGTCGCCCGGACGTCGATGGTGGTCAGGACGCCGAAGCCCTGTTCCTTGAGTGCGGCGGTGACCGCCTCCACCGCCTGCGTGAACGGCCGGTCGAGCCGTACGCCGAGACCGTAGTCCATGGTTCCTCCGTGAGAGTCCGGGCGGCCCCAGTATCGACGGGCGCCGTGCCCGCCGCCTCCCGGAGCGGACCCCGGCGCGGTGTCGGCCGGCGCGGCCTCGTGGCAGGGGGCGGGCCGGCCGTCCGTCGGACCGTGCGCCGCACGGACGGCGGATCGACCCGCCGTGGTGGGTGCCAGGGTGGTACCGGGGTACTACGGGCGCGCCGATGATCGGCCCCCGGTACCACGGATCGGAGCCGGTCCCGCACGTAGCGTGGAGGGCGAGGGTGGCCGGGACGGACCGGCCCCGGAGCACAGAGGTGAGCGATGATCGAGGCGCACCGGCTGACGAAGCGGTACGGGGAGAAGACCGCCGTGGACGGGCTGGACTTCACGGTCCGGCCGGGGACGGTGACGGGCTTCCTCGGGCCGAACGGCGCGGGCAAGTCCACCACGATGCGGATGATCGTCGGGCTGGACGCACCCACCAGCGGTTCGGTGCGGGTGAACGGCCGCCGGTACGCCGAGCACGCGGCGCCGCTCCAGGAGGTCGGCGCGCTGCTGGAGGCGAAGTCGATCCACCCGGGCCGCTCGGCCTTCAACCACCTGATGGCCCAGGCCCACACCCACGGCATCCCGCGCCGCCGGGTCGAGGAGGTCATCGAGCTGACCGGGCTGTCCTCGGTGGCCCGCAAGCGGGCCGGGGCGTTCTCGCTCGGCATGGGCCAGCGGCTCGGCATCGCCTCGGCCCTGCTGGGCGACCCGGCCACGGTGATGCTGGACGAGCCGGTGAACGGCCTCGACCCCGAGGGCGTCCGGTGGATCCGCAACCTGCTCACCTCGCTCGCCGCCGAGGGCCGCACCGTCTTCGTGTCCTCGCACCTGATGAGCGAGATGGCCCTGGTCGCCGACCACCTGATCATCGTCGGGCGGGGCCGGCTGCTGGCCGACACCACCGTGCAGGAGCTGGTCCACCAGGCCGGCGGCGACGTGGTCAAGGTGGTCAGCGCCGACCCGCCCCGGCTGCGCACCGCGCTGGCCGGCCCCGGTGTGGAGATCACCGGCCGGGCGGGCTCGGAGGAACTGCTGGTCACCGGGCGCACGGCCCGCGAGATCGGCCTGACCGCCGCCGAGCAGGGCATCGCCCTCTTCGAGCTCACCCCCCGGACGGTCTCCCTGGAGGAGGCGTTCATGGAGCTGACCCGCGACGCCGTCGAGTACCACGGCACCACCGCCACGGCGCCCGCCGGCACCGAGACCTCAAGGAGCGCGGCATGAGCGCCATCGCACCGAGCCCGACGTCCGCGTCCGCCGATCCGCGGCCCGCGCGTCCCGTGTACAAGGTGACCGCGGCCCGGGTGCTGCGCTCCGAGTGGGCGAAGTTCTGGTCGCTGCGCTCCAGCTGGATCACCCTCGGCCTGGCCCTGCTCTTCCTGGTCGCCTTCGGCCTGATCGCCGCCTACCAGTTCAAGTCGCGGATGACCTCGGGCCGCCCGATGGACCGGGACTTCGCGGGCGCGAGCACACTGAGCCTGTCCCTGTTCGGCACCAACTTCGCCCAGCTGGCGCTCGGCGTCCTCGGCGTGCTGGTCGCCGCCGGGGAGTACTCGACGGGCATGATCCGCTCCACCCTGGCCGCCGTGCCGCGCCGGCTTCCGGTGCTCTGGTCCAAGGCCGCCGTGTACTGGCTGATCGCGCTGGTCCTCGGCACCGTCGGAGTGTTCGCGGTGTTCGTGGCCGACAGCGGGGTCCTCTCCGGCACCCGCGTGGCGATGACCCTGTCCGACGCCGGAGTGGTGCGCGGCCTGCTGGGCGCCGGGCTCTACCTGGCCCTGGTCGGCGTGATCGGCGTGGCGCTCGGCGCGCTGCTGCGCTCGGTGGCCGGCGGCATCGCGGTCCTGGTGGCCACGCTGATGCTGATCCCCGGGCTGACCGCGCTGCTTCCCAGCTCCTGGCAGAACCACCTCAGCCCCTATCTGCCCAGCCACGCGGGGGAGGCGATGTTCGCCCTGCACCGCGACTCGGCCACGCTCTCGCCGACGGTCGGCCTGGCGGTCTTCCTCGGCTGGACGGTCCTCGCCCTCGGCGCGGCGGCCGTGCGGCTGGTGCGCACCGACGCCTGAGAGACTCGATGGGGAGGACATCCGTCGCGGCGCCGGGAACAACCGGCGCCGCAACGCGCGACCACGACACCCCGGCCGACAGGGAGGCGCCACCGGTGAGCGAGCACACCACCGCGACGAGCCCGTTCGCGACCACCGGCGCACCCCTCGCCCGTACACCCTCCGGCGGCACGTCGCCCGCCGAAACCCTGTCCGGCCACCCCCTGTTCGCCCGCCTGGGCCGGCTCGGCCAGCGGCTGCGCCAGGCGGACCGCGACCACCCCTGGGTGCTCGACGCCGCGGTGGTGGCCGCCGTCTTCCTGGTGTTCTGCCTGCCCGACCTCGTCCCCGGCCACGTCGAGGGCGGCCCCCGCGAGCACCGGTTCGTGCTCGCCCGCCTGCCGCTGCCGCAGACGGTGGCGCTGCAGGCCGGCCTGGTGCTGCCGCTGCTGTGGCGCCGCCGTCGGCCCACGGCGGCCTTCGCCGCGATCATGGCGGTGTTCGTCCTGCAGTGGTCGCTGGACGTCGGCCTGCGCGCCGATGCCGCGCTGCTGGTCGCCCTCTACAGCCTCGCGCTGCACGGCCGGCTGCGACACCTGGCGTGGTCCTGCGCGGCCATGGCGGTGGCCGTCGCGCTGGTCGCCGTGGCCGTCTCCGGTGGTGGGCTGCCGGTCGGGGACGCGCTGTTCTTCCTGTTCAGCGCCGCGACGGCGGCCGTGGCACTGGGCATCGCCGTGCGCGTCCGGCGCGCCCAGCTTGCCGGGCTGCGCGAACGCGCCGCCCGGCTGGAGATCGAGCGCGACCAGCGCAGCCGGCTCGCGGCCGTCACCGAACGCACCCGGGTGGCCCGGGAGATGCACGACATCATCGGCCACAACCTGTCCGTCATCGTCACCCTGGCCGACGGCGGCGCGTACGCGGCGCAGGCCGCCCCCGAGCGCGGCCGGGAGGCACTGCTGCTGATCGGCGACACCAGTCGGCAGGCGCTCGGCGAGCTGCGGCGGATGCTCGGCGTGCTGCGGGACCAGGGCGACCAGTCCGCCGAGTTCACCCCGCAGCCCGGTATCTCCGACCTCGACGGGCTGTGTGCCCGGATCCGCGCCGCCGGTCCGCAGGTCGTCTACACGGCCGCCGGCGCCCTGGACCAGCCGGACCGCGGCGTCCAGCTGATGGCCTACCGCATCGTCCAGGAGGCGCTCACCAACACCCTCAAGCACGCCGGCCCCGAGACCCGCGCCCACGTGACCCTGACCGTCGGCCCCGACCGGCTGCGGGTGCGCGTCGAGGACACCGGCCCGCCCGGCGGCTCCCGCTGGCACGGGCGCGCGCACGGGCACGGCCACGGCCACGGACTCGCCGGGATACGCGAACGCGCGGCCCTGTACGGGGGGACGGTCACGGCGGGCCCCGGCCCCGGTGCGGGATGGACCGTGGAGGCCGTGCTGCACCTCACCCCCGACCCGGACCTCACTCCCGGCCTCGACCTCACCCCCGGCCTCGACCTCACCCCCGGCCTCGACCTCACCCCCGGCCTCGACCTCACCCCCGACCCGACAGGCGGCCCGACGTGACCACCGTCCTCATCGTGGACGACCAGCCCTTGCAGCGCTACGGCTTCCGCATGCTGCTGGAGAGCCAGCCCGACACCGAGGTCGTCGGCGAAGCGGCCCACGGCGGCGAGGCCGTCCGGCTGGCCGCCGACCTGCGGCCCGACGTCGTCCTGATGGACATCCGGATGCCCGGCATGGACGGCATCGAGGCCACCCGCCGGATCGTCGCCACCGGCGGACGCTCCCGCATCCTGGTGCTGACCACCTTCGACCTCGACGAGTACGCGCACGCCGCGCTGCGCGCCGGCGCCAGCGGCTTCCTGCTCAAGGACGCCCGTCCGGAGGAGCTGCTGGCCGGCATCCGCGCGGTCTCCGTGGGCGATGCCGTGGTCGCCCCCGCCATCACCCGGCGGCTGCTCGACGCCTACGCCCACCGCCTTCCGGTGCGCCCGCCCGGCAGCGCGCCCGCCGCCGACCCGCGGCTGGACGCCCTGACCGACCGCGAGCGGGAGATCCTGGTCGCCATCGCCCACGGCTGGACCAACAGCGAGATCGCCCAGCGCCTGGTGCTGGCGGAGTCGACCGTCAAGACGCACGTCAGCCGGGTGCTGGGGAAGATCGGTGCCCGGGACCGCGTCCAGGCCGTGATCTTCGCCTACGACCGCGGCCTGACCCGCCCCAACCCGCCGGTCTGACGCCCCCGGCCGCCGGCCCGACGTTTCCGTGGCTCGGGATGGCACCGGGAACGGGTTCGTTCACTAACATCGGCGGTGGGACCCAGCTGATTTCCGTGACAGAGGAAACGCTTCACCATTCGCGCGGCCGGCCCGGGATTTCCCGGAGAGCCCCGGGCGAATGCGTGGAACGAGGGGATCGAGGAAAGGCGACTGAAGAAGGTGCGCAACCATGACCGCTGAGACGGATGCCGGGCACGGGCCGGTGGCGGGCGCCCCGCTGCGGCGGCGCGGCGAGGCGCTGGAGAGCGCCATCTACGAGGCGGTCCTCCAACAGCTCACCACCGACGGCTACGCCCGGCTGACCATGGAGGGGGTCGCCGCCGCCGCGCAGACCGGCAAGGCCGCGCTCTACCGCCGCTGGTCCTCCAAGGAGCAACTGGTCAAGGACGCGCTGCGGGCCAGCCTGCCGCCGTCCGGCCCGGCCCCCGACACCGGCAGCCTGCGCGGGGACCTGCTGGAGGTGGTCACCAGACTGCGCGCCGCGATGTTCAGCGAGCTGGGCGCCGCCGTACGGGCCATCATGAGCGAGCTCGACCACCAGCGGGCGCACGCCTTCGTGGAGATCGTGCTGGAACGGGTGGTCGAGCCGACGACGGCGCTGATCGCCGAGGTGCTGGACCGCGGCACCACGCGCGGCGAGGTCCGCCCCGGGGCGGTCACCCCGTTGGTCACCGACCTGGTGCCGGCGCTGATGCTGTACCGGATCAAGATGTGCGGCGGGGACGTGGTGCACCTCGATCCGGCGGAGATCGTGGACGAGGTCCTGCTGCCGATCGTCCGCCCCTGACGGGGCAACCCCCGCGGAGCGGCCGGGCGTCCGGCAGCGGCCCGCGGATTTCCCGGTGGTGACCGGCCGAAATCCCGCGGGTGCGTTCCGGAGGGAATTCCCGCGGGATTCGGCGGCGGCGCCCCGCGCTCGGGCCCCGCTGTGACTCGGGGCCCGCTGTGACTCGGGCCTCGCCGCGGCTCAGGCCCCGCTGTGGCGGAGCATGTCCTCGCGCTCGACGACCTTGACCCGCTCACGCTGCTCGGCCTCGCCGAGCGCGCGCTCGTGGGCGTCCAGCAGCTGCCAGCCCGCCCAGGTGGTGAAGCGGACGCCCTGCGCGCGCAGGTGCTCCTCGACGGCCGCCGGGTCCGGCTCGACGGCGCCGGGCAGGCGGTCGGCCGCGTGGTCGTCCAGCAGGCAGGCGACGGTCTCGTTGGCGTCGCCCTTGGTGTGGCCGATCAGGCCGACCGGGCCGCGCTTGATCCAGCCGGTGACGTACGTGGCGGTGCGGTGCGAGCCGTCGCCGTCCAGCACCCGCCCGGCCTGGTGCGGCACGGTGCCCGAGGTCGGGTCGAAGGGCAGCTTGGACAGCTCGTCGGAGTAGTAGCCGACCGCGCGGTAGACCGACTGCACGTCCCAGTCGGTGAAGCGGCCGGTGCCGCGCACGTTGCCGGTGCCGTCCAGCTCGGTGCGCTCGGTGCGCAGGCCGACCACCCGGCCGTCCTCGCCGAGCACCTCGACCGGGGACTCGAAGAAGTGCAGGTACACCCGGTGCGGGCGGTCGCCGACGTCGCGGATCGCCCAGTTCTCCAGCGTCGAGGCGACCAGGTCGACGTGCTTCACCGCGCGGCGCTCGGCGATCGAGCCCTCGTCGTACTCGATGTCCTCGGGGGCGACGATCACCTCGATGGTGGGGGAGTGGTCCAGCTCGCGCAGTTCCATCGGGCTGAACTTGGCCTGGGCGGGGCCGCGACGGCCGAAGACGTGCACCTCGACGGCCCGGTTGCGCTTGAGGCCCTCGTACACGTTCGGCGGGATCTCGGTGGGCAGCAGCTCGTCGGCGGTCTTTGCGAGGACCCGGGCGACGTCCAGGGCGACGTTGCCGACGCCGAGCACGGCGACCTTCTCGGCCTCCAGCGGCCAGGTCCGGGGCACGTCCGGGTGGCCGTCGTACCAGGAGACGAAGTCGGCCGCGCCGTAGGAACCGTCGAGGTGGATGCCGGGTATGTCCAGGGCGCGGTCGGCCATCGCGCCGGTGGAGAAGACCACGGCGTCGTAGAAGCGGTGCAGGTCGTCCAAGGCGAGGTCGGTCGGGTAGTCGACGTTGCCGAACAGTCGGACCTGGGGCTTGTCGAGCACCTGGTGCAGGGCCGTGACGATGCCCTTGATGCGCGGGTGGTCGGGCGCGACCCCGTAGCGGATCAGGCCGAACGGGGCGGGCATCCGTTCGAACAGGTCGATCGAGACACCGGGCGTCTGGGCGGCGTCGGACTTCAGCAGGGCATCGGCGGCGTAGATGCCGGCGGGGCCGGCTCCGACGATCGCAACTCGGATCGGGCGGGGCATGACGGTTGGAGTCCTCCGGTCGGGCGCGGCCAATGTGGTCTGAATCTTTGTACCAAACCCTACGAATGACCTGGGAGGTAGGCGGTGATGATCTATGAGGTCATAGAGGTGATCTATGGGTCCGGGGCCGCCAGAACAGGAGCACCACGGCGACGACCACGACAGCTGCCACGGGGTGTTCGCGATCGGGGCGGCGGCGCCGCTGGCCGCGGTCGCCTCCGTCCCGGCACTGCCCGACCGCACCCGGGCCGCCGGGCCGACGGTGGGCCTGCGGGAC
>NZ_JAHSQD010000309.1 GCF_020103755.1 Streptomyces sp. LS1784
GGGTCTGCTGCCAGCCGCGCAGGGGGCGCAGCAGCGGCATGGACTGGTCGACCGCGCGCAGCCGGGCGCCGACCGCCCCGCGCCGCTCGGCCTCGTAGCCGTCCAGCAGCGAGCCGCCGGGCTGCGGGCCGCCGGAGTGGAGGTGCCAGGCGAGGGCGAGCCGCCAGGCGAGGTTGTCGGCGTCGCGCAGCCCGTCCGAGAGGTTCTGCATGCCGAGCGCGCCGTGCAGGTGGGCGGCGTCGCCGGCGAGGAAGCAGCGGCCGACCCGGAAGCGGGCGGCGAGCCGTTGCTGGGCCGTGTGGTCGGCGGCGGCCAGCAGTTCGAATCGGGGCAGCTCGCCGCACCATCCGGTGAGGGTGGAGGTGACCCGGGTGAGCAGGGTGTCGCCGGTGACGATGCCGGGCCAGGTGGCGTGCGGGTCGACCGTCTCGGTGGCGGCGGGACGGCCGGGAGGCAGCCGCCAGTCGAGCCGCCAGACGCCGTCCGGCAGCGGACGGGCGGAGGCCTCGCGGTCGCCCCGCCACGGGGGCTCGCGGTGCAGCCGGGCGCCGTCGAAGGGCAGGTCGACCCGGACGGTGGCGATGGCGTTGCGGTCGACCGCCGGGCGGCCGGGGAAACGGATCTTCAGGAGCTTGCGGACGGCGGACCTGGCGCCGTCGCAGCCGACCAGGTGGCTGCCGCGCCACCAGGTGGTGGAGCCGTCCTGGGTGCCCACGGTGCGGACGCTGACGCCGTCCCGGTCCTGTTCGAGCTCGACGGCCCGGTTGAGCGGGACCAGCTTGATCAGCGGGGTGCCGGTCAGGGCGTCGCGCAGCCCGCGCTGGAGGCGGTGCTGGGGCAGGTGGAAGGTGGGCGAGTCGGTGAGGTCGATCCGCAGCACCTCCTGGCGGCGGCGCCAGACGGCGAAGGAGTCCCACAGCGCGGAGTCCGAGACCGCCCGCGGGTACCCGATCCGGGTCAGGAAGGCGGCGGTGTCGGCGCCGAGGACGAGGCTGCGCGGGCCCTCGGGACAGAGCCCGGAGCCCTCGTCCAGGACGATGGTCGGCACCTCGTGCCGGGCCAGGGCGAGGGCCAGGGCCAGACCGACCGGTCCGGCCCCGACCACGATCACCGGGTCCATGAGGGAACCTCCGGGCACGAACCGGCCGATCGGCCGGCGTCAGTTACGGCTGCCGCATATGCCGCGTGGATGCTCCCGGGAGGTGTCACGAACAGCAATGCAACAGTTCACCTGCGTGTCCGTCAAGCAGCAGCTGAAGTGCGCCGGTTCGCGCCGCGACGGCCACGTGCTTCGATCCAGCGTGCGAGCGCGGTCAACAGCAGGCACATCGCGATGTAGATGGGACCGATCACGAGCACCACGGGGATGTAGGGGAAGCCCGCGGCGTTGATCGGCTGGCTGGCGATCGCCTTACCGACGAACAGCAGCTCGTGGTAGGTGATGATGAAGCCGAGTGAGGTGTCCTTGAGGGTGACGACCAGCTGGCCGATCATCGAGGGCAGCATCGAGCGGACGGCCTGCGGCACCAGGATGGACATCATCACCTGGGTCTTGCGCATGCCGAGCCCGTACGCCGCCTCGCCCTGGCCGCGCGGGACGGCGTTGACGCCGCTGCGGATGATCTCGGCCTGGACCGCCCCGTTGTAGAGGGTGAGGCCGAGCACCAGCGCCCACATCGGCTGCTGGGCGAAGAAGGCGTAGTAGAGCCCGACGATCAGGATCAGCAGCGGCATCGCCCGGAAGAACTGGGTGAAGGCCGTGCAGGCCCAGCGGACCGGCCGGTGGTCGGAGAGCTGACCGGCCGCCAGCAGGGCGCCCAGGGCGAGGGAGAACAGCGCGGCCAGCCCGAAGGCCTCCAGGGTGGACAGCAGGCCGTCCACGATCCGCTGCTGGACGAAGGTGTACTGGAAGGCGTCCCAGAGGCCGGGGTCGAACTGGCCGTTGTCGTTCAGTGCGCTGAAGACGTACCAGAGGAGACCGGCGATGCCGAGCACCGAGAGGACGCCGAACGCGCGGTACCGGGTGCGGGCCCTCGGGCCGGGGGCGTCGTAGAGGACACTCCCCGAAGCCTGACGGTTGAGAATGCTCATCGGGCCACCGCCAGTCGGGATTCCAGGAAGCGGAAGAACGAGGCGACCGTCGCGCTGATCAGCAGGTAGGCGCAGGCCACCCAGAAGAAGATGGCGAAGATCGAGTAGCCGCGTTCGGAGAAGGTCTGCTGGGCGCTGTACAGCTCGGGGACGCTGAACGCGCCGGCGATCGCCGAGTTCCTGGGCAGGGCGATGAACACGCTGCTCATCGGGCCCAGGACGGTCCGGGCCGCCTGCGGCAGGACGACCAGGGTGAGGGTCTGGCCGAAGGTCATGCCGAGGCTGCGGGCGGCCTCCGCCTGGCCGAGCGGCACGGTGTTGATGCCGGAGCGGATCACCTCGCAGACGAACGAGGCGGTGTACCCGCCGAGCGCCAGCACCGCGAACACCAGGTGGCTGAAGTGCACGCCCAGCGGCGGCAGGCCGAAGGTGACGGCGAAGAACAGCAGGGTCAGCGGGGTGTTGCGGAAGAGCGTCACCCAGGCGGTGCCGAAGGCGCGCAGGACGGGCACCGGGGAGACCCGGAAGGCCGCCAGCAGGGTGCCCAGCAGCAGGGCGAGCAGAGCGCTGAGCGCGCTCACCTCGATCGTCTGTAGGAAGCCGTCGCGGAACAACGCGAAGTTGTCGTCCTCGAACAGGAACCCCATCCGGCGGCCCTCCTCTCAGTTCATGGTCGGGAATCGACGTACGGCGGGCGGATCAGTAGCGCTCGAGGGCCGGGACGTCCGGCGCCGGGGAGCCGGAGGCGCCCAGGGTCGCGTCGTAGGCCTTCTTCCAGTCGCCGTTGTCCTCGTGGGCCTTGAGGGCGTCGCTGATGGCGTCCCGCAGCGCCTTGTCGTCCTTGTTGAGGCCGACGCCGTAGTTCTCCTTGGTGAACGGCTTGCCGACCACCTTGAGCTTGGGGGCGTACTTGGAGGCGTAGCCCTTGAGGATCGCGTCGTCGGTGGTGACCGCGTCGACCTCGTTGGACAGCAGCTTCTCGACGCAGGCCGAGTAGGTGTCGAACTGCGTGACCTTTGGGTTGTACTGCTGGATGTTCTTGATCGAGGTCGAGCCGGTGGCGGTGCAGACGTTCTTGCCGCTGGTGCTCTCCGGGCCGGTGATCGAGGTGTTGTCGGCCTTCACCAGCAGGTCCTGGCCGGCGATGTAGTACGGGCCGGCGAAGGAGACGCTCTTCTTGCGCTCGTCGTTGATGCTGTAGGTGCCGACGTAGAGGTCGATCTGGCCCTTGGCGATGGCCGGCTCGCGCTGCGAGGAGACCAGGGTCTGCCACTTGATCTGCTGCGGGGTGAAGCCGAGGTCGGCGGCGATCATCTTGGCGATCTCGATGTCGAAGCCGCTGCGGTCGCCGCTGGCGACGTCCTCCCAGCCGAGGTTCGGCTGGTCGGCCTTGGCGCCGATGATCAGCTGGCCGCGCTTCCTGGCCTCGGCGAGGACCGCGGAGTCGATCTTGACGTCGGTCTTGACGGTGTAGCTCGGCAGCTTCGGGGCGGCGGCGCCGCTGCTCGCGGCGGTGGCGCCGGGGGTGCCGTCCTTGCCGCAGGCGGCGGTGGCGGTGAGCGCGACGGCACAGAGCGCGACGGCGAGGGTGCGGGACGTCCTCATGAGGGTTCTCCTGGGGCTGGGCCGCGGTGTCAACCGGGCTCTGGCGTCTGGAAGTCGTGCACGGGCAGGGCCGGCCGGCACCGTTGCCGGTGGTGGCCCCGCTGGTCTCGAAGCGTCAGTGGTGGAGGATCTTCGAGAGGAAGTCCTTGGCGCGGTCGGAGCGCGGCGCGGTGAAGAAGGCGTCCGGGGTGTTCTGCTCGACGATCTTTCCGTCGGCCATGAACAGCACCCGGTTGGCGGCGGAGCGGGCGAAGCCCATCTCGTGGGTGACCACGACCATCGTCATGCCGTCCGCGGCCAGCTGGCGCATGACCTCCAGCACCTCGTTGACCATCTCCGGGTCCAGCGCCGAGGTGGGCTCGTCGAAGAGCATCACCTTGGGCTTCATCGCCAGCGCCCGGGCGATTGCCACGCGCTGCTGCTGGCCGCCGGAGAGCTGGGCCGGGAACTTGTCCGCCTGCGCGCCGACGCCGACCCGCTCCAGCAGCCCCCGGGCGGTCTTCTCGGCCTGCGGGCGGGGCACCTTGCGCACCTTCACCTGGCCGATGACCACGTTCTCCAGCACGGTCTTGTGCGCGAACAGGTTGAAGCTCTGGAACACCATGCCGACCTCGGCGCGCAGCCTGGCCAGCTCCTTGCCCTCCTCGGGCAGCGGCCGGCCGTCGATGGTGATCGTGCCGGAGTCGATCGTCTCCAGCCGGTTGATCGTCCGGCAGAGCGTCGACTTGCCCGAGCCGGACGGGCCGATCAGCACGACCACCTCGCCCTGGCCGATCCTGAGGTCGATGTCCTGCAGCACGTGCAGCGCGCCGTAGTGCTTGTTGACGTTGCTCAGCACGACCAGCGGGGCGGCTGCGGGGGTGGAGTCCTCGACCGGGCTCTCGGTCATCGCGCCTGCTCCCTCTGTCGTCGAATAGGGCCTGCCCGAGAAGTCTCAACTCCCTTGGGAGGCAGTGGTGGTACGAAATCCGGGGGCCGCGGCCGGCGGAGCCGCAGCCCCCGGTGGGCCGACCATAGGAGCCGTGACCGCGCGCCGTCAGCCGATCTGAGCGGAACTTGAGGATCACGAAACGGCCACACGGCGCCCACGCGCTGTTCGCGCGGGCGCCGACGGGGCATGTCACAGCGGGAATCCGCTCCGGTGCTCCCCGTTCCCCACGAGCCCGGTGCGCGGTCGAACCTGGCGCCGGGCCGTTCACTGGCCCATACTGCGCAGGACCGGGACCTGACCGATCGGCCCGGTGATCACCGGTGATCACGTGGGGGAAGGAGGAGAACAGGATGCGACTGCTGCTCGTCGAGGACGACGAACGTGTGGCCGCCGCGCTGGTCGCGGTACTGGGCCGGCACGGCTTCCAGGTCCGGCACGCCCGCAGCGGGCACGAAGCGCTGGACGCCCTGGTTCCGGACGGCAACGAGCCGTACCGCGTGGTGCTGCTCGACCTCGGGCTGCCCGACCGCGACGGCTTCGAGGTGTGCAGCCGGATCAGGGCCGGCAGCGGTGTTCCGGTGATCATGGTCACCGCGCGCGCCGACGTTCGCTCCCGGATCCACGGCCTCAACCTGGGCGCCGACGACTACGTCACCAAGCCGTACGACATGGGCGAGCTGCTCGCCCGCATCCACGCCGTGGCCCGCCGCGGCGCCGCCCCCGCCGCGGTGTCGGTGCCCGCGCCCGACACCGTGCCGCAGCAGCGCGGCCCGCTGGAGTCCCGCGGCATCCGGATCGACCGGGAGCGCCGCCGGGTCAGCGTGGACGGCCGCGACGTGCCGCTCACCCGCAAGGAGTTCGACCTGCTCGCACTGCTCGCCCAGAGCCCGGGCGTGGTCTACCGGCGCGAGCAGATCTTCAGCGAGGTCTGGCGCAGCGGCTGGGAGGGCAACGGGCGCACCCTGGAGGTGCACATCGGCTCGCTGCGCAACAAGCTGGCGCTGCCCGGCCTGGTCGAGGCCGTGCGCGGGGTCGGCTACCGGCTGATCCCCGACCGTCCGACGCCTGCCGCGGCCGAACCCGCCCCGACCGCCCCCGCGGAGCACTGACCGCACGTGCGCACCCGCCTGCTCGGCATCCTGATCGCCCTCATGCTCTGCGTCCTGGCCGCCCTGGGGCTGCCGCTCGCGGCGGCGGTCGCGGCGGCCGAGCAGACCAAGGTGGTCGTCGACCGGCTCGACGACGCCGCCCGCCTCGCCCAGGACCTGCCCACCTCCGGCGCCGCCGACTCGGCGCGCAAGGGCGAACCGGAACCCGCCCCGGGCGACCTCAGCCGGCAGCGCGCGATCGACGCCGAGGTCCGCCGCTACCACGACCTGTACGGCGTGCGCCTGGGCATCTTCCAGCGCGACGGCGTGCCGATCGCCGCAGCCCCGGACGACTGGCGGGTGCCCTCCGGCGGCTGGGGAGCCCAGGCCTTCCAGGAGGCGCTGGACGGGCGGCGCAGCCACGACCCGCCGCAGGTCTGGCCGTGGACGCCGGACCGGACGATCATCGTCGCCGCCCCGGTGGTGCGCGACGGCGACGTGGTCGCGGTGGTGCTGAGCGAGTCCCCGACCGAGGCGCTGCGCACCCGGGTGCTGCACAAGTGGCTGGTGATCGGCGGGGGTGAGGCCGCCGCGATGATCGTCGCCGTGCTGCTCGCCGTCCGGCTCACCGAGTGGGTGCTGCGCCCGGTGCGCACCCTGGACCGGGCCACCCACGACATCGCCACCGGGCGGATGGCCGCCAGGGTCGCCCCCGGCGGCGGACCGCCCGAACTCCAGCGGCTGGCCCGTTCGTTCAACGAGATGGCGGACCACGTGGTGCTCGCCATGGACCAGCAGAAGGCCTTCGTCGCCGACGCCTCGCACCAGCTGCGCAACCCGCTGTCGGCGCTGCTGCTGCGGGTCGAGTTGCTCGGCCTGGAACTGCCCGAGGGCCACGAGGAGGAGCTCAGCGGCGTCCGGGAGGAGGGCGCCCGGCTGGCCCGGGTGCTGGACGACCTGCTCGGGCTGGCCACCGCCGAGCACGCCCGCCCCGAACCGGAGCGCACCGACCTCGCCGAACTCACCCTGGCCCGGGTGGACGCCTGGCGGCCGGTGGCCGAGCAGCGCGGGATCGGGCTGCGCTGGGACGGCCCGGCACTGGCGATCGGGATGGCCGATCCGATCGGCTTCGGCTCGGCCCTGGACGCCGTGGTGGACAACGCGCTCAAGTTCAGCCCGGCCGGCAGCGAGGTGCGGGTGCGGGTCGCGGTGCGCCGGGACGAGGTCGCGGTGACCGTCACCGACGCCGGGCCCGGCCTCACCGAGGACGAGCTGTCCCGGGCCGGGGACCGGTTCTGGCGCAGCCCGCGGCACCAGAACGTGGACGGCTCGGGGCTCGGGCTGTCCATCGCGCGCACCCTGCTGGCGGCCGGCGGCGGCTCGCTCGGCTTCGCGCCGGTCAAGCCGACCGGGCTCGCGGTGACGCTGGCGGTGCCGCGGCCGGAGAAGTGACGGCTGCCGGGCGGGGTGCAGGCCCCGCCCCCGCGGCTCACCGGGGGCGGCTGCGGACCTGGTGCGGCTCACCCGGCGGGGCGGCGGCCCGCCGGCCACGTCCTACGGCTTCACCGAGCGGTAGTAGCGCGCCGCGCCGGTGTGCAGCGGGAGCGGGTCGGTGTAGACGGCGGTGCGCAGGTCGACCAGCTGGGCCGCGTGCACCTGGGCGCCGATCTGGTCCCGGCTGTCGATCACCGCGCGGGTCATGCCCTCGACCAGGCCCGGGTCCGCGTCGTCCCGGGTGATCAGCAGGTTGGGCACGGCCACCGTGGCGACGGCGTCCTTGGGATCGGCGTTCGGGTACGTGCCCTTGGGCATGGTGGCCGCCCGGTAGGCGTCGGTGCCGCCGCCCTCGGCCTTGTGCAGGGCCTCGGAGAGGTCGCTCAGCGGCACGACCCGGATCCGGACGTGTTCGGAGAGGTCGGTGAGCGCGTTGGTGGGCAGGCCGCCGGACCAGAAGAAGGCGTCCAGCCGGCCAGCGCGCAGGTCGTCGGCGGCCTCGCCGACCCCCTTCGGCACCGGGACTATGTCGCGGTCCGGGTCCAGCCCGGCGGCGGCCAGCAGCCGCTTGGTCACCAGGTTCACCCCGGACTGCGGCAGCCCGACGCCGACCCGCAGGCCCTTGAGGTCGGCGGTGCGGTGCACCGGGGAGGAGGCCGGGACGATCAGCTGCAGGTAGTCGTCGTACAGCCGGGCGATCGCCCGCAGCTTCTCCTTGCCGGGGCCCTGGTAGTCGGCGACCGCGTCGGCGGTGGCTATCGCGAAGGTGTCCCGGCCGGTGATCACCCGGGTGAGGTTGTCTATCGAGCCCTCGGAGTTGTCCAGGGCCAGCCGCACGCCCGGCATCGCCCGGGAGACGTGGGCCTGGAGCAGCTGCCCGTACCGGTCGTAGACGCCGCGCTGCACCCCGGTGGCGAAGCGGACCTCGCCGCGCGGGTACCCGGGGGAGCGGCCCGCCGACAGCCACCAGCCGCCGAACCCGGCCACCAGCAGTACCACCACCAGCACCGTCCGCCACAAAGGGCTGCGCGCCGCGGTGCGGACGGCGGCGCCGAGACGGGACGGGGTGGTGGGGGCCATGCAGGGATACTGCCAGGCGCTCCGGCCGAACGGGAGTGAACGGGTGGTGGAAGCTCCGGGAAAAGCGCTTCGCCGCTGCCCGTACCCTGGTCTGGTGAGCGGTGAGAGCGGATTGAAGAGCTACAAGGTCGTCACGCACGGCTGTCAGATGAACGTCCACGACTCCGAGCGGCTGTCCGGCCTGCTGGAGGACGCGGGGTACGTCAAGGCCGGGCCCGAGGGCGACCCGGACCTGGTGGTGTTCAACACCTGCGCGGTGCGCGAGAACGCCGACAACAAGCTGTACGGCAACCTCGGACAGCTCGCGCCGGTCAAGACCCGCCACAAGGGCATGCAGATCGCCGTCGGCGGCTGCCTGGCCCAGAAGGACCGCGAGACCATCGTCAAGCGCGCCCCCTGGGTCGACGTGGTCTTCGGCACCCACAACATCGGCCACCTGCCGGCGCTGCTGGAGCGGGCCGCGGTCGAGCGCAAGGCCCAGGTCGAGATCCTGGAGTCGCTGGAGACCTTCCCCTCCACCCTGCCGACCCGCCGCGAGTCCGCCTACGCCGCCTGGGTCGCCATCTCGGTCGGCTGCAACAACACCTGCACCTTCTGCATCGTCCCCGCCCTGCGCGGCAAGGAGGAGGACCGCCGCCCCGGCGACGTCCTCGCCGAGATCGAGGCGCTGGTGGACGAGGGCGTCATCGAGGTGACCCTGCTCGGCCAGAACGTCAACGCCTACGGCTCCGACCTGGGCGACCGCGAGGCCTTCTCCAAGCTGCTGCGCGCCGCCGGCCAGATCGAGGGCCTGGAGCGGATCCGCTTCACCTCGCCGCACCCGCGCGACTTCACCGACGACGTGATCGCCGCGATGGCCGAGACCCCGAACGTGATGCACCAGCTGCACATGCCGCTGCAGTCCGGCTCGGACCGCGTCCTCAAGGCGATGCGCCGCTCCTACCGGCAGGAGCGTTTCCTCGGGATCATCCGGAAGGTCCGCGAGGCGATGCCGGACGCGGCCATCTCCACCGACATCATCGTGGGCTTCCCCGGCGAGACCGAGGAGGACTTCGAGGAGACGATGCACGTCGTCCGCGAGGCCCGCTTCACCAACGCCTTCACCTTCCAGTACTCCAAGCGCCCCGGCACCCCGGCCGCCGAGATGGAGGACCAGGTGCCGAAGGCCGTCGTGCAGGCCCGCTACGACCGGCTGATCGCCCTCCAGGAGGAGATCTCCTGGGAGGAGAACAAGAAGCAGGTCGGCCGCACCCTGGAGATCCTGGTCGCCGAGGGCGAGGGCAAGAAGGACGACAAGACCGACCGGCTCTCCGGCCGCGCCCCCGACAACCGGCTGGTGCACTTCAGCCGGCCCGCCGAGCCGGTGCGCCCCGGCGACATGGTGACCGTCGAGATCACCTACGCCGCCCCGCACCACCTGCTCGCCGAGGGCCCGGCGCTCGCGGTGCGCCGCACCCGGGCCGGCGACGCCTGGGAGAAGCGCCAGGCCGCGCCCGCGGCCAAGCCGGCCGGCGTGATGCTC
>NZ_JAHSQD010000031.1 GCF_020103755.1 Streptomyces sp. LS1784
GGGCTGGGGGCGGTCGGGCCGGGGGCGGGTTGTCCGGTGGTGGCGGGGGCGCTGGGCGCGTGGCCGGGGGGAGTGCCGGGGGCCGGGTCGGTGGTGGTGGGTGCGCCGCCGGGGGTGGTGGTGGCGCTGGGGGTGGTGCTGACGGGGGCGGTGGGCCAGGGGGTGGCGTCGGGGGCGCCGTGGCCGGCCTGGAGGTCGAAGTCCTGGGTGGGGGCGCCGTTGAGGGCGGCGGTCATGTAGGCGGTCCAGATCCGGGTGGGGAAGGTGCCGCCGTTGATCCGGGTGAGGCCGGCGGTGCCGGCCAGCGGTTCCTTGGCGTGGGTCTTCGGGTGCTCTCGGAACAGGCCGACGGTGGTGGCGAGTTCGGGGGTGTAGCCGGCGAACCAGGCGGAGAGGTTGGAGTCGGTGGTGCCGGTCTTGCCGGCGGCCGGGCGGCCCAGGTCGAGGGCGGCGGCGCCGGTGCCGCGCGGGCTGATGACGTCGCGCAGCACGTCGGTGACGGAGTCGGCGATCTCCCGGTCGAGTGCCTGGGTGGGGTTGTGCTCGGGCATTGTGGGGACGTCGACGGCGCCGCCGGGATTGACGC
Source organism: Streptomyces sp. LS1784 (assembly GCF_020103755.1). Taxonomy (GTDB): domain Bacteria; phylum Actinomycetota; class Actinomycetes; order Streptomycetales; family Streptomycetaceae; genus Kitasatospora. Next base: position 587 of record NZ_JAHSQD010000031.1, read on the forward strand.
GTTCGAGTTTGAGGACGGACCAGGGGGCGTGCGCCTGGCCGTGGTCGGCGAGGGTGGCGTAGGCGCCGGCCAGGTCGAGGGCGCTGGGGGTGGCGGTGCCGAGGGTCATCGAGGTGTTGGCCGGGTCCATGCCGCGGACGCTGTCGGGGATGCCGAGTTTGACGGCGGTCTCGCGGACGCGGGCGAGTCCGGCGTCCACGCCCTCCTGCGCGTACACGGAGTTGACGGACTTCACCATGGCGTAGCGCAGGGTGATGTTGCCGTAGTCGATGTCGTCCTCGTTGGGCGGGGCGTACGGGGTGGGGCCGCCGGTGACGGGGCGTTCGCTGGTGCCGTCGTAGCGGGATTCGGTGGTGATCGGGCGGCCGTCGAGGGAGTGTTGGGCGACCAGGCCGGCGGCGAGGTCGATCGGTTTGAAGGTGGAGCCGATCTGGTTGTCCTGGCGGAGCGCGTCGTTGTAGGGCTGCTTGGCGTAGTCGGGGCCGCCGTAGACGGCGACGACCCGGCCGGTGGCGGGTTCGACGGAGGCGCCGGCGACCCGGACGTCGGTGTCGGTGTCGGGGCGGGCCTGGGGGTCGAGTTCGCCGGTGAGCTGGTCCTGGACGGCCTTGACGAAGGCGTCCTGCCGGGGCTGGTCGAAGGTGGTGGTGATGCGCCAGCCGCCGGCCTTGAGGGTGGCGGCGTCGAGGGTGCCGGAGGAGATGAGGTAGTCGTCGGCGACGCCGACCAGGTAGCCGGCCTGGCCGGCGAGGCCGGTGGCGGGCTGGGGGTCGATCGGGTCGGGGAAGGTGGTGGCGGCGCGGTCGGCGGGGGTGAGGAAGCCGAGTTGGACCATGCCGTCGAGGGCGTAGTTCCAGCGGGCGACGGCCTTTTCGTGGTTGGCGGGGGTGGCGGTCTTGACGTCGTAGAGGCTGGGGGCCTGCAGCAGGGAGGCGAGGTAGGCGCCCTGGCCGAGGGTGAGTCGGGAGACGTCGACGCCGTAGTAGGCGTGGGCGGCGCTCTGGATGCCGTAGGCGCCGCGGCCGAAGTAGCTGCTGTTGAGGTAGCCGGCGAGGATCTCGCGCTTGTCGCGCTGCTGGTCGACCTTGAGGGCGATGAGCAGTTCGCGGCCCTTGCGCTCGATGGTCCGGTCCTGGGTGAGGTAGTAGTTCTTGACGTACTGCTGGGTGATGGTGGAGCCACCCTGCATGCCTCTGCCGAGCAGGGTGTTCCAGCCGGCCCGGAGCATGCCCTTCAGGTCGATGCCGCGGTTCTGGTAGAAGGAGCGGTCCTCGGCGGAGACGACGGCCTGCTGGGTCTGGAGCGGGATCTGGTCGATGGTGACGTCGGTGCGGTTGACGGCGCCGGTGCGGGCGATCTCGGTGGTGCCGTCGGCGTAGAGGTAGATGTTGTTCTGGGCGACGGCGTGGGCGTTGGGGTCGGGCACCGGGACGATGACGTAGAGCACGGCGAAGGCGCCGACGGCGAGCAGGAACAGTGCGGTGAGGACGCCGAAGGTGACCCGCCAGGTGGGCAGGAGCCGTCGCCAGAGCGGGAGGGCGCGGCGGGCCTCGCGGCGGGCGGCCCGTTTGGCCTGGCGTCGGGTGCTCAAGGTCATGCCGCGATTATCTGCTATTTGACGTCGGATCAGGACGGGAAAATCGGGTGCGGGTGGTGCGGGCCGGAGGTACGGTGAAAGGTGCAAACCACATAGCGCGCCCACTTTTGCAGCTCCGCCCGCCTGGCCCGGCACCCCCGGGGTACGGCCGGTCGGAGCCGCTGGGGCGTGCGCGGATGTCGAGGGCGTATCTCTGCCCATATTTGTCGACAAGGAGACAATATGCTCTACGCCGCCGTTGCCCGCGGCGCCTTCCGCCGCTACTCCACCTACCGGGCCGCCACCGTGGCCGGCACCTTCACCAACACCGTCTTCGGCATCATCCTGGCCTACACCTTCCTCGCCCTCTGGCAGGCCCGCCCCGGCCTCGGCGGCTACGACCAGAGCCAGGCCGTCACGTACATCTGGGTCAGCCAGAGCCTGCTGGTCACCGTCGCGGTCTGGGGCGGCGGCTTCCAGGACGACCTCCAGGACCGCTTCCGCAGCGGTGACATCGCCGTCGACCTCTACCGCCCGGTCGACTTCCAGGGCTGGTGGCTGGCCTCCGACCTCGGCCGGGCCGGCTTCCAGGCGCTGGTGCGCGGCACCGTGCCGATGCTGATCGGCGCCCTGGTGTTCCGCATCCGGCTGCCCGAACACCCGTTGACCTGGGCGTTCTTCCTGCTCTCGGTGCTGCTGGCGGTGGTCGTCAGCTTCGGGCTGCGCTTCCTGGTCTCGATCACCGGCTTCTGGCTGCACGACTCGGAGGGGGTGCGCTCGGTGATGCTGGTGGTCTCGATGTTCTTCTCCGGGATGCTGCTGCCGGTCGCACTGTTCCCCGGTTGGCTCGGCGAGCTCGGCCGGGCGCTGCCCTGGTCGGCGCTGGTGAACGTCCCCACCGACGTCTTCCTGGAGCGGACGGCCGGCACCGCCGTGCTCGGGGCGCTCGGCTTCCAGCTCGGCTGGGCGGCGGCGCTGCTCGCCGCCGGGCGCGGCGCCCAGTGGCTGGCCACCCGCAGGGTGGTGGTGCAGGGTGGCTGAGCAGCTCGTGCGGGAGCCCTTCGTACGGGAGCCCTTCATGCCCCGCGCCGCCTGGGCGCTGCGCTCCTGGTGGCTCTGCGCCCGGATGTGGATGCGCTCGATGATGGCTTACCGGGCCTCCTTCGCGCTGAACCTGGTGGCGAGCGTGGTCATCCACGCCCTCGACTTCGTGGTGCTGGTGATCATGTTCCTGCACACCGACCGGCTCGGCGGCTGGAGCCTGCCGGAGATCGCCTTCCTGTACGCCACCGCCACCTTCTCGCTCGGTGTCGCCAACCTGCTGGTCGGCTCGGCCGACGGGCTCGGCGCGCGGATCGTCAGCGGCTCGCTGGACACCATGCTGATCCGGCCCGCGCCCGCGCTCTCCCAGCTGTGCGCGGAGCGCTTCTCGCTGCGCCGGCTCGGCCGCCCGCTCCAGGCCGTCGCGGTGCTGGTCTGGTCGCTGGCCGCCCTGGACGTGCACTGGACCTGGGACCGGGTGCTGCTGGTGCCCGTCCTGCTGGTCTGCGGCACCGTCATCTTCGGCGCCATCTTCATCGGCGGTGCCACCGTGCAGTTCTGGTGGGGCGAGTCCAAGGAGATCCAGAACTCCTTCACCTACGGCGGCGCGACGCTGCTGCACTACCCGCCGACGATCTTCGCCAAGGAGCTGGTCGCCGGGGTGGTCTTCGGCGTCCCGCTGGCCTTCGTCAACTGGCTGCCCGCGCTGCGCATCCTCGACCGGCCCGACCCGCTCGGCCTGCCCGCCGCCTTCCAGTTCGCCTCGCCGGTCGCCGCCGCGGTCTGCGTCCTCGCCGCCGGGCTCGCCTGGCGCGCCGGGCTGCGCGCCTACCGCGGTACCGGCAGCTGAACCCCCGACCCCCTGAAGGAGCTTCCATGGCACTGATCGAACTCCAGGACGTCCACCGCAGCTTCACCGTACGGACCCGCACCGGCCGGTTCAGCCGGGCCAAACGCGAGGTCCGCGCGGTGGACGGACTCAGCTTCACCGTCGACGCCGGCGAGTGCGTCGGCTACATCGGGCCCAACGGGGCCGGCAAGTCCACCACCATCAAGATGCTCACCGGCATCCTCGTCCCCAGCTCCGGACGGCTGCGGGTGGCCGGCGTCGACCCGGCCCGCGAACGCGTCGCGCTGGCCCGCCGGATCGGCGTCGTCTTCGGCCAGCGCACCACCCTCTGGTGGGACCTGCCGTTGCGCGACTCCTTCGAACTCGCCCGCCGGATCTACCGCATCCCCGAAGCCCGGTACCGCGAGAACCTCGGCCGCTGCGTCGAACTGCTCGACCTCGGCGGCCTGCTGGACACCCCGGTGCGCCAGCTCTCGCTCGGCCAGCGGATGCGCGGCGACCTCGCGGCGGCGCTGCTGCACGACCCCCAGGTGCTCTACCTGGACGAGCCGACCATCGGCCTGGACGTGGTCAGCAAGGGCAAGGTGCGCGAGTTCCTGCGCGAGGTCAACCGGGACCGGGGCACCACCGTGCTGCTCACCACCCACGACCTGACCGACATCGAGCAGCTCTGCGACCGGGTGATGGTGATCGACCACGGCCGGGTGGTGTACGACGGCGGGCTGGAGGGCCTGCACACCACCGGCCGCAGCGAGCGGACGCTGGTGGTGGACCTCGCGCAGGAGCTCGCCCACCCGGTCGAGGTGCCCGGGGCCCGGGTCACCAGGGTCGAGGGACCGCGCCAGTGGCTGGCCTTCCCGGCCGAGGAGAGCGCCGCGCCGATCGTGGCGGCGGTCGCCGCGCGCTACCCGCTGGTGGACCTGTCGGTGCGCGAGCCGGCCATCGAGGACGTGATCGCCCGGATGTACGCGGAGGTCGCGATCGGCTGACGGACCGGGGAGGTGACGTCCGGGGCGACGCCGACCTTCCGGCCGCGGAGGTGGTCGCTGTAGGCGATCACGTGCTCCCCCTGTCCCCGCTCTCCCGGCTGTCGCGTGTCCGTGCGGTGGCCGGGAAGGTGTTTCGTTCCCCGTCGCCGGTGCGGGTGATGATCGTTACCCCGGGACCTCACTGTGAGTTGGCCTGTCATCACTCAACGAGACCGGAACCGGAGGCCCGCCGTCCGATGGCCGTACCCGACGTGACCGTGGTGGTCGCTGTCTACAACACCATGCCGTACCTCACCGCCTGCCTGGACTCGCTGGTCGGGCAGTCGCTGGCGCCGGGACGGTTGGAGGTGGTGGCCGTGGACGACGGCTCCACGGACGGCGGCGGGGAGCTGCTGGACGAGTACGCCGCCCGCCACCCCGGGCTGTTCACGGTGGTGCACCAGCCCAACTCGGGCGGCCCGGCGGCCCCGGCCAACCGGGGCCTGGAGCTGGCCCGCGGCCGCTACGTGCTGTTCCTGGGCGCGGACGACTGGCTCGGCGAGGAGGCGCTGGAGCGGCTGGTCGCGGCCGCCGACGCCTGGGGCTCGGACGTGGTGGTGCCCAAGCAGGTCGGGGTGAACGGGCGGCTGGTGCCGCAGGGGCTCTTCCACGCCGACGCCGAGTCCGTGGGCTTCGCCGACTCCGCGCTGGCCTGGGCGCTGGCCGACACCAAACTGTTCCGGCTCGACCTGGTCCGGCGCCACGGGCTGCGCCGCGACGAGGGGTTGAAGGTCTTCTCGGACCAGCCGTTCACCCTGGAGGCCTGCCTGCGCGCGGCCAGGGTGTCCGTCCTCTCCTCCTACGACTGCTGCTTCCTGGTGCTGCGCGAGGACCGGAGCAACGTCACCGAGCGGGCCGGGGCGCTCGACCGGCTGCGCGGGATCGCCGCGCTCCAGCAGGTGGCCGCAGAACTCGCCCGGCCGGGCGAGGAGTTGGACGCCATCAGGGCGCGCGGCTTCGCCTGGGACGTGCCGCGCCTGCTACAGGAGGGCTTCCTGCTGCTGTCGAAGGACGTGCAGGAGCGGGTGTGCGTCGAGGTCGCCCGGCTGGTCGAGCGGTTCGGCGCCCGCGAGGTGTACCACCGGCTGCCGGTCGCCGAGCGGGTGCGGATCGAACTCGCCTGCGCGGTACGGCCGGAGGCGCTGCGCGACCAGATCCGCTACGAGGCGGCGCACGGCGATCCACCGGTGGTGGCGGACGGGCGGCGCCAGTACGCGGGCTACCCGGCGTTCCGGGACGCCCGGCTCGGCCTGCCGGACGAGCTGTTCCTGCTGCGCGAGGAGGCGGCCGAGGCGGCCGCCCCGCCGCTCAGCCTCGCCCGGCAGCTGTGGCGCGGGCTCGTCCCGGAGCAGCTGCGGCGCGGGCTGCGGCGCCACCCGGCGTGGCGCCGGCTGGCCGACTCGGTGAACGGAGGACGGGGATGAGCCTGGACGTCTGCGTGGTCGGGCTGGGCAGGCCGGGCCTGCCGCTGGCGGTGCAGTTCGCGCTGAAGGGCCACCGGGTGACCGGCGCGGACACCGCGCCCGACGTGGTGGACGGCGTCAACCGGGGCGTGCCGCCGTTCCCCCGGGAGGCGGGCCTGGACCAGGCGCTCAAGCGGGTCGTCGCCGAGGGCCGGCTGCTGGCCACCACCGACACCACGGCCGCGGCGGCCCGGGCCGAGGCGGTGGTGCTGGTCGTCCCGCTGGTCACCGCCACCGACGGCAGCCCGGACTTCGCCCTGCTCGACGCGGCCACCGACGCCGTCGCGGCCGGACTGCGCCGGGGCACCCTGGTCAGCTACGAGACCACCCTGCCGGTCGGCACCACCAGGGAGCGCTGGGCGCCCCGGCTGGCGGCCGGGTCGGGGCTCGTGGCCGGGGCGGACTTCCCGCTGGTGTTCAGCCCGGAGCGGGTCCGCACCGGACGGGTCTTCGCCGACCTGCGGCGCTACCCCAAGCTGGTCGGCGGCCTGGACGAGGCCTCCACCGGGCGTGGCGCCGAGTTCTACCGGGCGGTGCTGGACTTCGACCCGCGCCCGGACCTGCCCCGGCCCAACGGCGTCTGGGAGCTGGCCTCGGCGGAGGCGGCCGAGTTCAGCAAGCTCGCCGAGACCACGTACCGGGACGTCAACATCGCGCTGGCCAACCAGTTCGCCCGGTACGCGGACGAGGTCGGGGTGGACTTCGCGGAGATCGCCGACGCCTGCAACTCGCAGCCGTACAGCCACCTGCACCGGCCGGGCATCGCGGTCGGCGGGCACCGCATCCCGGTGTACCCGCGGCTCTACCTGTGGAACGACCCGGGCGCGACGGTGGTCCGGGCGGCGCGCGAGGCCAACCTGGCCGTGCCGGGGTACGCGGTGGGCGTGCTGGCGGGGGCGGTGCCGGGCGGGATCGCCGGGCAGGGCGTGCTGGTGCTCGGTGCGTCGTACCGGGGCGGGGTCAAGGAGACGGCGTACTCCGGGGTGTTCCCGCTGGTCGAGGCGGTGCGGTCGGCGGGCGCGCGGCCGTACGTCAGCGACCCGCTGTACGAGGCGGAGGAGTTGGCGGCGCTCGGGCTGCCGCCGTACGGCGGGGAGCCGGTGGTGGCGGCGGTGCTGCAGGCGGACCACCCGGAGTACCGGGACCTGACACCGGTGGACCTGCCGGGGGTGCGGGTGCTGCTGGACGGGCGGCGGTGCACGGACCCGAAGCGCTGGGCGGGCACGGAGGTGCGGCGGATGGTGCTGGGCGGGGCGTGAAGCCCTCCCCGTCCGGGGCGTGAGCGGGCCGGACGGGGTGGTGAGCGGGCCGGCGGGGTGTGAAGGCTGTCCCAGCCGGCGCGTGACGCCTGCCTGGGGCGCGTGATCGCGAGGCACGCCCCCGTCCACTCCGGGCAGCAGGCAGACTGGCGGGGTGAGTGACGATGCCTTCAGCGGGACCGGCCTCGGGGTCCGGTTCACCGCGGCCGACGAGCAGAAGAGACGCGGCGTCCGCCGGATGAAGACCATCGCGACCGGCCTGCTGGCCTTCGCGACCCTGGTCTTCGCCCTCTCCACCTGGGCCGGGGCGGCCGGTGCCGGCCCCTGGGCGGGGTACGTGGCGGCCGCCGCCGAGGCGGGCATGGTCGGCGCGCTGGCCGACTGGTTCGCGGTGACGGCGCTGTTCCGCCGTCCGTTCGGCCTGCCGATCCCGCACACCGCGATCATCCCGACCAAGAAGGACGCCTTCGGCCGCTCGCTCGGCGAGTTCGTCGGCGAGAACTTCCTCTCCGGCCACGTGGTCCGGGGCCGCCTGGCGGCGCTCGGCATCGGCCGCCGGCTGGGGGAGTGGCTGGCCGCGCCGGGCAGCGCCGAGCGGGTCACCAAGGAGGCCTCGGCGGCGCTGCGCGGCCTGCTCGCGGTGCTCCGCGACGACGACGTGCGGGCGGTGGTCGCCGAGGCGGTGACCAGGCGGGCCGCCGCCACCTCGGTGGCCGAGCCGATGGGCCGGATGCTGGGCAAGGTGGTCGCGGACGGCGGGCACCGCGGGGTGGTGGACCTCGTCGCGGTCCGGGCGCACGGATGGCTGACCACCAACCACGAGGACGTGGTCCGGAAGGTCACCCAGAAGACCCCGGGCTGGACGCCCCGGTTCATCGACCACCAGGTCGGCGAGCGGGTCTACAAGGAGCTGCTGCGCTTCGTCACCGAGATCCGGGACGACCCCGACCACCCGGCGCGCGGCGCGATCGACAACTTCCTCGCCGACTTCGCGACCGAGCTGCAGACCGACCCGGAGACCATCGCCCGGGTCGAGCGGGCCAAGGGCGAGCTGCTGGCCCGCCCCGAGGTGCAGGACCTGATCGACTCCACCTGGGCGGCCGTGCGCGCCCTGGTGATGAGTGCGGCCGAGGACGAGGACAGCGAACTGCGCCGGCGCATCCGCGACGGCGTGCGCCGCTTCGGCGAGCGCCTGGCCACCGACCCCAAGCTCCAGGCCAAGGTGGACGGCTGGCTCCAGGACGCCGCCCAGTACCTGGTCGACACCTACCGCGCCGAGATCACCTCGCTGATCTCCGAGACGGTGGCGAGCTGGGACGCCGACGACGCCTCGCGCAAGATCGAGGCCAACGTCGGCCGCGACCTCCAGTTCATCCGGATCAACGGCACCGTGGTCGGCGCCCTGGCCGGGCTGCTGATCCACACGGTGGCGGTCGCGCTCGGGGGCTGATCCCCCGGAGGCGATCCCCCGGCGGGCGATCCCGGGTACGGCCTATCCTTGCCAGCAACTGTCTTCGGTACGCGCGTAGAAGGAAGAAGGGAACCACCGTGGTCCAGCCGGACGGAAGTCGGATCGGCCCCAGTGTCAGTCGGATCGAGCCCGCAGACCGGAGCATCGAGGCGTTCATCGCCGGGATGCCCAAGGCGGAGCTGCACGTCCACCACGTCGGCTCGGCCTCGCCGCGCGTGGTCGCCGAACTGGCCGCCCGGCACGCCGGGAACTCCAAGGTGCCGGCCGACCCGGCGGCACTCGCCGAGTACTTCACCTTCACCGACTTCGCGCACTTCATCGAGGTCTACCTGAGCGTCGTGGACCTCGTCCGGGACGCCGAGGACGTCCGCGCGCTCACCTACGGTGTGGCCGAGGACATGGCCCGGCAGAACATCCGGTACGCCGAGCTGACCATCACCCCGTACTCCTCGGTCCGCCGGGGCATCCCCGAGGTCGCCTTCATGGAGGCGATCGAGGACGCCCGGCTGCGCGCCGAGAAGGAGCTCGGAGTGGTGCTGCGCTGGTGCTTCGACATCCCGGGCGAGGCCGGGCTGGAGTCGGCCGAGGTGACCGCCCGGCTGGCCACCGAGCTGGCCCCCGAGGGGCTGGTCAGCTTCGGTCTGGGCGGCCCGGAGATCGGTGTGCCGCGCCCGCAGTTCAAGCCGTACTTCGACCGGGCCCGGGCGGCCGGCCTGCGCAGCGTCCCGCACGCGGGCGAGACCACCGGGCCGGAGACGGTCTGGGACGCGATCCGGGTGCTCGGTGCCGAGCGCATCGGGCACGGCACCCAGGCGGTGAAGGACCCGGCGCTGCTCGACTACCTGGGCGAGCACCGCGTCCCGCTGGAGGTCTGCCCGACCTCCAACATCGCGACGCGGGCCGTGGAGCGGATCGAGGACCACCCGATCAAGCGGATGGTGGACGCCGGGCTGCTGGTGACGGTCAACAGCGACGACCCGCCGATGTTCGGCACCGACCTCAACACCGAGTACGCGGTGGCGGCGCGGCTGCTGGGCCTGGACGAGGCGGGGGTGGCGGGGCTGGCCCGCAACGCCGTCGAGGCCTCCTTCCTGGACCAGGCGGGCAAGACCCGGCTGGCGGGGGAGATAGACGCCTACCTGGCGGGCTGGCAGCAGCTGTAGTCCCCGATGTCGCAGTACTGACGTTTCCCCTGGTGAACCGCCCCGTCGACCCCGGTCGGCGGGGCGGTTCCGTCGTTGGCGCCAGACCCGTTCCGGCGGTGGTGCCAAAGTGGTGCCACAAATGCCTCGACATGGCGCCATCGCCGTGCCAAGCTATCGGCCATGGACCTCACGCCGTACGTGGAAAACCTCCGGAACGAGCTCGCGGTGGCCGCCGCCACCGGCGGCGACGAAGCCCGCGCGCTGGCCGAGCGGCTGACGCTCCCGCTGGAGTCGGCCGTGCGGCTCACCCTGCTCAACGCGCTCTCGGCCGCCATGGGCGAAGTCACCCGCGACCTCGCCCCCGGCTCGGTGGACGTGCGCCTGCGCGGACTCGATCCGGAGTTCGTGGTCACGGCGCCGCCCGGATCGGACGCCTTCCACGGCGATGTGGTGCCGCAGGCGCCGCCGGTGGTGCCACTCGCGCCGCCGGTGGCGCCACCGATGGCGCCGGAGTCGGACGAGACGGGCACCGCCCGGATCAACCTGCGCCTGCCCGCCCACCTCAAGGCCCGGGCGGAGGAGGCTGCCGCCGAGGCCGGCCTCTCGCTCAACGCCTGGCTGGTCCGCGCCCTGGCCGGGGCCCTGGAGGGCGGTGAACCGGCCCGCCGCCCGGTCGCCGACCCGGGCAGCCGGGTTCCGCGCAGCGTCGGCGGCCAGGGCTTCACCGGCTGGGTCCACTAGTACCTCCGCAGCACCCGCAGCATCCGTACGACCTCCGCACCACCTCCCGCACCACCTTCTGCACCTTCGACGTCACCCCCGCTCCGACCAGCGGGAACACCACCACGAGTCAAGAGGACGGGACAGCCATGCCTACGTACGAGACCGACGGACCGATCTCCGCCATCCTCGAGTTCGACATCGGCTCGGTCTGGATCAAGGCGAGCAAGCGCACCGACGCCGTGGTCGAGGTCCGGCCGGCCAACCCGGCCAAGGAGGCGGACGTCAAGGCCGCCGAGCAGACCCAGGTCGACTTCTCCGGTGGCCGGCTCGGCATCAAGGCCCCCAAGCAGCGCTCCGTCTTCACCAGCAAGAAGGGCGCGATCGAGGTCCTGGTCGAGCTGCCGGTCGGCTCCGAGGTCCACAGCGAGTCCCCGATGGCCGAGTTCGTCACCGAGGGGCCGCTCGGCGCCTGCCGGCTGAAGACCTCGCTCGGCCGGATCCAGGTCGAGCACGCCGACAGCGTGCGGCTCGACAGCGGCTTCGGCGACATCCGGCTCGGAGGGACGGCCTGGGACGCCGAGGTGTCCGGCGCCGGCCGGATCGAGATCGGCTCCGTCGGGGGCCGGCTGACGGTCAAGAACAGCAACGGCGACACCGAGATCGACGAGGTGCGCGGCGAGCTGCACGCCAACGCCTCCAACGGCCGGATCCACATCGGCCTCGCCGAGGGGAACGTGGACGCCAAGTCGGCGCACGGCCACATCCGGGTCGGCCGGGTGGTCCGCGGTCAGGTCACCCTCCAGACCAGCGTGGGGGACGTGGAGGTCGGCATCGCGGAGGGCACCGCGGCCTGGCTCGACGTGCACAGCAAGGTCGGCGGCGTCCGCAACGACCTCGGCCCCACCCAGGGCCCGGGCGACGCCGTGGAGACGGTCGAGGTCCGCGGCCGCACCCAGGTCGGCAACGTCGTCGTCCGGAGGGCGTGATGGCGGCGAACGCGGTGGTCCCGGCGATCTCGGCGACCGCACTCACCAAGTCCTACGGGGACAAGGCGGTCCTGAACGGCGTCGACCTGGAGATCCCGGCGGGCAGCGTGTTCGCTCTGCTCGGGCCCAACGGCGCCGGCAAGACCACCACGGTGCAGATCCTCTCCACCCTGATCCCCGCCGACGGCGGCTCGGCCCGGGTGGCCGGGCACGACGTGGAACGCGAGGCCGACGCGGTGCGGAAGGCGATCGGGGTGACGGGCCAGTTCTCGGCGGTGGACAACCTGCTCACCGCCGAGGAGAACCTGATGCTGATGGCCGACCTCAACCACCTCCGCCGTCGGGAGGGGCGGAGGCGGGCGGAGGAGCTGCTGCGGCGCTTCGATCTCACCGAGGCCTCCCGCAAGGCCGTCACCACCTTCTCCGGTGGCATGCGGCGCAAGCTCGACCTCGCGATGACGCTGGTCGGCGACCCGAAGGTGATCTTCCTGGACGAGCCGACCACCGGGCTGGACCCGCGCAGCCGGCGCACCATGTGGGAGATCATCCGGGGCCTGGTCGCCGACCACGGGGTGACGATCTTCCTCACCACCCAGTACCTGGAGGAGGCCGACCAGCTCGCCGACCGGATCGCCGTCCTGGACGGCGGCCGGATCGTCGCCGAGGGCACGGCCGAGGAGTTGAAGCGGTTCGCCCCCGGCGGGCGGATCCGGCTCCAGTTCGCGGACGCCGCCCGACTGGCCACCGCCGCCGCACTGTTCGAGTACGCCACGGCCGACGCCGAGGCGCTGAGGCTGGAGATCCCGGGGGACAACTCCGTCCTCACCGTGAAGGCCGTGCTGGACACGCTCGACAACGCGTCCGTGCAGGCCGAGTCGTTGGTCGTGGAGACGGCGGACCTGGACGACGTGTTCCTCCAGCTGACCGGGGAGGGGGCGCGATGAGCATGGCCACCGGTACAGCCGGCTACGCGCTCAGCGACTCGCTGACCATGCTGCGCCGCAACCTCAAGCACGCGCTGCGGTACCCGTCCCTGACCTTCGCGGTCGTGGTGATGCCGGTCATGATGCTGCTGCTGTTCAACTACGCCTACGGCAGCACGCTGGGCGCCGGAATCGGCGGCGGTCACTACATCGACTACGTCACGCCCGGCATCGTGCTGATGGCGGCCACGTCCGGGTCGTTGGTCACCGCGATCGGCATCTGCACCGACATGACCGAGGGCATCGTCAACCGCTTCCGCACGATGGCCATATCGCGCTCCGCCTTCCTGGCGGGGCACGTGGTCGGCAGCGTCATCCAGACCATGATCGGGCTGGTCCTGGTGATCGGCGCGGCCCTCGCGATGGGCTTCCGGCCGAACGCCGGGCCGGTGGAGTGGCTGGCCGCGATGGGCCTGCTGCTCTTCCTCACCATCGCCCTGACCTGGATATCGGCCGGCATCGGCCTGGTGGCCAAGACGGTCGAGAGCGCCAGCAACATGCCGATGCCGCTGCAGTTCCTGCCCTTCGTCGGCAGCGCCATCGTGCCGACCGACTCCATGCCGACGGCCATGCGCTGGTTCGCCGAGTACCAGCCCTTCACCCCCATGATCGAGACCCTGCGCGGGCTGCTGATGGGCACCGGGATCGGCACCAGTGCCTGGAGCGCCCTGGCCTGGTGCACCGTGCTGACGCTGGTCGGCTACTTCTGGTCGCGGAGCGTCTTCTACCGGCGGTGACAGGGGGCGGCCGGTGGTCCAGCGGGCCCGGGCGACGGAGCACCCGTCGTCCGGGCCGCTCGGCGTCCCCGTAGTAAAGTCCCGGCAAAGGGCAACTCCGGGGGGAGCAAATGACGGTGACGCGCCGCAGGCAGGTCGTGTGGTGGCTCCGAGGCGCAGCGCTGGCGGCCTTCCTGGTGTACCTGCCGGGCTACGTCTCCTCCCGTCAGGGCGGGCTGGTCGAGGTCGAGCGCTGGCTGAACCACCCGGTGCTGCTGCTCGGGACGGCGATCACGCTGGCCGTGGCCGCGGCGGTGGCCCAGATCGAGTTCCGCACCAGGTGGGCGCAGATCGGCTGCGCGGCCGTCCTGTCACCGCTCCTCGTCATCGGGGCGGCGATCGGGGCCCTGGCGTACGTCTTCGGCGGCGACGGCCGGCAGGTCGACCGCACGCCCGACCCGAACCGCTCCGACCACGTGCTGAGCGTCACCGACATCGCCTTCTCGATCGATCCGGTCTACCGGGTGGAGTTGCTGACCGGCAGCGGCTGGTCGGCCCGCCACTGGAGCCTCGGCACCTGGGAGGAGCACGACGGCTTCGTCAAGGCCGAGTGGTCGGGCCCGGGTCGGATTACGGTGACCTCGGAGAAGGAGATCAGAGTCTTCACCGTGGACGAGGACGGGACGCTGGGCGCGCCCTCGGTGACGCCCCGGGCCCGGTAGTGCCCGTAGCAGGGGCTGTCCGAATATCAGCAGACGACCGCACGGGGACGAGGATGACAGTGGTACGCCGCAGGTGGATCGCGTGGGGGCTCAGAGGAATGGCGCTCGCGGCGCTGCTGGCGTGCGCGGCGGGCCGGCGCGAGTCCCGTTCGGGCGGGTTGGTGGTGGTCGAGCGCTGGCTGAACCACCCGGTGCTGCTGATCGGGTCGGCGCTCGTGCTGGTCGCGGTCTCATTCTTCGTCGAGCTGGGGTTCAGCAGCGAGACGGGGCAGATCGGCTGCGGCCTCGGCCTGGCGGCGCTGGGCTTCGGCCTTCCGATCGCCGTCCTGATGTACCTGTTCGGCCCCCATGAGGGGTCGTCGCATCGGGAGGCGGCCCCGGGCCGCCCGGACCGGGTGATCACCATCACTGAGATGGGCGGCTTCGATCCGCTCTACCGGAGGGAGCTGGTGTCCGGTTCCGGATGGTCGGCCCGCCACTGGGAGCTGGACTATTCGAGGCACGGCACCGGCGTCAACTGGTCCGGTCCGGACCGGATAACGATCACCAGGGGTAAGACGCTCGCGGTTTTCGACGTCCTCCCGGACGGCAGCCTGAGCGAGCCGTGGGAAGAGCCCCTGCCTCCGAAGCCCTGAAGCCGCCCGGCTCTCCTCCGGGAGCCGGAGGGGAGCCGGGCCCTTCGCCTCAGCGGGAAGGCGTCACCAGCGGTCGATGCCCATGGTGGTGGCCGCGCTGTGGATGGCGTTGTAGTGCGGGATCGACATGTCGGACTTCTTCTGGTTGGCCGGCAGGTTCCGGTCGGCGGCGCGGAACTCGTCGCGGGCCTCGGCCAGCAGGCTGGTGCCGTGGGAGACCGGGACGTCCTTCGTCCCGTGTGCCGGGTGGGACTTGCCGGCCGTCCTGCTGCCTGCGTTGATCAGGGTGCTGCGGGCCTGGTTGTAGTCGGCGACCTTGATCGTCTTCGGGTTGCGGAGCTCCGCCCGCGCCCCGGCCGTCGACTGCGTCTGCTCGGCGGCCACGGCGGCGGGAGCGGCAGCGGCGGTGAGCGCACCCGTCACGATGACGGTCGCGAGGGCGTTCCGAAGGGTCCTGTGCGTGAGGGTGTCCTTCCGATAGGAAAGCGTCAAGGATTCGCCCCCTCATGAGCACCGGAACGGTCAGGGTGCGAACGTCTCCGCCCTACCCCGACCTCTGGCAGCGGAAAACCGGCTTCCGCTCGGGAAGTTCGCCGACGATGAGATCGGGCCTTCGGCTGATTTTGCGTCAATAGGATTGGTGCAGTGGAGAGGTGGGGGCTCACCGGCCCCGGTGCCGCTCCTTGGCCTGCCGCCGGGCGGCCGCCCGCTGTTCCAGCGCGGCTTCGGCCGCACGGCGCTTGGCGGCGGCGCGGTTGAGACGCCCGGATTCCTCGTGGGCCCGGGCCAGCGCCTCCTCGGCCGCGGTGCTCAGAGGCCGGGTCGCCAACTCCCTGGCGGCCTGCCGGGCGAGCCGCTTGGGGTTCACCGCCGACCGCTGCCGTGCCCGCCCTTCGACGGCCGCCTCCGGCGCTGCCAGCGCGGTGTCCAGCAGGCCGCCGAAGTCCCTGCGGACGAATTCCAGCAGCTCCGCGTTGCCCGGCTCGGCGCCGAAGACATGGCGCGCCGCGCGGACCCCTCGCGGGCCCGCGATCTCCAGCACCCCGACCCAGAACGGGCCTTCGAAGAACACGGTGAACGTGCTCGGCATGGTGCGTTTCCTCCCATGGTTGTCATGCCGTGTCCCGCGCGCGGTCGCGCGCCGGGAGGGAACGCACCGGACACCCTGGGAGGGAGGTTACTGACCGCCGGCCACCGCCGACGGCGCCCGGACTACCGACCGGGAACTGTGATTTCGCGCGCTCCGCAACGGATCGTACGCGCACACCCGGCCGGGCTCACGTGGTTTTCCGTCCTTTCCGCCGTCGAGGAGGCCACTGCCGCGTCACCCCTGCTGGTCCAGCGCGGCGAGCAGTTCGCCCGCGCGGCCGTCCGCCGCGGCGAAGGCGAGGTGGTCGTGGTAGTCGCGGGTCTCGACGATCAGGCCGTCCCTGGCGCGAAGCACCTGGATGTTGGCGGTGCGGAAGGTGCGGCCGGTGGCGGGGTACAGGCCCGCGTAGTCGAACTCGGCGATCACCACCTCGGGGTCGCCGGTCTCGTGGACGCGGACGTTCTCCGCGCGCAGGCGGATCGCACCGGCCGCCTCCAGGGCGGCGAAGCGCTCGCGGAGTTCCGCCCGGCCGTGGATGCGGCGCGGGGGGACCGGTGAGAAGACGATCTCCACCACGGCGTCCTCCGCGTAGAGCTCGGGGAGTTCGCTCCACTTGCCCGCCGAGATGAGGGCGATCAACTGCCCGAAGACCTCGCGCGGTGTGGCTGGTGCAGACATGGCTGACCTCCGTGATCCTGCCGCCTACAATCGGATAGGCGACTCCGTTTCCGACGATACGGATACACCACTCCGTTTGTCCAGGCATGGCGAGGATCAGGTGACGACGAATCAAACTCCTTCCACCGCAGGCGCGAAGCCCTTGCGTGCCGACGCGAGGCGCAACCGCGCACGGCTGCTGGAGGTCGCCGAGGCGGTCTTCACCGAGCAGGGCACCGGCGCGTCCACGGAGGAGATCGCCCGGGAGGCGAAGGTCGGCATCGCCACCGTGTTCCGGCACTTCCCCACCAAGGAAGCCCTGTTGGAAGCGGTGCTCGTCCGGCGACTGGAACGGCTGGTCGAGGAGGGGCGACGTCTGGCGGACGAGACCGGGCCGGCGGACGCCCTCTTCGCGTTCTTCGACCTGGTGCTGGATCAGTCGCCCGTCAAGAACGCCTTCGCCGCGGCCCTCGCGGACGCGGGAGTCGACATCCGGGCCGCCACCTCCGAGGCCGGGCGCGCGCTGCGCGAGGTGCTCGCCGCGCTCCTCGAAGGCGCCCAGCAGGCCGGTGCGGTGCGGCGGGACCTGGAGGTGCCGGAACTGACGGCGATCCTGGTGGGCACCTGCCGCATGCTGGAGCACCTGGACGGCCACCCGGAGTCCGCGAGGCGCGCCCGCGCGGTCGTCCGCGACGGGCTGAAGGCGCACACCGAGGGCCCGGAAGGGCCTTCACCGCACGGGCGTTCCCGTTCCTGACGGTGGGGTTATCCCCACCCCACGTCCGCCAGCCGCCTCCATGGTTCGCGCCACCCGCCGTTCCTAGCCTGGACCACGTCGCAGACGAACGACGATCCACAAGGGAAGGCAGCACCATGGCATCCCGCCGCCACCGCCCGGAGCACGGGCCGACCGGGCCCCACGACCCCGCCCACCCCGCGATCGAACTGCGCGCGGTGCGACGCAGCTACGGGCGCGGCGGCGAGGCGGTGCACGCGCTGCGCGGGGTCGACCTCGCGTTGGGCCACGGCAGCTTCACCGCCGTGATGGGGCCTTCCGGCTCGGGCAAGAGCACCTTCCTGCAGTGTGCGGCGGGCCTGGACAGGCCGACCTCGGGTGAGGTGTTCCTCGGCGGTGAGGAGATCACCGGGCTGAGCGAGAACCGGCTCACCGTGCTGCGGCGCAGCCGGGTCGGGTTCGTGTTCCAGTCCTTCAACCTGCTGCCCTCGCTGACCGTGCTGCAGAACGTCCTGCTGCCGCTGCGCCTCGCCGGTGAGCGTCAGGACCGCGGCCGTGCGAGGGAGTTACTGGCACAGGTGGGTCTCGCTGAGCACGCCTCGCGCCGCCCCGGCCAGTTGTCCGGCGGCCAGCAGCAGCGGGTGGCGATCGCCCGGGCGCTGATCACCCGCCCCGACGTGGTGTTCGCGGACGAGCCGACCGGCGCGCTGGACACCCGCACCGCGCACGAGGTGCTCGGCCTGCTGCGCCGTGCCGTGGACACGATGGGCGCGACGGTGGTCATGGTGACCCACGACCCGGTGGCCGCTTCCTTCGCCGACCGGGTGGTCTTCCTGGCCGACGGCGCCCTGGCGGGCGAACTGCACCACCCCGACCCGCAGTCCGTCGCCGACCGGATGGTCGCCCTGTCCACCGCCCCGGTGGGGACGACGGCATGAGCAACGGACTCGCGCGCTCCTCGGTGTGCTTCCGGCCCGCGTCCTTCGCGGGCACCTTCATCGCCCTGCTGTTCGGTGCGGCGGTCATCATGGGCTGCGGCACCCTGCTGCAGACCGGCATCACCGCGAGCGTGCCCCCGGTGCGCTACGCGAACGCGCCCGTGGTCGTCGCGGCCAATCCGGACGTCACGATCATCCGCCAGGTCTCCGACAAGGAGAAGACCGTCGAACGGCCGGTGTCCGACCGGGCCCGCGTGGACGCCGCCCTGGCCCAGCGCATCGCCGCGCAGCCCGGTGTCGCGGCGGCCCGCCCCGACACCGCCTTCCCGGTCCAGCCGGGTCCGGCCACGCCCGGCCTGACCGGGCGCGGGTACGCGGCGCTCGGTATCGCCGGCGGTACGGACGTCCTGGTCGAGGGCCGCGCCCCCGGCCCGGGCGAGGTGGTCCTGGACGCCGCCACCGCACGGGACGCCCGGCTGGCACCCGGCGCGAGCCTCACGCTGGTCGCACCCGGCGGCAGCGACACCTACCGGATCTCCGGCCTGGCCGCGCCGCAGGGCGCCGGCCCGACGGCCTGGTTCGCCGACGGCGTGGCCGGGCAGCTCTCCGGTCACCCCGGCCGGGTGGACGCCATCGCCGTCCAGCCGCGCGAGGGCGTCGACGCCAAGGAACTCGCCCGCCGGCTCCGCGAAGCCCTCCGTGACACCGCCGGCCCGCAGGCCGCCGGAGCGTCCCCCACCGGGATCAGGGTGGTCACCGGCGACGGCCGCGGCTCCGTCGAACATCCGGCGCTCGGGCAGAGCCGGACGCTGCTCATCGCGATCGGCGGCTCCTTCGGCGGCACCGCCACCATGACGGCCGTCTTCGTGGTGGTGTCCACCATCGCCCTGGCCATCGGCCAGCGGGCCCGCGAGTTCGCCCTGCTGCGCGCCGTCGGCGCGACCCCCCGTCAGATCCGCCGCACGATCGCCACGGAGGCGCTGCTGGTGGCCCCCCTCGCCGGTGCGCTCGGCCTCATCCCGGGCGTGGCGCTGGCCCGCTGGTGGTTCGACGGGCTGGTCTCGCGCGGCGCCGTCCCCGAGGGCGTCGAACTGGACGTCGGCCCGATCCCGGCGCTCGTCGCCGTGGCCACCTGCCTGCTCGCCGCACTGGCCGCCGGCTACCTCGCCGCGCACCGTCCCTCCGGCCTGCGCCCCGGCCAGGCGCTCGGCGAGGCGTCGGTGGAGGCCGGACGGGCGGGCGTGGTGCGGACCCTCCTCGGCCTGGTGGCCATCGCCGGCGGCGTCGTGCTGACCGTCGTCGCCGCCAACCTGAGCGGCGAGAACGCCGCCAACACCGCGCTCGGCGTGGTCATGTGCTTCCTGGTGGCCATCGCCCTGCTCGGCCCCTGGGTGGCCCGGATCGCCGCCGGGGTGCTCGGCCTGCCGCTGCGGGCGGGCGCGGGCGGCACCTCCGGCTCGCTGGCCGCCGACAACGCCCGGGCCAACGCCCGCCGGCTGACCTCCGCGATCACGCCCATCGCGATGGTCAGCGCCTTCTGCGGCACCATGCTGTTCATCCAGAGCACCGTCCAGCACGCCACCGGCGAGCAGGTGCGTGACGGGGTCGTCGCCGACCACGTGCTCGGCTCGACCGGCCCGGGCCTGCCCGCCGCCACCGCCGAACGGGCCGCCCAGGTGCCCGGCGTCGACGCCGCGATCGGCCTGCTGCGCACCGGAGCCGTCTACCGCTCCGACGGGAAGCTCCGCTCCGCCAACGTCCTCGGCGTGTCCGGCGACCCGGCGAAGCTGCCCCGGGTGCTCGACCTGGGCGTGCGCAGCGGCTCGCTCGCCGACCTCGCCCGGAGCACCGACACCGTCGCCCTCGACGCGACCCTCGCCGACAAGCTCGGCCTCAAGGTCGGCGACCGCGCCGCCTTCTGGCTCGGCGACGGCGCCCAGACACAGCAGACGGTCGTCGCCACGTACGAACGCGGGCTCGGCTTCGGGCAACTGATCCTGCCCCGGGCGGCCGTCGCCGCACACGCCGGCGTCGCCTATGACAGTCAGGTGCTCGTCGCGGACGCCCCCGGCGCCGACCGCGCCGACGTCGCCGCCCGGCTGGCGAAGCTCCCCGGCGACACCGCAGCCCCCGGAGAGGCCGCGGTTGGCGGGATCACGGAGACCGACCGGGCCGGGTACGTCGCGCAGACCGACCGCAAGCGCGAGTCCGGTGACTGGGCGAACTCCGTCATGGCGGGCGTCCTCGGCGGCTTCGCGGCGATCACCGCCGCCAACACGCTGGTGATGACGGTCCTGGACCGGAGCCGCGAGGTGGCGCTGCTGCGCCTCACCGGTGCCACCCGGCGGCAGGTGCGCGGCATGATGCGCTGGGAGGCGCTGCTGGTGGCCGCGGCCGGGCTGCTGCTGGGCAGTCTGATCGCCTGGATCACCCTGGTGCCGATCGCCCGGGGACTGGCCGGCGCCTCGCCGTACGTTCCGCCGGGCACCGCCCTGCCGCTGGCTGCCGGGGCCGTGGTGCTCTGCCTCGCCGCGACAGCCCTGCCGGCCCGGGCCCTGCTGAGGTCCCGTCCGCTCGCGGCGAGCGGACGGCGGTAAGGGAACGGCCGCACCGGGGCCGACCCGGATGGTGGACCCGAACGGGCGGTACGCGGCGGCGTACCGCCCGTTCGGGTCGCGCACGTCATTCGGCTTCGGCGGCCGCCCCAGCGGTAGCGGCTCCTGTCGTCGAGGTTCCGTGACGGCCCATTGACGGCGGGAATTCCGGATATGCCTCGACCAGTATCGGATTTCCGCCCCCGTTTCCCTTGGTAGATGCCTACCTGGCGGTCTTGCGACCGTATGCGAAGAAATGTCTGGTTCGTACAGGATGGCTGTCTGGTTCGGAACCATACGAAGCCGCTGACTGTCTGGAATCGAACTAGACACTTCCTGTGATTGCGTTAGATTTGGCGAAGGTCCACAGGGCGAACGTGGGCCGGGTGAAGGAGTGGGGATTTTCTCCCCCGATGCGGGGATGAATCTGCCTTAGTGGAGGGGATTTGATGTTCAAGGTACGCGCATTGACAATGGCGGCAGTCGCCGCGGGCTCCCTCGCGCTCGGCGTGGGCACCGCCGCACCGGCGTCGGCGGAAGTGAGTCACAACTGCCAACTGTGGACCGACGCCACCACGTTCGGCGCCAACTGCCTGCGCGACGACTACGCCATCGTCTTCCGGGCCAAGGCCAACTGCAAGAACGGCCAGACCGTGTACGGGGCATGGAAGGCGACTGGCGGCGGCACCTGGAGCTATGCGTACTGCAGCAGTGTGAACTCCGGGGTCGCCACGGTCGATGCCGAGTTCAAGTGAGGTAGGGGCGATTTCCCCTGAGTGGTTCGCGGCCCGGGAGGGTCGCGTCTGACTGCAAGGGGGTGGGGGCCGTCGGGATTCCTGTCGCAGGAATTCCGGCGGCCCCGCCGGCGTATAACGTAATTCGGCCCTGTGATTGAATTCGGTGAACTCGCCGGAATGCCGACCGTGCCGCCCGGTGCGCAGAGGAGCTCGGCGCCGGCGACCGTGCCGGAGCCGCTGACGACTCGCAGAGCCCTCAAGCGGATGGATCACGAGGTCGCACCGGAGTGCCAGGGGCAGGGCGTCACCCGTTTCCGGGCCGCGAATGCGGAAGGGTCCGGCGCCTGTGTAGGTGCCGGACCCTTCCGACGGTGGAGCGCCAGGCCCGGGTTGCACGGACTCTTCCTACTGAAAGTAGGACGTGCTCTGGTAGCACCGCTGACGCCTGACGAGGACTCATGTTCCTCGCGACGAAGGGAATATTAGCAGCCCAACGCCCGTGTGCCGAATCGCGGTCCGGAGGCGGCCGGGCCGGACGTCCTCGCGAAATTCGAGGGCCTCGGCGGGCTACCTGTCGAACCGCTTCTGGGACCCGGAGGACATTGCCGTCCTGGCCCGCCGGCCCACGCCCGGGGACGCCGAGCGGGTGGACATCGTGGTGGGCACGGGCGTCAGCGACGACGTGCCGAGGCCTAGGTCCAGCGTCCACTGGAGACGCTCGCTGTCCGGGGTGGCGGTCCACCAGTAGTCGAACAGGTCCTGAGGACCGGACACCGTGGGCCTCCTGGAGCGGCCGAGCCGCCGCGAATGCGGAAGGGTCCGGCACCTGTGTAGGTGCCGGACCCTTCCGGTTGTGGAGCGCCAGGCCCGGGTTGCACGGACTCTTCCTACTGAAAGTAGGACGTGCTCTGGTAGCACCGCTGACGCCTGACGAGGACTCATGTTCCTCGCGACATCAGGAATATTAGCAGCTCAACGCCCCTGCGCCGAATCGTGGTCCCGGGGCGCGGACTCACGCCCATCAGGCCTCCGCTCCCTGGCCACGAAGGCCGGGGCCGGCTGCTGAGGCGGGCGGCAGGAATCCAGTACCCCGGCACCCGGCCCTTCGGATATGAAGGCGCACATGGACAACGCGGTGGAGTTGACGGGGCGCATGATGACGGCGGCGCGAACGGCGGAGGCCTCGGAGGCGGACCAGGACTCGCACGCCTACTGGGCGCTGGTCCGGGAGGCGGCGGAGGGGGAGAGCGGGGAGACCGCGCTGCGCTGCGGCTTGGGGCTGCTGGATTCGGCCGATGTCCTGGAGCGACAGGTGGGCTGCGACCTGGTGGGAAACGCGGCCGGCGCGCACGAGTCGCTGCGGAGCGAGGCGGCGACCGCCCTGATGGCGCTGGCCGAGGCGGAGACGGAGGTCCGCGTGTTGCGTTCCCTCGTTGTCGGCCTGGGGTGGGCGCAGGACCCGCGCGCGGTTCCCGTGCTGGTACGGCTTTCCGAACACGAGGACGCCGACCTGCGGCTTCAGGTCGCCTCGGCGATCGGCTCCGCCAGCAGCGGACTGCCCGACGGGCCCGATGTGCGGGCCCTGATCCGGCTCACCGAGGACCAGGACCCCGAGGTCCGCAACTGGGCGGCCTTCACGTTGGGAGTCCAACTGGACCAGGACACGACCGCCATCAGGGACGCGCTGTGGAAGTGCACCACCGATGAGTACGGCGAGGTCCGGGAGGAGGGCGCGCGAGGGCTGGCCAGACGGCACGACCTGCGGGCCGTCCCACTGATCGCGCAGCTGCTGGGCTCCGACGACTGGTCTCACCTCCTCACCCTGGACGCAGCGGCGATCCTGGGCGTCCCCGAGCTCCTGCCGGCTCTGGACGCCTGTGAGTTCGACGCCTGCGAAACCGACCGGGCCATCGCGGCCTGCGACCCGGCGCGGCGGGCCCGGATGGAGGACGACGCCTGGAGGGTCGTCGTGGAGCTGGAGCGGCTGCGCCCCGGCATCGGCGCGGCGCTCAGCTCACCGCGCTACGAGTCGGTGCACTGTCTGCAGGTGACCCTCCCGGATGCGGTCGACGCATGCTACGACGCGGCCTCACTGCTCGCCCGCGCCGGCGGGGACCCGGTGCGGGCAGCCGAGCTGGTGGTGGCCGACCTCGCTGCTCCTGCCGGGAGCGGACCGCGGACTGACGGTCTCCCGGAGTCCTCGGGCTGAGCGTCGCCGAGGGGGCCGCCAGTGCCGCATGGGCGGGGGCGAAACGCGGAAGGGTCCGGCACCTGTGTAGGTGCCGGACCCTTCCGGTTGTGGAGCGCCAGGCCCGGGTTGCACGGACTCTTCCTACTGAAAGTAGGACGTGCTCTGGTAGCACCGCTGACGCCTGGCGAGGACTCATGTTCCTCGCGACATCAGGAATATTAGCAGCTCAGTGCCGGTGCGCCGAATCGTGGCCCCGAAGCAGTCGGGCCGGGAGGTACGGGGACTCGACGCGGACGGTCCAACCGCGGTGGCGGCGGGCGTGGCAGGCGAGGGCCAGGACGTCGAGGTTGAGCGGGGCGGTGGGCTCGGTGGCCCGGTCGGCGACGCGGTGGTGGTCGCGGTGGGCGGTCAGGGCGTCGAGGAGGGCGAGGTTGAAGCCGGCCTCGTCGCCGTCGACGAGCTGGGAGAGCAGGGCGACCGGCGCCGGGAAGAAGCCCCACTCCTGGGCGCGTGCGGCTTCGAGCCGGGCCTTCTCGACGGCGGGGCGGGCGTCGATGCCGCGGAGGTGGTCGTGCAGGGCGAGGCGGTAGGCCGCGTACACGGAACGGTCGCCGGTGGAGTGGGTGGGGCTGGCGAGGAGGAGTGGGGCGAGGTCGTCCTGGTTGCCGGTGATCAGGGCGAGGCTCACGGCGAGCTGCCAGTGGCCGGGGCCGGTGTCGTCGTCGCGGGTGGCGGGGAAGTGCACGGTCCGGCCGGCCAGGGTGACGGCGACGATGCTGCCTGGGTCGGCGAGGGCGATCCGGGAGAGCGCGGAGCCGATCTCGGAGGCCAGACGGAGGTCGGCGAGCTGGGTGTCGGTGATGTCGTCGGCGTGTGAGGCGCGGGCGCGGAACAGGCGGACCTGTTGCCCGAAGGCGTGGGCGAGGCTGGAGACGGGGTAGCCGTCGTCGGGCTCGGGGGCGATCGCCCGCCGGATGCCGCGCTCGTAGTGGGCCTCGCTGTCCGGGTGGAGGGGGAGCGGCGGGGTCGGACGATCAAGCCGGACGGGCCAGGTGAGGTCCTCGGGGAGACGTTCGGTTGTGGCGAAGCCGGTGACGAGGGAGTGGGGGAGGTAGTCGCTCTCGACGGCGGGGAGCCAGCCGTGGGCGCGGTGGGCCAGGGCGGAGAGGGCGAGCGGGAGGAGGGGGAGAAGGGTGCGGGGGCGGGTGCCGTCCGTGCGGTCGAGGAGGCCGAGGACGGCGGCGTCGAAGGCGGCGCGGTCGCGGATGGCGAGAGCGTGGAGGGCGCGAAGGGCGGGGTCGTCACCGGCGTTCGAGGGAGTGTCGATGCGGGTGAGGAAGTGGGAGAGGAGAGCAGTGGCGAGGTCGGAGGAGGAGGCGAGGGCCTGCCAGGTGAAGATGAAGGCTTCGGCGTGGCGGTCGAACGTGTCGGTGAGGACGGCGAGGCAGAAGGCGTTGACCCACCGGTGGGCGGTGAGGGGGGTGGGGGTGTCCGCGGCCTCGGGGTCGTAGCTCATCCCGATGTTGACGTAGTCGAGGAAGACGGAGAAGCGCTCGCGGGGGTAGTAGGCGGCGAAGGAGACGGCGCCGGCGGCGGCTTCGGCGGCGTTGCGCAGGAGGGCCCTGGCCTCGGGGGAGGAGAGCTCGGGGGAGGTGACGGAGAGGGCGCCGAGCTGGTCGAGGAAGGCGTCGGAGATGAGCTGCCACTCGGTGGCGGTCATCAGGCCGGCGCGGGAGTCGGAGTGGACTTGGCGACCGATGCGGTCGGAGAAGTCGTCGAGGGCTGGGGTGGCTACCTGGTGGCGCTCTATCCGCATGGGGACGATTGAAGCACCGGCCGGGGACGGGGGACCCGGCCGGTGCAGCGGGGGAGTCAGACGTCGAACTCGCCCTGGCGGATGGCGGCTACGAGGTCGCGCCATTCGTCGGGGGTGAGTTGGGCGATGGCTTCGGGCAGGAGACTGCTGCGGACGTAGACGGCGTCGGAGGTCACGGCAACCTCGGGGCAGTTATTCGAGTTGGCGCACGACGCCGGGCGTGTCCAGGCGAGAATCTTCACGATCTATATCTCCTTCTTGATCTTCGCGATCAGGTCGCGAGAACCTTCAACCGAAAGAGACCGATCAGTCATCCGCTCGATGATGCCGCGGTACGTGTTCAGATGCTCTGTCGTGTGGAGGAAGATCGGCCCATCGACCGAGTCGTATTGGACCGTGTCGAGACGAGGGACGGGGCCCTTTGCGTAGATGATGGCCTGGCCGGACCCCATGAAGCCGCCCGAATCGAACGTGACGACTCGAAGTGTCACGTGAGGGCGCTGAGATAGCTCCAGCATCCAGTCCAACTGTTCCCGAGTGACGTCACGGCCGCCGAACTGCGCGTGCAGGGCAGCCTCGTAGACGATCGCCGTGTAGGGATGGGCCCCTTCCGCCATCAGCGTCTGCGATCGACGCAAGCGTTGTTCGACTCGTGTCTCGACGACGCGCGGAGTCAGCGGCGACTGGGCGCACTGAAAGATCGCGCGGCAGTATCGCTCCGACTGCATCGGCCCCGGCAGATGGCAGATCTGGTACGACTGCATGCCCATCGAGTAGTGCTCAAGCTCGCAGATGTCGAGAAATCCCTGCGGAACAAAGCCGCGATACTCGTCCCACCACCCCTTGTGCCGTTCCTCGGCCATAGCCGCGAGAGCTGCGACGTACTCGGAGTCAGCCTCTCCGAAGGCTTCCGCGAGCGCCCGGACGCGCTCCGCCGTGATGGGGTAGTTCCCCTTCTCGACCTGCGTGATCTTCGTCCGATCGAGGCTGAACACGGCAGCAGCTTGGGCAGTTGTCTGCTTGGCGCTGTCTCGCATCTTCCGCAGCTCGATGCCCAATCGCTCCTGCCTGGCCGATGGGGTTGTACGTGGTGGCATGGCCCAAGCATCTACGCCGTATCGCCAACAGTCCAGCGACCACCAGTGGACCATGTTTCCGGATCTGGTGGCACATGTGAGCCTTCATGCCCTACAGTCTGTGATGCACCGATCACCGAACGGATCGTCAGTAACGCCGCTCGGGCACCGAAGAACACCCATGTCCAGTGGGTTCGTTCACGGCGACGCATCCGCCGGTCTCACCCTTTCCCCTTCGGGAGACACTGTGCGCAACCTCAACTCCCCCTCCCTCACCCTCTCCCGCGACGCCCTCCGCGACGGGATGACCAGCGCGGGCTGGCCGCCCTCCCTCATCGCGGACGCCGAACTCGCCATGGTCGAACTCATTGTCAACGCCTGGCGGCACGGCGGGACGACCTCCCCGGTCATCCTGATCCACCACCGCGCGAACACCCTCCGGGTCGCCGTCTCCGACCGCAGCCCCCTCCTCCCGGAGCAGGCCCCCCTCTCCCTTCTCTCCGAGACCGGCCGGGGCCTCCAGCTCGTCGCCGGCCTCACCCACCGCTGGGGCGTCGACCCCCAACAGCTCGGCAAAACGGTCTGGTTCGAG
Source organism: Streptomyces sp. LS1784 (assembly GCF_020103755.1). GTDB lineage: Bacteria > Actinomycetota > Actinomycetes > Streptomycetales > Streptomycetaceae > Kitasatospora. The sequence goes on from NZ_JAHSQD010000031.1 coordinate 27,612, forward strand.
CTGGACGGTGCCGCGTGAGCGCCCACCACCCCATCCACCCCGCCGACCCGGCCCTGCTCCACCTCACCTCGCGCCAGGTCGCCGAACTGATCGTCGAACTCCGCACCGAAGGCCGCGAGTTCGGCCTCCTCTGGCCCTCCGCCACCCCGGGTGACACCAACCTCCACGGCCGTCGCCTGATCGACGTCGGCAACATCCCGGCCAGCACCCTGATCAACCTCCTCGCGCTCATCCGCGAGTTCCGGCGCAACCGCGACGCCCAGCACCGGGCGGAGTGACGACACCTTCCCGGATCAGCCCGGCTCTGTGATTCTGTTCGGATGCTGCTCCCCGACGCCGCCTCGCAGGCCCACCTGATCGAAGTCGTCCGGATCGCCGACCCGAGGAGCGCCTACGGTTCGGACTCCGTAACCGGCGAGACTCTCGCCGTCTGGGAGACGGAGCACCTCCGGTCCGCCCTCGACCTGATCGGCGGGCTGCCGGAAGGCGAACTGCGGCGCTGCTTCGAGCCCGGCTACGGCATCCGAGCCCATGCCCCCGACGGGCTCCTCCTCGAAATCTCCTTCTGCTTCAGCTGCCACGGCGCCTGGCTGGCAGGCCCCGGAGTGCCGGCCGACCTCCGGGGCATGCAGAGCTTCGATGCCGACAGCCCGCCCGCCCGCGAGCTGCTCGACCGCTTCCGCGCGTCCGCCGCCGCTCCGGCGTGACGCCTCATCCCTGACCGGACCGACCGCAACCCCAGGAGTCGCCATGCCCGCACCGCAACAGCCCGACGACCCGTACGCGGCGAGCGGCGTCGTGGGCCCCTCCCCCGAAGGGGCCGCCCTGCCGCTGCCGCCGGTGTTCGACTCGGTGGAGGAGGAGCGCCAGTACCGCAAGGAGCAACTGGCGGCGGGCTTCCGCCTGTTCGGCCGGTTCGGCTTCTCCGAGGGCGTCGCCGGGCACATCACCGCCCGCGACCCGGAGAACCCGAACTGGTTCTGGGTGAACCCGTTCGGCATGAGCTTCAGCCAGATCAAGGCCTCCGACCTGGTCCTGGTCGACCACGACGGCACCCTGCTGCACGGCAGCCGGCCGGTGAACCGGGCGGCGTTCGCGATCCACTCCCAGGTGCACGCGGCCCGCCCGGACGCGATCGCCGCCGCGCACTCGCACTCGCTCCACGGCAAGGCCTTCTCCAGCCTCGGCATCCCGCTCGACCCGATCACCCAGGACGCCTGCGCCTTCTTCGAGGACCACGGGCTGTACAGCGACTACCGGGGCGTCGTGACCGAGACCGAGGAGGGCAAGCGGGTGGCCGCCGCGTTGGCGGGTCACAAGGCCGTGATCCTCCAGAACCACGGCCTGCTGACGGTCGGCCAGTCGGTCGCCGAGGCGGTCTGGTGGTTCGTCACGATGGAGCGGTCCTGCCAGGCACAGCTGCTCGCGATGGCCGCCGGCACCCCGAAGCCGATCGACCGGGAGACCGCCCTGATCACCCGCGGCCAGATCGGGACCCCGCTGGCCGGCTGGTTCCAGGCCCGCCCGCTGTGGGACCAGATCACCGTCTCCGACCCCGATCTCTTCGACTGACCGGCCCCGTACTCCACGCCCCTTCCGCCCTCGCCCCGGAGCCATCCCGTGTCCACCACTCCCGCCCGGAGCAAGCTCCGGATCACCGTGTTCGGCGCCGGATCCATCGGCTGCCACCTCGGCGGCATGCTCGCCTCGACCGCCGAGGTGACCCTGATCGGCCGGCCGGCGGCGATGGCGGCGATCGACGCGGACGGGCTGACCCTCACCGGCCCGGGCGAGGCCCGCCGCGAGGTGCGGGACGTGACCGCCGCCGCCGACGCGAAGGCCGCGGCCGGCGCCGACTGCGTCCTGGTCACGGTGAAGTCCGCCGACACCGCGACCGCCGCCCGGGAACTCGCCCCGTACCTCGGCCCCGACACGGTGGTGGTGAGCTTCCAGAACGGCCTGCGCAACCCTGCGGTCCTCGCGGCCGCGCTGCCGTCCCACCGGGTGCTGGCCGGCATGGTCCCGTACAACGTGGTGCGGACCGGCCCCGCCGCCTTCCACCAGGGCAGCGGCGGGTCGCTGATGCTGGCCGCCGGGGAGGGCGCGGACGCCCTCGCCGACGCGGCCCGGGCGAGCGGCCTGCAACTGGAACTGCGGTCGGACATGCCGGCCGTCCAGGCGGCGAAGCTGCTGATGAACCTCAACAACGCGGTCAACGCGCTCTCCGGCCTGCCGCTGCGCGAGCAGGTCGGGCAGCGGGCGTACCGGCTGTGCGTGGCGCGCTGCCAGCGGGAGGCGCTGGCGGCGTTCCGGGCCGCCGGAATCGCGCCGGCGCGGCTCGGCCCGGTGGCATCGGGGCTGATGCCACGGGTGCTCGGCCTGCCGGACGTCCTGTTCCAGCGGCTGGCCGGGGCCGGCCTGCGGATCGACGCCACCGCCCGCTCCTCGATGTGGGAGGACCTCCAACGCGGACGCCCCACCGAGATCGACTCGCTCCAGGGCGAGATCGTCGCCCTCGCCGAACGCCACGGCCTCACCGCCCCCGCCAACGCCCGCCTCGTCACCCTCGTCCGCGAAGCCGAGGCGGCCGCCCCCGGTGCCGCCCCCGCCTGGGCCGGCCCCGCCCTCCTTGTCGAACTCGCCGCAGCCGGCTGACAGTCGGCCCGGCCGTGGCTAGGCCAGCGGCCGGTAGAACGGGCGGTCCGGGGCGAAGTTGTGGGAGTGGACCGTGACGTCCTCGCCCTTGAGGTACGCCAGCATCCAGTCGCCGAACGTCGACTCGTAGGACACGAACTCCAGGGTGTCCGTCTCCAGTACGCCCACGCCCCACGGTGCCGACGGCTCGTCGGGCACCCGCAGGAAGACGAACTCGCCCGTGGTGGCCGTGGCGATCGGCAGCAGCTCGCCGGGGCCCGACCCTGCCGGGGCGGGAAGGAACTCCGCTTCGTCCTCGTCGCGCCAGAGTTCGAGCGACTCCTTGATCTTCTCGCCCAGGTTCCTGATCGGATGGCCGGGGTGTTCCAGGTACAGCTGGCTGTTGATCTCCACCGGACCGTAGGCGTCGGTGAAGTCCCGGAAGTCGGCGGGGAGGGCGACCCCGAGTTCCTGCTCCAGCCGCACCCAGGCAGTGGGATCGGACCAGTTGAAACGGGGTTCTCCCAGCAGTGCCTTGAGATCCTCGAACGTCGCCATCCCTCTCCCCTTGCGTGTGGACCCGGCCGAAGGCTACGGCCCGCTGCTGACACGCGAGGGTCGGCGCCCGCGCGGGAAGTCGGACCGGCCGACTTCCCGCGCGCGACTCTCCCGCTCCCGCGTAGGCTTCCGCCCCGACCGGGGGATGGGCCTTCGGTCTCACATGCCGTCAAGTGCCGGGAGGAATCACCGTGATACTGGAACTCCGCACCTACCGTCTCAAGCCGGGCACCCGCGCCGACTTCGTCCGGGTGATGGCCGAGGAGGCCGTCCCGCTCCTCCGGGCGGCCGGGATCCGGGTCGTCGACCACGGGGCGTCGCTGGTGGACGAGGACGGACACGAGGAGGCGTACCTGATCCGGGCGTTCGACTCGATCGAGCAGCACCGCTCGCAGGAGGACGCCTTCTACGGCAGCGACGTCTGGCGGCAGGGGCCGCGCGAGGCGATCGTCTCGCGCATCGAGAGCCTGCACTCGATCGTGGTCGAGGTCGCCGACGGCGCCGTCGAGCTGTTCAAGCGCTCCTGATCCCACGGCGCTTCGCCGTCCGGGATCCCGGCAGGTCTCGGGCCTGAAGCCGCCCCCGCCCCGTCCCTCTCCCCGTCCCTCTCCCCGTTCCCTCAGCTCCGCGGCCAGGGGCGGCCGTCGAGCCGCTCGATCCCGGTGTTGAAGCGGCGCAGGAAGCCGGCGAAGGAGGCGATGTCCTCCTCCGGCCAGTCCGTCATCACGAGGTTCAGCGCCCGTACGTGCGCCTCGCGTTCCGCGTCCAGCCGGCGCCGGCCCTCCTCCGTGAGGCGGAACTTGCGGGCGATCCCGCCGTCCGGGTCCGGGATGCGTTCGAGCAGTCCCGCGCTCTTCAGGGCCGCCGTCTGCCGGTTGAGGGTGGAGACGTCCAGGGCGAAGGCGTCGCTCAACTGCCCGATGGACATGGGCCCCTCGGCGCCGACCCGGCTGAGCAGGATGTAGGCGCTGCGTTCGAGCTGGCTGCCCTCGGGCCTGGCGTTGACCTGGCTGAGGTCGCGGTGCCGGGCGAACACCAGGAATTCGAGGGCGACCTCGTGCGTGGGGCTGGTCATGTCGAAGTCCCTTCATCACCGCTTCGACCTGCGGGTTCTCCGTGGATCACCCTTCAGTATGCCAGAGGCATGCGCGTCGCACATGATGTGCAGAGCGCACATCATGTGTAAGCTGACCGTCTTGTGTTTCATGCACATCGTGTGTTTTGTGCACACCCCTGCTCTTCGACTGCCCGAGGAGGCCCGTCATCAACGGCCCCGCCCCCGCTCCCCGCACCGGTCCGATCGTCGCGACGCTCGCCTTCACCGGCACCGTCGCCGCGATCATGCAGACCCTGGTCACCCCGCTGATCAGTGAACTCCCGCAACTCCTGCACACCACCGCGTCCAACGCCTCCTGGGTCATCACCGCGACCCTGCTCTCCGCCGCCGTCTTCGTCCCGATCAGCGGCCGCCTCGGCGACCTCCTGGGCAAGCGGACGATGCTCATCGCATCCTGCGTCCCGCTGCTGCTCGGCTCGGTGCTGTGCGCGGTGGCCGACTCCGTGGTGCCGATGATCGCCGGACGGGCCCTGCAGGGCATGGGCATGGGCCTGGTGCCGATCGGCATCAGCCTGCTGCGCGACGTCCTGCCGCCCGAGCGGCTCGGCTCGGCGATCGCGCTGGTCAGCGCCTCCATGGGCATCGGCGGCGGCCTCGGCCTGCCGATCGCGGCCGGCGTCGCCGACTACGCCAGCTGGCGGGTGCTGTTCTGGGGCACCGCCGTGCTGACCGTCGTCATCATCGGCATGCTCTGGACCGTCATCCCGGCCCCGGCGCCGGCCGGCCGCGCCGCCGGTGGCCGCTTCGACTTCGTCGGCGCGATCGGTCTGAGCATCGGCCTGGTCTGCCTGCTGCTGCCCGTCTCCAAGGGCGGCGACTGGGGCTGGGGCAGCACCGGGACCCTCGGCCTGTTCACCGCCTCCGCGGCGATCCTGATGCTCTGGGCCCGCTGGGAGCTGCGCGTGACCGACCCGCTGGTGGACCTGCGGGTCACCGCGCGCCCGCGGGTGCTGCTGACCAACGCCGCCTCCGTCCTGGTCGGCTTCGGCATGTACGCCCAGGCGCTGATCGTGCCGCAGCTGCTCCAGCTGCCGACGGCCACCGGCTACGGGCTGGGGCAGTCGATGCTGGCGATGGGCCTGTGGATGGCGCCCGGCGGGCTGATGATGATGGTCGTCTCCCCGTTCGGCGGCAAGCTGTCGGCCGCGCGCGGACCGAAGTTCACCCTGGTCACCGGGGCGCTGACGATCGCCGTCGGGTACGGGCTGGCGCTGCCGCTGATGGGCTCCACCTGGGGCGTGCTGATCGTGACGATCGTCTGCAACAGCGGCGTCGGCCTGGCCTACGGTGCGATGCCCGCGCTGATCATGAGCGCGGTGCCACTGTCCGCGACGGCCTCGGCGAACAGCTTCAACACCCTGATGCGCTCGCTGGGCACCTCGGTGTCCGCCGCGGTGATGGGCGTGGTGCTGTCGCAGATGACCATCACCCTGGGCGGCCACACCCTGCCCTCGGAGAGCGGCTTCCGGGTCGGCCTGGTGATCGGCTGCGGCGTCGCCCTGATCGCGGCCGCCGTCGCCGCCGTCATCCCCGCGCCGCCCGCTCCCCGGCTGCGGGCCGTCCCCACCCCGGAGGCGGCGGGCGCCGAGGCGGCCAAGCCGGCC
>NZ_JAHSQD010000310.1 GCF_020103755.1 Streptomyces sp. LS1784
CGGCGGGCCCGCCCGGGCCCGCCGGGGCGACGCGAAGGCCCCCTCCGGCTGCTGCCGGCGGGGGCCTTCCGCGTGGTCGGGACGGTTTACGGCTCGAACTTGTAGCCCAGGCCGCGGACGGTGACCAGGTAGCGCGGCGCGCCCGGGTCCGGCTCGATCTTGGCCCGCAGGCGCTTCACGTGGACGTCCAGGGTCTTGGTGTCGCCGACGTAGTCCGCGCCCCACACCCGGTCGATCAGCTGCATCCGGGTGAGCACCCGGCCCGCGTTGCGCAGCAGCATCTCCAGCAGGTCGAACTCCTTGAGCGGCAGGTCGACCTTGGCGCCGTCCACGGTCACCACGTGGCGGTCCACGTCCATCCGGACCGGGCCCGCCTCCAGGGCGCCCGGGCCGCCACCGTTGTCGCCCGCGCCGCCGTCCTCGCCGCGGCGGCGCAGCACCGCGCGGATCCGCGCGACCAGCTCGCGGGTGGAGTACGGCTTCGTGACGTAGTCGTCAGCGCCTATCTCCAGACCGACGACCTTGTCGATCTCGCTGTCCTTGGCGGTCACCATGATCACCGGGACGTTGGAGCGCACCCGAAGCTGGCGGCAGACCTCGGTGCCCGGCAGGCCCGGCAGCATCAGGTCGAGCAGGACGAGGTCGGCACCGTTGCGTTCGAACTGCTCCAGGGCGTCGGGGCCGGTGGCGGCGACGGCCACCTCGAAGCCCTCCTTGCGGAGCATGTACGAGAGGGCGTCGCTGAACGACTCCTCGTCCTCGACCACCAGTACTCGGGTCACGATCAGGCCTCCGGGGCAAGCTGGGGGGTTGTGTCTGACAGATGTTGTTCCCGCTCCCCGGCGGGGAGCGAACGGTCCGTACGGTCCGTGGTGAGGGTTCGGGGTGCGGCGGCGGGTCCGGCGGGGCCGCCGGCCGGCACGTGGTCCGGCTCGTCGTCGAACGCGTCGTGGGGCTCGTCCTGCGCGGGTGCCTGTCCGGCGGGCAGGCGGATGGTGAAGGTCGAACCCTGGCCCTCGACGCTCCACACCGAGACGGTGCCGCCGTGCGAGGCCGCGACGTGCTTGACGATGGACAGGCCCAGGCCGGTGCCACCGGTCGCCCGGGAGCGGGCGGGGTCGACACGGTAGAACCGCTCGAAGACCCGCTCGCGGTCCTTCTCGGAGATACCGATGCCCTGGTCGGTGACCGAGATCTCGATGAGCTCGCCGTCCGCCTCCCCGAGCGCCGCGGCGCTGGAGATGCGGCGGGTGGCGATGGCCACCCGGGTACGGGGCGGGCTGTAGTTGACGGCGTTCTCGACCAGGTTGCCGAGCGCGGCGGCGAGCTGGCCGCGGTTGCCGTGCAGGTAGAGGCCGGCGATGCCGCCCGCCGCGATCAGGATCTGCTTGGCGGCGGCCTGCTGGCGGCAGCGGTCGATCGCCTCGGCGATCAGCTCGTCCACCGCGACCGGCTCCGGGTCGACCATGAGCCGGTCGTCCTGGACCCGGGAGAGGTCGATGATCTCCTGGACCAGGCTGGCCAGCCGGGTCGCCTCGACCTGCATCCGGCCGGCGAAGCGCTGCACCGCCTCCGGGTCGTCGGACGCGTCGGCGACGGCCTCGGAGAGCAGCGACAGGGCGCCGACCGGGGTCTTGAGCTCGTGGCTGACGTTGGCCACGAAGTCCCGGCGGACGGCCTCCACCCGGCGCCGCTCGGTCTGGTCCTCGACCAGCACCAGCACCAGCCGGGAGCCCAGCGGGGCCACCCGGACCGAGACCGCGAGCGGCTCCGTCGCGCGGGCCGCGCCCGGCCGGGGCACCTCCAGCTCGACCTGGCGGATCTCGCCGTCCCGGCGGGTGGAGCGGGCCAGTGCCAGCATCTGGTCCACGGCGACGGCGCCGCCGCGCACCAGGCCCATCGCGTACGCCGCCGAGCTGGCCTTGACCACCTCGTCGCCCTCGCCCAGCACGATCGCGCAGGAGCGGAGCACGGAGAGCACGGTGTCGACCCCCGGCGGCAGCGGCGGCTCGGGGTTGCCGGTGCCCAGCGACTGGTACCGGCCGTGGTTCCTGCCGCCGGTTCCGCTGTACTTGCCCTTGGCCTGCTCGCGCTCACTCCAGCGGAAGGCGATGGAGGCGGTGAGGCCGACGCCGAGCCCGGCTATGGCACAGGCAGCGGCGGCGGCCACGTTCACGTCCATGTGGCCAGCGTAAGCGCACGGCCAGGGCAGTCCCCAAGCGCTGGATCAAGGCATCGACCACGCGTTGCCGAGAATTCACCTTCAGGTAGCTGCCGATTCACCGTAGCGGCCGTGCATCGTCGCCCTGACGGCGGAAAGTTGGCCAGGCAGCCCGTGTGGGAGAGATCGGTGTGCCCAACAGCGGCCACCGGCTCGGGTGTGCGCGTACGATGCGCGCCACCAGCAGCGGTCACCCGGACACCGGAACGACGGTCGGACGGGCCGGCCGGTCGGCACCGCCACCGACACAGCTACTGAGGAGAGAACATGCGCGACGCGTACCACGAGGAACTCGATGCGATCGGCGACAGCCTGGTCGAGATGGCCCGGCTCGTCGGCTCTGCCCTGGGCCGCGCCACCACCGCCCTCCTCGACGCGGACCTGGCGCTGGCGGAGAGCGTGATCGCCGCCGACGAGAAGATCAACGAGCTGCACCACGAGCTGGAGAACCGGGCCATCGACCTGCTGGCCCGCCAGCAGCCGGTCGCCACCGACCTGCGCATCGTCGTCACCTCGCTGCGGATGAGCGCCGACCTGGAGCGCTGCGGCGACCTCGCCCGGCACGTCGCCAAGGTCGCGCGGATGCGCTACCCCGACACCGCCGTGCCGCGCGACCTGCACTCCACCGTCCTGGAGATGGGCCAGCTCGCCCAGCGCCTGGTGGCCAAGGCCGGCCTGGTCATCGCCACCAAGGACGTCGACAAGGCGCTGGAGATGGAGCAGGACGACGACGCGATCGACACCCTGCACCGCGAGCTGCTGTCGCACCTGATCGACGAGCGCTGGCACCACGGCATCGAGACCGCCGTCGACATCACCCTGGTCGGCCGCTACTACGAGCGTTTCGCGGACCACGCGGTGTCGGTCGCCAAGCGCGTGGTGTACCTGGTGACGGGCGAGCACGTGGCCGAGTTCGTGGCCGCCACCGAGGCCGCCGAGGCCGCGCCGGTCGACTGACCGCCGGTACGGGCCCGGCCGGGCGCGGGCCCGGCCGAGTGCGAGCAATGCCGGGCGCGGGCCCTGCCGGCCCCGGCGTTGCGGCTCACGGCACAGCTGCTCACGGCTCCCCCGAGGGGCGGCGAGTAAACCTGGGACGAGGGTGGTGCGGGCGCACGGTCTTCCGTGCGCCCCACCACTGCGCGCCCGTTGACGCCCCCTCCGTCCGGCGGTTTCACTCGACATCGGGGGCACAGGACTGTGCCCGTCACTAGGAGGGAAGCTCGATGAAGGCCAACCCGACCCGACCGGCAACCGCCCACGACACCGTCGAGCCACTCGCCCCGAAGCTGCTTCCCGTCCTCGCGGCCGGCTGCGGCTGCGGCCCCGGCTGCGGCTGCGGCTGCCAGTCCGGCGCCCCCTGCCAGTGCGGCGGCGCCGACGGCGGCTGCTGCGGCCACTGAGCGGTCCGCCGCCCGAGGTGTCCCCCGAGGTGCACGGCCCACCGGCGGCCGTGCACCTCGTCCGTTCCCGCGGGCCTCAGAACCGGACGTCGGAGCAGGAGTAGAAGGCGTTCCCGGTGTCGGAGATCGTCCAGACCGCGACGACCACCTGGTGTCCGGTGCGCCCGCTCGGCACGGTCGCGGTGTGGCTGAGCGTGCTCGGCACCTGCTTCCCGCCGTACGGGACGGTCAGGAAGGGCGTCAGGTCCAGGTCGGCCCGGGTGACCGGCCGGCTCGCGTCGTAGCCCGGCTTGGTCATGTAGTACCGGAAGTCGGTGGTCGCGTGCCGGGCGGTGAACGTCCAGGTGAAGGTGAGCGACCGGCCCGCCGTCACCGGCGTGGTCGGCCAGGCGCCCCCGTGCGGGTCGTCCAGCTCGGCGAAGCGCGAGTTGCCGCCGGCGCAGATGGTGCCGTCCGAGGGGCCGAGGGACGGGAAGCCCTTGGGGCCCTCGACGCTCTGCGGCTCCCACTGGATGTCACCGCAGTCCCAGGGGACGGCGCTCGTGTGCACGTCGCAGAGCGCGGCTCTGCTGGGCGGGGTCGAGATCCAGCCGTGGGACGAGGCCGGGGAGGCGAGGGTCAGCGGGATCGCCAGCGCGGCGGCGACCGCCGCGACGATGTGGCGTGTGCGCATGGTGCTCCTCCGTGGGGGTGGATGGAGTGTGCGCCGGGGGCGCAGACGCGCGCGCGTGGGGGTGCGGCGGCCCGGACGGGGAGATCCTGGCATGCCTGCGCCAGTCCGGTGCCCTCACGGTAGGAGTCGCCACCTAGGCCGTCAATGGTCTGAACCATTTTGTCGCCACCTGCCCAACTCTCGTGCTGGACAGGCGGGTTGACCCCGAAGCGACCGGAACGAACGAAGACCCCGCCGCCCGGTCTGCCGGGGCGGCGGGGCCGTTTCGCCAGGTGGGCTACTTCTTGCCCTGGTTCTTGACCGCCTCGATGGCGGCCGCGGCGGCGTCCGGGTCGAGGTAGCGGCCGCCCTTGGCGACGGGCTTGAAGTCGGCGTCCAGCTCGTACACCAGCGGGATGCCGGTCGGGATGTTCAGGCCGGCGATGGCCTCGTCGGAGACGCCGTCGAGGTGCTTGACCAGCGCACGCAGGCTGTTGCCGTGGGCGGTGACCAGGACGGTCCGGCCGGCGGCGAGGTCCGGGACGATGGCGTCGTACCAGTACGGGAGCATCCGCTCGACGACGTCCTTCAGGCACTCGGTGCGCGGACGCAGCTCGCTCGGGATCTCGGCGTAGCGCGGGTCGGCGGCCTGCGAGTACTCGGCCTCGTCGGCCAGCACCGGCGGCGGGGTGTCGTACGAGCGGCGCCACAGCTGGAACTGCTCCTCGCCGAACTCGGCCAGGGTCTGGGCCTTGTCCTTGCCCTGCAGCGCGCCGTAGTGGCGCTCGTTCAGCCGCCAGCTGCGGTTGACCGGGATCCAGTGCCGGTCGGCCTTGTCCAGGGCGATCTGGGAGGTGCGGATGGCGCGGCGCAGCAGCGAGGTGTGCACCACGTCGGGGAGCAGACCCTCGGCGGCCAGGAGCTCGCCACCGCGGGCGGCCTCCTTCTCGCCCTTCTCGTTGAGGTCGACATCGACCCAACCGGTGAACAGGTTCTTCTGGTTCCACTGGCTCTCGCCGTGGCGGAGCAGGATGAGTCGGTACGTCGTGTCAGCCATGGCCCCCAGCTTAGTGGGGGGTCGAAAAACCCCTGGTGGGGACCTTCGACCGATGTGTAATGTGTGCTGCACGCATCTGACACTTACATGCGTCGGCTGACCGGGCCTGCCGCACCGCTCGGCGGACGCCCACCCCCGGGAGCCCCCACATGCTCGTCGCCCTGGCCGCCAACCCCCGGCTCCGAAGACTCGTGCACGAGACGGTGGGCGGGCTGCCGCGGCAGTTCTGGTGGCTCTGGGTGAGCACGCTGGTGAACAAGCTCGGCGCGTTCGTGGTCACCTTCCTGGCACTGTACTTGACGGTCGACCGGGGGTACTCGGCCTCCTACGCGGGCCTGGTGGCCTCGCTGTTCGGCCTGGGTTCGGCCGTCGCGGCGATCCTCGCGGGCGTGCTGGCCGACCGGATCGGGCGCCGGCCCACGCTGGTCGCCGCCCAGCTCGGCACCGCGCTGTTCACCGCCGTGCTCGGTTTCGCGGACGGCCAGGTGGCGATCGCCGCGGTGGCCTTCCTGGTGGGCCTGTGCAACAACGCCACCCGCCCGCCCACCTCGGCGATCATCGCCGACCTGGTGCCGGCCGAGGACCGGGTCCGCGCGTACTCGCTGAACTACTGGGCGATCAACATCGGCTTCGGCCTCTCCGCCGCCGTGGCCGGCCTGATCGCCACCCACGGCTACCTCACGCTCTTCCTGCTGGACGCGCTCACCACCGTGGTCTGCGCGGTGGTGATCTTCGTCCGGATTCCGGAGACCAGGCCGCAGGCCTCCCCCGACCAGGCGGCGGGCTCCGCCGAACCGCAGGTCAGCCTGCTGTCGGTGTTCCGGGACGCCCCCTTCATGGCGCTGGTCGGGCTGACCCTGCTGCTCGCGCTGGTCTTCCAGCAGGGCAGCACCACGCTGGCCGTGGACATGGGCGCCTCCGGCATCACCTCCAGCGAGTACGGCCTGGTCATCGGCCTGAACGGGCTGCTGATCGTGGTGCTCCAGATCCCGCTCACCCGGTGGATGGAGGGCCGCTCGCGGACCGGACTGCTGATCACCAGCTGCCTGCTCACCGGCTGGGGCTTCGGGCTGGCCGCGCTGGCCGGGTCCTCGGCCTGGCTGTTCGCGCTCTCGGTGGCGGTCTGGACGGTCGGCGAGATCCTCAACACGCCGGTGATGATGGGCCTGGTCGCCGAGCTGGCGCCGACCCACGGGCGCGGCCGCTACCAGGGCGTGCACAGCCTCTCCTGGTCGCTCGCCTCGTTCCTCGGCCCGGCGGGCGGCGGGCTGCTGCTCCAGCACGCCGGGCCGGCCGTGCTCTGGACGGCCTGCGGAGCGGTCGGGACGGTCACCGCGCTCGGGTACGTCGTGCTGGCCCGCCGCACCGGTGCGGCGGGGCGTCGCCGGCCCGCGGTGACAGAAGTCCCGGCGCCCGTGGCGGAGGTCCCGGCGCCCGCGGTGGAGCAGGCCGGGAAGGCTCCGGCGGGCGCCTGACCGGACGGGTCAGCCGGCGTCCGGGGCGTCCGCCTGCGGGGTCTGCGGCGCGGCCAGGTGGGCGAAGGCGGCCAGGTTACGGGTGGACTCCCCGCGCTTGGTCCGCCACTCCCACTCGCGCCGGATCGCCGTGGCGAAGCCCAGCTCCAGCAGGGTGTCGAACGGCTCGTCCGCGTTCTCCAGCACCGTCCCGAGCAGCCGGTCCACGACCTGCGGGGTGAGCGCCTCCAGCGGCAGCCGGCCCGCCAGGTAGACGTCGCCGAGCGCGTCGACCGCGTACCCGACGCCGTACAGCCTGGTGTTGCGCTCCAGCAGCCAGCGGTAGACGGCCTCGTGGTTCTCGTCCGGACGGCGGATCACGAAGGCGTTCACCGACAGAGTGTGGTCGCCGACCCGCAGGGCGCAGGCGGTGCTCAGCTTCCGGGTGCCCGGGAGGGCCGCCACCAGCGTGTACGGGTCGGCGGCGGCCGGCTCCCAGGCCACCCCGGCGTCGTCCAGGGCGGTGCGCAGGAGGGTCAGGGCCTCGTCCTTGGTGCGGATTGCCATGAGGGTGACGTTACTCGCCGGTACCGGGCGGGCGCAGCCTCAGGCCAGCCGCCGACGGGCCGCGGCCAGTCGGCCGGCCGGGCGGGCCATGCTGCCGGCGTACACCTCGGCGGTGGTCGCCGCGGCGGTGTCCCAGCCGAAGCCGGACGCGTGCCGGGCCGCCGCCTCGCCGCGCCGGGCCGCCAGGCCCCGGTCGGTGATGTAGGGCTCCAGTGCGTACGACCACTCCAGCGGGTCGTGGCCGGACACCAGGGTGCCGGTCTCGCCGTCCCGCACCGCGACCGGCAGACCGCCGACCGCGGCCGCCACCACCGGGGTGCCGCAGGCCTGCGCCTCCAGCGCGACCAGCCCGAAGGACTCGCTGTACGAGGGCATCGCCAGCGCCGTCGCCGCCCGGTACCAGTCCGCGAGCTGCGGCTGGCCGACCGGCGGGTGGAACCGCACCACATCGCAGATGCCCAGCTGGGCGGCGAGCTTGTGCAGGCTCTCCGGCCGGGCCAGCCCGGCGCCGGAGGGCCCGCCGACCACCGGCACCACCAGGCGCTCGCGCAGCTCCGGGCGGCGCCCCAGCAACGCGGCGACCGCCCGCAGCAGCACGTCCGGGGCCTTCAGCGGCTGGATCCGGCCGGCGAACAGCAGCACCGCGGCGTCCTGCGGCAGGCCCAGCCGGGCCCGCGCGGCGGCGGGCGTCCCCGGCCCGCCGGGACGGAAGACGTCCAGGTTGACCCCGGGGTGGACGACGGCCAGCTGGTCCGGCCGGGCGGCGTAGTGCAGCGCCAGCTCGGCGGCCTCCTCGGTGGTGTTGGCGATCAGCCGGTCGGCCGCCTCCACCACCTGGGTCTCCCCGATCACCCGGGCCGCGGGCTCGGGCGTGTCACCCTCGGCCAGCGCGGCGTTCTTGACCTTCGCCATGGTGTGCATGGTGTGCACCAGCGGCACCCCCCAGCGCTGCGCGGCCAGCCAGCCGACCTGCCCGGAGAGCCAGTAGTGCGAGTGCACCAGGTCGTAGTGGCCGGGGCGGTGGCCCGCCTCCGTCCGCAGCACCCCGTGGGTGAAGGCGCACAGCTGGGCCGGCAGGTCCTCCTTGACCAGGCCCTCGTACGGCCCGGCGGTGACGTGGCGGACCAGTACGCCCGGGGCCAGCTCGACCGTCGGCGCGTCGTCCGAGCAGATCGACCGGGTGAACACCTCGACCTCGATGTTGAGCTCGGCCAGGCGCTTGGCCAGCTCGACGATGTAGACGTTCATCCCGCCGGCGTCCCCGGTGCCGGGCTGGTGCAGCGGCGAGGTGTGGACGCTCAGCATCGCTATCCGGCGCGGGCGGCGGCGGCCGGGGACGAGCGACTGGAGCCGGCCGCGTGCGGGGGCGGCGGGCTGGGCACGGCGTACCGAACGGACGGGGTGCTGGATCACCTGGCTGAAGCCTCCTCTGTGCGGCCCGTCGAGGCGGTCCGCACCGGGCCGCCCGTTGTCCGGTGTGCGCTGCCCCGTCCGGGCACACATCACCGCCAGTGTGCCAACCACACGAACCGCGTCCGGCATTCCCGCCCCGTCCCACCGGCCGGAGCGGTCGCCATCGCCCCAGGTCAGCACGGTTCCGCCGGCGGCCCGACTACCCTTCTGGGCATGGCTGCCTCCTTCGACCCCGCAACCGCCGCGCCCGCCCGCGGACGGACCGGGCGCCCGGTCGGGACGGTCACCCGGGGCACCACCAACACCAACCGGCTGCGCCGGATGGACCGCTGGATCGCCCACACCCTCGGCCGTGCGCTGCGCGGCGCCGAGCGCCCGCCGGTCGCGGTGGACCTCGGCTACGGCGCCGCGCCGTGGACCGCCGTCGAGCTGGCCGGGCGGCTGCGCACGGTGCGGCCGGACGTCCGGGTGGTCGGGATCGAGATCGAGCCGGAGCGGGTCGCCGCCGCGGTGCCGTACGCCGAGCCGCCGCTGCTCACCTTCCGGCGCGGGGGCTTCGAGGTGCCGCTGGACGGCGGCGCGCCGGCCCAGCTGATCCGGGCCGCCAACGTGCTGCGGCAGTACGACGAGTCGGCGGTGGCCGGCGTGTGGGAGCGGCTGTGCGCACGGCTCGCCCCGGACGGGCTGCTGGTCGAGGGCACCTGCGACGAGATCGGGCGGCGGCACGTCTGGGTCGCGCTCGGCCCGGAGGGACCCCGGACGGTGACCTTCGCGGCCCGGCTGGGCGGCCTGGGCCAGCCCTCCGACCTGGCCGAGCGGCTACCGAAGGCGCTGATCCACCACAACGTGCCGGGGCGGCCGGTGCACACCTTCCTGACCGAGTTCGACCGGGCCTGGGCGGCGGCCGCGCCGTACGGGGCGTTCGGGGCCCGGCAGCGCTGGGTGGCGGCCTGCACGGCGATGGCGGGCAGCTGGCCGCTGGTGGACGCGCGCGGGCGGTGGCGGCAGGGCGA
>NZ_JAHSQD010000311.1 GCF_020103755.1 Streptomyces sp. LS1784
CGCCGCGCCCACCGCCCCGGCCCGGCCCGCGGTCTCCCCCGGGCGGCGGCGGTTCCTCCAGGGCGCCTGGGCGGTCAGCCTGGCGGCCGCGCTGGTGCTCGGCTTCGTCGGGTACCTGTTCACGCTCTCGCACGTCCAGCAGAAGCACTACCAGTCCACCGCGTACAAGACCTTCCGCGACCAGCTGGCCCGGGCGGTCGCCCCGACCGGCGCGGCCGCCGACGGCGACCCGGTGGCGCTGCTGGACATCCCGGCGATCGGCCTGCACCAGGCCGTGGTGGTCGAGGGCACCACCGGCCGGGACCTGATGCGCGGCCCCGGCCACCGCCGGGACACCGCGCTGCCCGGCCAGCGCGGGGTCGCCGTGGTCTTCGGCCGCGGCGCCACCTTCGGCGCGCCGTTCGCCGAGCTGTCCAAGCTGCGGGTCGGCGACAAGATCGAAGCCACCACCGGCCAGGGCAGGTTCACCTACACCGTCAACGTGTACGGAGACGGCGACCACCCGATCGCCGACCCGGCCCGCAACCGGCTGGTGCTGGTCACCGGCGACTCCGACTGGATCCCCGGCTCCACCGTGCTGATCGGCGCCCGGCTGGAGGGCGACCCGGAGCAGAACCCCGGCGGCCGGCCCGCGACCGTCCGGTACGACAAGGCGCTGGCCGCGGACAAGGGCGCGCTGGCCACGCTCCAGCTGTGGTCGCTCGGCCTGCTCGGGGCGGTGGCCGGCGCCCTGGTGCTGGCCCGGTACTGGCGGCGCTCGGCCGCGTACCTGAGCCTCGCGCCGGTCGTCGGCGCGCTGCTCTGGGCGGTCTACGAGAATGCCGCCGCCCTGCTGCCCAACCTCTACTGACGCGCGCCCGGAGGACCGTTCCGATGACCGACGCACCACTGACCGACACCCCACTGGTCGACCCCTCGCCGGCCGACCCGGTCGCCGACACCATCACCCTGCCCCCGGTCGCCCCCGCCCCGTACACCGACCAGCAGTACCCGGAGGGCCGGCCCGGCGGCGAGCCGCTCGCCGGGCTGGAGACCCGGGAGGTCTCCGCCTGGTTCGGCAGCCGCAAGGTGCTGGAACGGGTCTCGCTGGCGATGCCGGCCGGCGAGGTCACCGCGCTGATCGGCCCGTCCGGCTGCGGCAAGTCCACCTACCTGCGCATCCTCAACCGGATGCACGAGATGGTGCGCGGCGCCGCCCTCTCCGGCGAGGTGCTGCTGGAGGGGGACGACGTCTACCGGCCCGGCCGCCGGCCCGCCGAGGTGCGGCGCCGGATCGGCATGGTGTTCCAGCGGCCCAACCCGTTCCCGGCGATGTCCATCCAGGACAACGTCTCCAGCGGGCTCAAGCTGGCCGGGATCAAGGCGTCCAAGGAGGAGCGCCGGCACCTGGTGGAGACCAGCCTGCGCCGGGCCGGGCTCTGGGACGAGGTGTCCACCCGGCTGCACACCCCGGGCGGGGCGCTCTCCGGCGGACAGCAGCAACGCCTGTGCATCGCACGGTCGTTGGCCGTCTCGCCGGACATCCTGCTGATGGACGAGCCGTGTTCCGCGCTCGACCCGACCTCCACCCGGCGGGTCGAGGAGACCATCGCCGAGCTGCGCGGGCGGCTCACCATCGTGATCGTCACCCACAACATGCAGCAGGCCCAACGCGTCTCGCAGACCTGCGCGTTCTTCCTGGCCACCCACGACACCCCGGGGCGGATCGTCGAGGCCGGGCCGACCGAGCAGGTCTTCGGCAGCCCGCGCGACCAGCGGACCTCGGACTACGTCAACGGCCGCTTCGGCTAGGCCGGTCCGGCGGGCCGGCCCGCTACAGGCCGAGGAGCCGCTCCAGCACCGCCGCGACGCCGTCCTGCTCGTTGCTCACGGTGTGCAGCGGCACCGCCGCCAGCACCTGCGGGTGCGCGTTGGCGACGGCGTACGCGGTGCCGGCCCAGGCCAGCATCTCCAGGTCGTTCGGCATGTCGCCGAAGGCCACCACCTCGCTCCGGTCGATCCCGCGCCCGGCGCACCAGCGGGCCAGCGTGCTGGCCTTGGTGACGCCGGGCGCGCTGATCTCCAGCAGCGGGATCGACGCGGAGCGGGTGATCTCGGCCAGGTGCCCGGCCGCCTCCCGGGCCTCGGCGAGGAACTTGTCCGGGTCGAGGTCCGGGTGCTTGGCCAGCAGCTTGAACAGGCCCCGGACCGGCCCGCCGGCCCCCAGCAGCTCCTCCGCCGGGCCGACCTCGTGCTCGATCTCGTCGCCCCACATCGGCACCGCGTACCCGGCCTCGCGGGCCCAGCCGCCCGGGTGCTCGAAGGCGAACGCGGTGCCGGGCAGCTTGGCCCGCAGCGCGTCCACCACCGCCAGGGTGGTCTCCACCGGCAGCGGGAAGGTCTCCAGCAGCTCGCCGCGCCGCACGTCCACCACCGCGCCGCCGTTGGAACAGATCGCCACCCCGTGACCGCCGATGTGCGGGCTCACCTGCTGCATCCAGCGCGGCGGGCGCCCGGTCACGAACACCACCTGCACCCCGGCCGCCTCGGCCGCCGCCAGGGCCGCGGCGGTGCGGTCGGTGACGGTGCCGCCTGAGCAGAGCAGGGTGCCGTCCAGGTCGGTGGCGATGAGGCGGGGCGCGGTACGGGGTTCGGTCACCGGACCATCTTCGCCCATCGGCGCGGCCGGGGCACCGCCGCGGGGACGCGGCCACGGGCCGTCCGTGCCGTGATCAAGCCCTTCATGCGCCGTTTCCGGCCGATCCCCCCGCACCCGGGGTGTCCGGTCGGCTACGGCGGGCATGACTGCCCACGGCAACCCCGTCGGCAGGAAGAGCCATGCCCACACGCCAGCTCCGCGACCAGCCGCCCCCGACCGCCCGCCCCGACACCCGTGACCCGCAGGCGCCCGACGCCTCGCGCGACCCGGTCCTGCTCGGCGACGTCCTCTTCCACACCCTCGCCGAGCTCGCCCGCCGCACCTCCGCCCCGTCCCTCCCCGCCCAACGCACCCGCCCGCACCCCTAGCCCCGCCTGCACCGCGGCCGGGCCGGCTCGCTCCGGTTCCTTGCGCGCCGGCTACGGGTGACCGGGCCTGCGAGGCACGCGCCGCGCCCTGGTGAACTTCTGCCGTCGGCCGCCGGCGGCGACGAGTTCGCTGAGGCGCTCGCCGATCACGGAGAAGCCGGGGCGGGGCTCGTTCTCGTAGTACCAGGGCTTGCGTCGGCGCAGCAGGGCATCTCCGTGCTCGCTCCAGGTGAAGTCGGGCTTGCGCAGCAGCTTCCGGAACACCGCGTCGACCGTCTCCGGGTGGGCGGCGGCCAGGCGGCGGATCGGCAGCGGCGCGATCGACTCCTCGCGCAGGTACACGCGCAGCAGGTCCTGGTGCCGCCTGCGGCCCGCGAGGGCCGGGTCGGTGAAGAGGTCCCGCAGCATCCCGTAGTCCGCGTAGAAGTTGAGCCCGTCGACTTCGTCGTAGATGACGCCGATGGTGTCCGAGTCCGCGAGGGCTTGCGGCAGTTCGAAGGCCGGCAGATCGATTCCCGGCAGCCGCCCGCCCCGGGCCCGGTCGGGCCGCTCGGCGACTGCGGCCTCCTGCCGGTGCCGGTAGTAGGAGTTGAGCCTCTCCTCGACCTCGGCAGGGGGAAGGACCAGTTCGTCGCTGCCGCAGAACCGGATGAACGCGGCCCGGTCCGCCCGCATCGACTCCCATCCCTGCTCGATCTTCTCCGGGTTGCGGAAGACCAGTTCGGGGTGATTGGTGGCCAGGTGGAGCGCGGCCCGGGCGATCTCGGTGGCGTTGGACTTCGGGTAGTGCGACATCATTCCGGAGATCAGCCACGCCCCGTCGGCCGAGTGGACGGGCACCAGGCAGGTGTGCAGGAATCCCCCCTTGGACACTCCGCGGAAGGCCGCCCGCCCGACGTTCGAGTACGTGCGGTACTCCAGGTCGTCGATCAGGTTCAGCAGGACGACGGCGTCCCCGTCCTTGCGCCGGACCTCGAAGATGCCCTCGACCGGGTCACGCCAGCCGAGCAGCATCGCCCGGTCGGCCTCGGTCAGGTCCCGCCGCCCTGCGACGAACCGGTCCACCACGGTCGAACCGTCCGGCAGAGGGAACCGCAGGATGAAGTGATCGATGATCCGGATCGCCTCATCCTCATCCAGCCGTCGCTCGGGGCCGGCTGCCTCCAGCAGGAGTGGGGTCAGCCACCGGTCGAAGCGCGCGCTCTGGGCGAACTCGACCAGTTCGCCTTTCAGTTCGGCGCAGCGCTCGATCAGGCCTCGCAATGACGCCTCCTCCTCGCTCGGCACCACGACAGTCATGCGAGCCCTCCCGTTCTCGAAGGTTCCGACGCTCACTGCGCCCAGTAGTGGCGATATGCCTCGACCCACTGCGCTCCGTCCGGAGCCGGTTCCGGCAGGGGAAGGTCCAGCAGCCCGATCTTCTGTCGGAACTTGCCGCGGGTGCACAGGGCGACGATCCTTCCGTCCCGTGAGAGGTCGACGCCGCGCACGGTCACCTCGACGCCCAGCACCGAGGTGCTGAACGGCACCGCCAGGTTCTCCTCGACGGCGGTGAACAGAGCCGACACCTCCTCGTGCTCGTCGTAGGTGTCGACCGTCGCCTCCTCGACCAGCGCGGTCAGTTCTCGCCTGCTCAGTGTGCCCATGGCGCCACGCTAGCCGACCTCCCCTTCACCGTTGCGCGAGCGGTCCGAAGGTGCGCCGAGATGCGCGCGTATCGTCGTTGCACGCGCTTGAGTGCCGTTATCCTCCCCATCCACCGGTGGAGCGGGGGACAGAAGATCCGGCGGCGGGCCGAGGAGCTCGGGTTCCACGCCGCGTACACCTATGACCACCTGAGCCGGCGGTCGTTCCAGGACGAGCCGTGGTTCGGCTCGCTTCCGACGCTGACGGCCGCCGCCACCGCCACCGAGCGGCTGCGGCTGGGCACGCTGGTGTCCTCGGTCAAGCCTCGTTCACCCGTCACGGTCTGACCTGCGAGAACACACTGCGGACGGTCCCTGGCGGCCCACTCGGGAAGAGCCCCCGGCAGGCTGGCGGCGTCGCGTCCGCGCTCCGCGCAGGCGGCGGCCGGCTTCTCCAGCTGCCCCGCGACCACGGCCGGGGCCTGCTCGACCGGCACGTCCGCCGGGCCGCGCGGGTCGCCGTAGGTGACCCAGCCCTGCCCGTACCCGGCCGCCGGCTTCAGCCCGTGCGGGCCGGTGGCGGCGACGTAGGAGGAGACCCGCGGGGCCTGCACGCAGCCGGGGATGTTCCTGGCCTCGACCGCGCCGTCGTACGTGCCGTGCCGGGTGGTTCGGGGCCGGCTGCGCCCGGCGGCGCGGGCGGAGCGGGGCCGCCGTTCAGGAGGAGAGGCGCTTCAGTGCTGCGGTGGCGATGCCTTCGACGTAGGTCGGGGCGTCGGTGGGCCGGCCGGTGAGCTCGACGATGGCGACCCTGGTGCCGCTGCGCAGGACCGCGACCCCGCCGCTGACGGTGCCGTCGCCGTTGTACGCCGGGTACCAGTGGGCGGTGCCGCTGGTGACGTTCAGGGTGTGGGCCGCGCCGTAGTACCAGTGTCCGGCGGGCTCGTCCTGGCAGTCCTGAACGAGCGCGACGAGCTGCTGCTCCCAGGCGGCGGCCTCGGTCCCGGTGGGGGCGCTCGCGGCCGACTCGATCAGCAGGCCGTCGGTGTCGAAGGTCCAGGTCACGGACGCGTACGCGGTGGCCTTGTCCTTGGTCAGGTCGCGCATCGTCTCCTCGCCGGAGCACGCGGACAGCCCCTGGCGTCCGGTCAGCGCAACGGTCGCGCCGACCGGGTTCAGGCCCTGCTGGAAGTCCTCGCTCTGGACGAGCTTGGCGGAGCCGAGTCCGGGCGCGGCGGCCGCGACCGCAGCCGGGCGGGCAGCGTTCTGCGCGGCCCCTTCGGCGGTGGCCGACTGGGTGCCGACGACGCTGGCCGTGATCAGTGCGGCGGCGAAGCAGGCCGCGGCGGCGATCCGGTTGCGGCGAACGGACTTCTGCTGGACGGTCTGGTTCTCGGTCATCTGGTCCCCATGCTGGTCGGGACGCCTGCTGCGTCCTCGTACAACCGGGGAGATGCCGCCGGGGGAGGGAAAGTCGGAGCCCTGACCGGCTGTTTCACAGCTGTGACAGAGCGGTCCTGACGACGCGGTCCATCGCGGCCGTGCCCAGGCAGGCGTGGACCTCCAGCACTCCGTAGTGGTTGCCGCTGCGCAGCACGGCGATGCCGCCGCAGGGCTCCTTGCCCTCGGGCGCACTGCCGGTGGTGTTGAGCGATCCCTGGTAGGTGCCCATCCAGCGCGCGGTGACGTCCGGGGCGAGCTGCAGCGTCGTGGTCCTTCCGTAGACCCAGTGCCCTGGCGCTTGCTCCTGGCAGGGCACCTCCTCCAGCAGCAGGCGTTCGCTGTAGTTCTCCGCCAGGGAAGGGCTCCGGGCGTCGGCGGCGACCTCGCGGGCGACCTGGCCGCCGCTGTCGCCGGCCACTGTGGGGTCGTCCGGGCTGGTGCGGGGGCTGGTCATCAGCCCGCGGAAGTGGGCACCGCGCCCGCCCAGGGTCTGGGTGAGGGTCTTCTCGCCGGTGCAGGCCGCGTTGGCGTAAGCCCCGTCGCCGTACCGGTCGGTGACGTGGATCTGCCCGATGCCGAACTCCGGGCTGAACGCCGCGGGTTCCAGGAGGTTCGCGGTCGTCACCGGTCCGGTCGCACCGGTCGGCGCGCCGGAGCCGGAGGGCGCGGGCGTCAGGACGGACCCGCTGGGCGTCGCGGGAGCGGACGCGCCCGGGGACGCCCCGCCGACCGCGGCACCCGACCCCGCTGCCGCGTGCGCGGTGGTGCCGGGGGGCGGTGGCAGGACGAACCGGCCGGTCGCCAGCCCGAGCGCGGCGGCGGCCACCAGGGCGGCGACGGCGGACCGGCGCCGGACGACGGCGTGGCCGCCTTTCACAGACCGGTGACCAGACGCTCGCGCATGAAGCGACGGGCCCGGTCGATACGGTCCTTGACCGTGCTCAACGGGGCGTCCAGCTCCTCGGCCACCTGGACGTAGGTCAGGTCGCCCAGGTCGCGCAGCACGAAGGCCTCCACCAGGGTGGGGTGCTGCTGCTCCAGCGCGGCCAGCGCCTCCATCACGTCGAGCCGGGTCCCGGCGATGACGCTGGTGGTGCGCGGGTCGACGGGCTCGGGGAGGTCGGCGTGGCTGTCCTCGGCGCGCCGGCGCATCGAGCGGTAGGTGGAGCGGGCGGCGTTCGAGGCGATCACCGTCACCCAGCCCTGGAAGGAGCCGTGGCCGCCGTACGTGCCCAGGTGCGTGCTGATGGACAGGAGCGCGTCCTGCGCTGCCTCCTCCGCGTCGGCGTGGTGGGGCAGGAAGCGCGAGCAGCGGCGCAGCACCACCGGCCGCAGCTTGGCCAGCAGGTACTCCATCGACCCCGGGTCCCCTGCCTGAGCAGCCGTCACGAGCCGTTCCAGCTCGCCGTCCTCGAACACCCGGATCCCCCCGTTTCGTCCCGCCTGGCCTGCCACCCGTCGAACGGGAGTTCCGCACTCCCCACGACTCCGGCAGAATGCTGCCACATGCGCAAGCTCGGCCGTTATCTCCTCACGGAGCGGCTCGGCGCCGGCTCCTTCGCGACGGTCTGGAAGGCCTACGATCCGGAGCTCGACACCGAGGTCGCGGTGAAGGTGCTGGCCGAGAACTGGGCCGCCAACGCCGATGTGCGCGAGCGGTTCCTGGCGGAGGCGAGGCTGCTGCGCCGGATCGCCAGCCCGCGGGTGGTCCGGGTGCACGACGTCGGGGTGCAGGAGGACCGGCCCTACTTCGTCATGGACTACGTACGCGGCGGCACCCTGGCGGACCGGGTCGGGCAGTGCGACCCGCAGGAGGCACTGCGGCTGGCCGCGGAGGCGGGCTACGCGGTCCAGGTCCTGCACGAGGAGGGCGTGGTGCACCGCGACGTCAAGCCGTCCAACCTGCTGCTCGCCACCGGCCCTGAGCCCGCCGCGGTGCTGGTGGCGGATCTGGGCAGCGCGAAGCAACTGGCCGACGCATCCGGGCTGACGGTGACCACGGGCACGCCCGCGTACATGGCACCGGAACAGGCCTTCCAGACCGGCGGGTTCGACGGGAGGGCCGACGTGTACGCGCTGGCCGTCGTGGCCTACGAGCTGCTGACCGGGCAGAAGCCGTTCGGCCCGGGCGGACGCGCCACAGCCCTGATGACCGACCAGCCGGCCGCCTCGACGCTGCCGGCGCTCCCAGCCGGAACGGAACTCCCACCGAACGTCGTCCTGCTGCTACGGGCCGCGATGTCCGTCGAGCCGGCGGACCGACCGCCGACCGCCCAGGCCTTCGCGGACGCGCTGCTGGCTCCGGTCCCGCAGTCCCAGCCCCCGGAAGGCCCGGGGTGGCTGACAACGCGCGCGGTCTGTCTGGCGTCGGGCACGGTGTTCACGGCGACGACCCTGCTGAGCTGGCTGCAGCGTTGAATCCGACAGGGGGCCGGTCCGCACCGGCGGTCGTGTCCTGGAGAGGAATCCGGCCGCGAACGCGTGAAGGAGCCGGTCGTTAAGTCAGAGGGCGCCTGGCCGCTGACGGCTCCCGTAGGGTCGGGGGCATGCGTCTGAGCACCGTGATCCTCCCCATCCACCGGTGGAGCGAGGGACAGAAGATCTGGCGGCGGGCCGAGGAGCTCGGGTTCCACGCCGCGTACACCTATGACCACCTGAGCTGGCGGTCGTTCCAGGACGAGCCGTGGTTCGGCTCGCTTCCGACGCTGACGGCCGCCGCCACCGCCACCGAGCGGCTGCGGCTGGGCACGCTGGTGTCCTCGCCGAACTTCCGGCACCCGGTGACGCTGGCGAAGGAGCTGATCACGCTGGACGACGTGTCCGGCGGGCGGTTCACGCTGGGGATCGGGGCCGGTGGGACGGGGTTCGACGCGACGGCGCTGGGGCAGGAGGCGTGGTCGCCGAGGGCGCGGGCGGACCGGTTCGGGGAGTTCGTGCCGCTGCTGGACGAGCTGCTGCGCAACGACGCCACGACCCGCGAGGGAACGTACTACTCGGCGGTCCAGGCGCGGAACATCCCCGGCTGCGTGCAGAACCCGCGGGTGCCGTTCTACGTGGCGGCGGCCGGCCCGCGCGGGCTGAAGCTGGCCGCCGAGTACGGACAGGGCTGGGTGACGTACGGCGACCCGAAGGGCCCGGCGGACGTGCCGCCGGCGGAGGCGCCCGGCGTGATCGCACGGCAGATCGAGAAGCTGACGGCGGCCTGCGAGGCCGTCGGGCGGGACGTCGCGACGCTGGAGAAGGTGCTGCTCCAGGGCTCGACCGCGGAGAAGCCGCTGCAGTCGGTGGACGCCTTCGTCGACTGGGCGGGCACCTACCGGGAGCTGGGCGTCACCGAGCTGGTGATCCACTGGCCCGTCCCGGACTCGGTCTTCGAGAACGACCTCGCGGTCTTCGAGAGGATCGCCACCGAGGGCCTCGCCCAGCTGGGCTGAGCCCCGCCGTCGGCGAGGGTGTCGGGCCGGGGCGCTAGTCTGTCCGCCGCACCACGAAACTGATCATGCGTCACCACGGGGGTTCCTTCGTCATGCCTTCTTCCAGTTCCAGGAGACTGCTCGCCACCGCCCTGGTCGCCGCCGCGGCGTTCGGCCTGGCCGCCTGCGGCCCGGACAACTCCTCGGACCAGGGCGCGGGAAACGCGCCGACCGGCGCGGCCTCCGCCGCGCCCACCGGCGCCCCGGC
>NZ_JAHSQD010000312.1 GCF_020103755.1 Streptomyces sp. LS1784
GGCCCGCAGGGTGGCGGCGAGCGCGGGGCGCAGCGAGAGCGCGGCAGGCTGGAGGTCGTTGGCGAGCGCGGCGGCCAGGGCGACGGCATCGCCCTGGGCGAGCGCGGCGAGCAGCGCCGGGTCGGCGTCCGGGGTGGGGACGTCGGTGTCGCTGGAGCCGGTGCCGGCCTCCTCGCGCAGCCGGTCGCACTCGCGGAACACGGCGGGGGTGGACAGGCCGCCCTCGGCGACCGCGAAGACCCAGTGGAAGGTGCCCTCGACGGCCAGCGGCTCCAGGATCTCGCCCCGGCCGCGGCCCAGTGCGACGCCGCCGAGCAGGGCGAACGGCACGTCGGAGCCGAGTTCGGCGGCCAGCTCCAGCAGCACCGGAAGCGGGGTGTCCAGCTGCCAGAGCGCGTCGCAGGCGACCAGTGCCGCAGCGCCGTCGGCGCTGCCGCCGGCCATCCCGCCGGCCACCGGGATGGCCTTGGCGATGTGCAGGTGCACGCCCGGGTCGGCGATGCCGTGGTGGGCGGCGAGCAGCCGGGCGGCGCGGGCGGCGAGGTTGCTGTCGTCCAGCGGGACGACGGCGGCGTCCGGCCCGGAGCAGCTCAGCGTCACGCCCTCCCCGGCGGCGGCGGTGACCTCGTCCCCGAGGGCGACGGCGAAGAAGACGTTGGCCAGGTCGTGGAAGCCGTCGGCGCGCAGCCCGCCGACCCCCAGCTGGACGTTGACCTTGGCCGGCACCCGTACGGTGATCACGCGGACTCCCCGGTCGTGTGCCCGGCGGGCCTGTGCTCGACGGTCGTGTGCCCGGCGGGCTTGTGCTCGGCGATCGCGGCGAACTGCTCCACCGTCAGCATCTCGCCGCGCAGCTTGTGGTCGATGCCGGCCGCCGCGAGCGCCTGCTCGGCCCCGGCGGCGGAGCCCGCCCAGCCGGCCAGCGCGGCGCGCAGGGTCTTGCGCCGCTGGGCGAACGCGGCGTCGACCACCGCGAACACCTCCTCGCGGCTGGCGCTGGTCTTCGGCGGCTCGCGGCGGATCAGCGAGACCAGCCCGGAGTCGACGTTGGGGGCGGGCCAGAACACGTTCCGCCCGATGGCGCCGGCCCGCTTCACGTCGGCGTACCAGTTGGCCTTGACCGACGGGACTCCGTACACCTTGTTGCCCGGCTTGGCGGCGAGCCGGTCGGCGACCTCGCTCTGCACCATCACCAGGGTCCGCTCGATGCTGGGGAAGGTCGCCAGCATGTGCAGCAGGACGGGCACCGCGACGTTGTACGGGAGGTTGGCGACCAGCGCGGTGGGCGCCGGCCCGGGCAGCTCGGTGACCTCCATGGCGTCGCTGAACACCAGGTCGAACGAGTCCGCCTTGCCCGGCATCCGGGCCGCGACGGTGTCCGGCAGGTGCTGCGCCAGCACCGGGTCGATCTCGACCGCGGTCACGTGCCGCGCCACCTCCAGCAGCGCCAGCGTGAGCGAGCCGAGCCCTGGCCCGACCTCCACCACCGCGTCCTGCTCCGTCACCTCGGCGGCGCGGACGATCCGCCGCACGGTGTTGCCGTCGATGACGAAGTTCTGCCCGCGCTGCTTGGTCGGCTTCACGCCGAACGCGGCCGCCAGCTCCCGGATGTCGGCGCTGCCCAGCAAGGGGGTCCCCCCGGCCGGAGGCTGGGGGCGGCTGTCAGGGGTGGGGTCGGTGGTGCTCACGCGCCAAGGATACGGGCGCCGGAGGTGCCCTCCGGACTCGCCGATCCGAAGGGCACCGCTCGATCCGGCTCAGTGGCCGGAGGTGGGGCTCAGTAGCCGAAGGCCCGGGCGGTGTTCGCCGCGATGGCCGCGGACAGCTCGTCCTCGGCCAGCCCCAGGGTGGCGGCCATCGAGCGCACCGTGACCGGGATCAGGTACGGGGCGTTCGGGCGGCCGCGGTAGGGGTGCGGGGTGAGGAACGGGGCGTCGGTCTCGACCAGGATCCGGTCCGGCGGGGTGGCGAGCAGGGCGTCGCGCAGCGGCTGGTTGGCCTTGAAGGTGACCGGACCGGCGAAGGAGAGGTACCAGCCGTTCTCGGCGCAGGTCTTCGCCATCTCCGCGTCGCCGGAGTAGCAGTGGAAGACCGTCCGTTCCGGGGCGCCCTCCTCCAGCAGGACGGCGATGACGTCCTCGTGGGCGTCCCGGTCGTGGATGACCAGGGCCTTGCCGTGCCGCTTGGCCATCTCGATGTGGCGGCGGAACGACTCCTTCTGGATCTCCACGCCCTCCGGCCCGGTGCGGAAGTAGTCCAGGCCTGTCTCGCCGACCGCCACCACCTGCGGCAGTGCGGCGAGCCGGTCGATCTCGGCGAGCGCCTCGTCCAGCGCGGCGGCGCCGCCGGCTTTCCGCTGCTGCCCGGACCAGCCGTCCGGGTCGCCGAGGAAGATCCGCGGCGCCTCGTTGGGGTGCAGGGCGACGGCCGCGTGCACCTGCTCGTACTGCGCCGCCAGTTCGGCGGCCCAGCGCGAGCCGGGCACGTCACAGCCCACCTGGACCACCGTGGTGACCCCGACCGAGGCGGCCTTCGCCAGGCCCTCGGCCGGGGTGCCGGACTGCATGTCCAGGTGGGTGTGCGAGTCGGCCACCGCCACCGCCAGGGGTTCCGGCAGCGGCGGCGGGGTCGACCGGTCGTCCTTGGCGGCCATGTCAGGCGGTCGGCTTCTCTTCGAGGCGCGGGAAGAGGATCTCGCCCTTGGTGACGGTGGCACCGGCGGGCAGCCGGCCCCAGTCGGCCACGGTGGCGACGGTCTGCGCGGAGAGCGCGCCCAGCCCGGCGGCCTCGGCGCCCAGCGAGGCCCACAGCTTCTCGGCGGTGGACGGCATCACCGGGTTGAGCAGCACGGCGGTGGCGCGCAGTGCCTCGGCGGCGGTGTAGAGGATGGTGGCCAGGCGGGCCCGGCCCTCGGCCGAGTCGTCCTTGGCGACCTTCCAGGGCTCCTGCTCGGTGAGGTAGCCGTTGACCTGCTTGACGAACTCGAAGATCGCCGCGAGGCCGCCGGCGAAGTCCAGCTCCTCGCCGATCTTCCGGTCGGCCGTCTCGACGGCCCTGGTCAGCCCGTCCGCCACGGCCTGCTCGGCGTCGCCCGCGGCGGTGGCGGAGGGCAGCACCCCGTCGAAGTACTTGCCGACCATCGCGGCGACCCGGGAGGCCAGGTTGCCGAAGTCGTTGGCCAGCTCGGAGGTGTACCGGGCGGTGAAGTCCTCCCAGGAGAACGAGCCGTCGGTGCCGAACGGGATCGCCCGCAGGAAGTAGTAGCGGTACGCGTCCACCCCGAAGTGCGAGGTCAGGTCGGTGGGCGCGATGCCGGTCAGGTTGGACTTGGACATCTTCTCGCCGCCGACCATCAGCCAGCCGTTGGCCACGACCCGCTTGGGCAGCGGCAGTCCGGCGGCCATCAGCATGGCGGGCCAGATGACGGCGTGGAAGCGCAGGATGTCCTTGCCGACCAGGTGGACGGAGGCGGGCCACAGCTCGGCGAAGCGCTCCGGGTCGCTGCCGTAGCCGGCCGCGGTGATGTAGTTCTGCAGCGCGTCGACCCACACGTAGAGGACGTGCTTCTCGTCCCAGGGCAGCGGCACGCCCCAGTCGAAGGTGGAGCGGGAGATCGAGAGGTCCTTGAGGTCCTGCTCGACGAAGCGCAGCACCTCGTTGCGGGCCGAGGCCGGCTGGATGAAGTCCGGGTTCGCCGCGTAGAACTCCAGCAGCTGCGGGCCGTAGGCGGAGAGGCGGAAGAAGTAGTTCTCCTCCTCCAGCCACTCGACCGGCCGCTTGTGCACGGTGCAGAGCTTCTCGTCCGCGGTCGCGCCGTCGAGCAGCTCGGACGGGAGCTTGAACTCCTCGCAGCCGACGCAGTACGGGCCGGAGTAGCCGCCCTTGTAGATCTCGCCCTTGTCGTACAGGTCCTGGACGAACTCCTGCACCCGGGCGGTGTGCCGCTCCTCGGTGGTGCGGATGAAGTCGTCGTTGGCGATCTCCAGGTGCTCCCAGAGCGGCTTCCAGGCCTCCTCGACCAGCTTGTCGCACCACTCCTGCGGGCTGACGCCGTTCGCCTCGGCGGTCCGCATGATCTTCTGACCGTGCTCGTCGGTGCCGGTCAGGTACCACACCTTCTCGCCGCGCTGGCGGTGCCAGCGGGTGAGGACGTCGCCCGCCACGGTGGTGTACGCGTGGCCCAGGTGCGGGCGATCGTTGACGTAGTAGATCGGGGTGGAAACGTAGTACGCCGGGGCGCTCGCCCCGGTGGTGCTGTGGTCTGCAGTGGCCGCCATGGTCGGAAAGCTTAGTCGGGCGCACGGACCGCCCTCGACCGAGTTGTCTCCCGGCCGGGGGCGGTCCCTCCTGCGTCGCCCCGGTGTCAGCCCAGCAGCCGCGACCAGAACCGGGCCCAGCGTCCGCGCGGCCGGACGGGCTCGGCCACCGGGGGCGTCCCGGCCGGCTCGGCGTGCGCCGGGTAGCCGGGGGCGTTCTGCCACGGCTGGTCCGCGGAGGCCACCCGGCCCTCGCGCATGATCCGAACGGTGTGGCCGCCGCACCCCGGGCAGGTCGGCTTGAGCAGCGGGGACGGCACCCGGCCGCCGTTGGCGTGGTACTCGAACACGACGTGCCCGTCCCTGGCCACGTGGTGCTCGATGTCGTACGCCTGCTCCCAGCCGTACCCGCAGCGCAGGCACGCGAAGGAGTAGGCCTCCCGTACGGTCTCGACGGGAGTGTGCGGCCGGCCGGCCAGGCCTGCCGTGCTCAGCGCATTGCCACCGCGGGGGCTGCCGACAACATCGCTCATAGCCGTCTCCCAGCGCCCGCCGGACGTTCGTCCGGCTGGGTCTTTCCCTTCCAGGAAATGCCCGGACCGCCTCGGCCGATGCCCCACTTGTGAAGACTTGGATGCGGGTTGGGCAGCCCTATACGAAGGGCCTTCCCAGGACCGAGAACCGCGACCGAAACTTCAGCTCAGCGGGTGTTTACCGGGGCCTTCCCTCCACGGTACGACTCCCCGTGAGCAACGCAAGCCCCGGAGTTCACCCCTTTCCCGGACCGCCCTCCAGGCTTTCCTTCTTCGCCGCCACGACCGCGTCGAAAACCTCCCGCTTGGGCAGCGAGAGTTCCACCGCGACGGCCGCGATGGCCTCCTTTCGGCGCTCCCCGGCCTCCTCACGGACGGCCACCAGCCGGGCCAGCTCGGCCGGGGTCAGTTCCTGCGGCGCGGCCGGCGGGGCGCCGGCGACCACGACGGTGATCTCGCCCTTGACGCCTTCGGCCGCCCAGGCCGCGAGCTCGCCGATCGGCCCGCGCTTGACCTCCTCGTAGGTCTTGGTGAGCTCGCGGCAGACGGCGGCCGGCCGCTCCGGCCCGAACGCCTCGGCCATCGCCGTCAGCGCCTCGGCGATCCGGTGCGGCGCCTCGAAGAAGACCATGGTGCGCGGCTCGGCGGCGATCGAGGCGAGCTGCCGGGCCCGGTCGCCGCTCTTGCGCGGCAGGAAGCCCTCGAAGGTGAAGCGGTCCACCGGCAGGCCGGACAGCGCGAGCGCGGTGAGCACCGCCGAGGGCCCGGGCACCGCGGTGACCTTGACGTCGGCGGCCACGGCGGCGGCGACCAGCCGGTAGCCGGGGTCGGAGACCGAGGGCATGCCGGCGTCGGTGACCAGCAGCACCCGGGCGCCGCCGAGCAGCGCCTCGACCAGTTCGGGGGTGCGGCCGACCTCGTTGCCCTCGAAGTAGGAGACCACCCGTCCCGCCGGGGTCACCCCGAGCGCCTGGGTGAGCCGGCGCAGCCGCCGGGTGTCCTCGGCCGCGATCACGTCCGCCGTGGCCAGTTCGTTGACCAGCCGGGGCGGGGCGTCCGAGACGTCGCCGATGGGGGTGCCTGCGAGAACGAGTACTCCTGTCACGGTCCCCATCCTTGCAGCTGCCGAGCGCCCAGGGCTTTTGGTGACGATTCGGGCAGCTTCCGAGGGAGCGGACACGCGTGCGAGGAGCGCCCCTACGATGTGGCGGATGAACGGCGACACGGCGGCGCAGACGCCCACTGGTACGGACCGATCCGCGTACGGCGGCGTCGGTCTGCCGTCCCCCCGCTCACCACGGACCGGCCCCGCCGACTGGCGCGAACGCCTGGCCCGGTACGGCTACACCGCCCGTCCCGCGGCGACGCTCACCGAGCGCCTGGCGCCGCCGATGCCGGACGGCCCCCGGGTGACGCCCCGGGACGTGCCGCAGTCGCCGCTACTGCTGCGGATGGGCGTCTCGCTGCCGCAGGGCCTGTGGTTCTTCCTCTGCCGCTGGGCCGGCTGGCTGGGTCCGATCGCGGTGGCGGTGTTCGCCGGCGTCCTGCGGTTCACCAACCTCGGGCAGCCGCACGCGATCATCTTCGACGAGACGTACTACGCCAAGGACGCCTACGCGCTCTGGCACGGCGGCTACGAGATCAGCTGGCCGGAGGACGCCAACACCACGATCATGACGCCGGGCGCGGCCGTCCCGTACCGGGCGACGCCCTCGTACGTGGTGCACCCGCCGGTGGGCAAGTGGATCATCGGCGCGGGCGAGCAGCTGTTCGGCATGAACCCCTTCGGCTGGCGGTTCGCGGTGGCCCTGCTCGGCACCCTGTCGGTGCTGATGGTGGCCCGGATCGCCCGCCGGATGTTCCGCTCCACGCTGCTCGGCTGTGTGGCGGGCCTGCTGCTCTCGGTGGACGGCCTGCACCTGGTGCTCAGCCGGGCGGCCCTGCTCGACCTGGTGGTGATGTTCTGGACCCTCGCCGCCTTCGGCTTCCTGCTGCTGGACCGCGACCGCACCCGGGCCCTGCTGGCCCGGAGGCTGGGCGGGATCGAGAACCCGCAGCTCGCCCAGCGGCTGAACCTGGGCTGGCGCCCGTACCGGATCGCGGCCGGCGTCTGCGTCGGCCTGACCTGCGCCACCAAGTGGAGCGGCCTGTACGTCATGGCGGCCTTCGGCCTGCTGACCGTGCTCTGGGACGTCGGCGCCCGCCGCCTGGCCGGCGCCCCGCGCCCGTTCCTGGCGGCGGGCGCCCGGGACGTGGTGCCGGCCTTCGTCTCGGTCGTCGTGGTCTCGGCCGCGGTCTACGTCGCGTCCTGGTGGGGCTGGTTCGCCAGCAGCACCGCCCCCGGCCAGGGCGGCTGGGGCCGGGACTGGGCGGCCGGGCGCTCCACCGACTTCCCGTGGATACCCGAGGGCCTGCGCGCCCTGTGGCACTACCACTCGACGGTCTACGACTTCCACGTCGGCCTGAGCGACCCGCACACCTACCAGTCCAACCCGTGGTCCTGGCTGGTGCTGGGCCGGCCGGTGTCCTTCTACTACGAGTCCCCCAAGTACGGCCAGGCCGGCTGCACCGCCGCCGACTGCGCCCGCGAGGTGCTGGGCATCGGCACCCCGCTGCTGTGGTGGACGGGCATCGCAGCGCTGGTCTACTGCCTGTGGCGCTGGGCGGCCCGGCGGGACTGGCGGGCGGGCGCGCTGCTCTGCGGCCTGGCCGCCGGCTACCTGCCCTGGTTCGCCTACCAGCAGCGGACGATCTTCCTCTTCTACGCGGTGGTCTTCGTCCCGTTCCTGGTGCTCGCGGTGACGATGCTGATCGGCGCCCTGATCGGCCCGGCCGGCGCCTCCCGGGACCGCCGGATCATCGGCTCCGCGGCGGCCGGCCTGCTGGTCCTGCTGATCGTCTGGAACTTCCTGTTCTTCTTCCCGCTGTTCACCGGGCAGACCATCCCGCTGGAGGACTGGCGCCGACGGATCTGGTTCAACACCTGGATCTGATCCGCCGCCCCGTGCGCACCGGGTTCCCGCGAACCGTCCGTATGCGGTGCACGGCACGTACCAGATCCGTCACAAGTCCCGGGCGATTCGCCGGCGCACCGATCCGCGCTGCCTAGGGTGGGGGGGTACCGCGTTTCCGGCCCCGGCCGGTTGCGCCCGGCCGCGAGACCCCTGGGGGAACTCCACCATGCGCAGTGGCGCGAAGATCGGCATCATCACCGGCGTGTCCATCGCCGTCCTCGCGGGCGGCGGCTACGGCGCGTACAGCCTGATGAGCGACTCGGGCGGGTCCGGCGGCAAGAAGCCCCGTACGGTGGTCGCCGAACCGCCGTCGGCCGAGCAGGCGGCAGCCGGGTTGAAGGACTTCCTGACGGCCTGGGCGGCCGGCGACATCGCCAAGGCGGCCTCGCTGACCGACGACCCGGCCGCGGCCACCGCCGCCCTGACCGCCTTCAGGGACCAGGTCAAGCCGAGCGCGCTGACCCTCACTCCGTTCGGCCCGACCACCCAGCAGGTCTTCGCCGCCGCCACCGGCACCCCCGCCCCGGCCGCCAAGCCCTCCGCCGGGGCCTCCGCGACGCCGGGTGCGACCGACTCGCCGTCCGCCACCGCCACGCCCGGGCCCACCGGCACGCTGATGTCCTACAAGGCGCGCGCCGAGTTCGCCGGCACCAACCGGGCCTGGGACTACCAGGGCTTCCTGGGCGTCGTGAAGATGAGCGACAACACCCCGGCCGTGCACTGGGCCCCGTCGGTGATCCACCCCCACCTGTCCGGCAACGAGACCATCGCCGTCCAGCCGGTCTACTCCCCGCCGTCCACCGTGGTCGACCGCAACGGCAAGCCGGTCCAGGGCGCCTCGCTCACCCCGGCACTGATGAACACCCTCCAGGAGAACGCCAACAAGCTGCTGCCGCCGGACCCGGCCAAGGAGCAGGACGCGGGCAGCGCGGTGGTGATCTCCGACCCGGCTGGCAAGGGCGCCGTGGACAAGCTGTTCACCATCGTCGAGC
Source organism: Streptomyces sp. LS1784 (assembly GCF_020103755.1). Lineage (GTDB taxonomy): Bacteria > Actinomycetota > Actinomycetes > Streptomycetales > Streptomycetaceae > Kitasatospora. The sequence goes on from NZ_JAHSQD010000312.1 coordinate 8,796, forward strand.
CGAAGCCGGGCAAGCCGTTCAAGGTGACCATCGACAACACCCTCCAGGCCGCCGCCGAGAAGGCGATGACCGACCTGGGCGGCAAGCCCGGCTCCATCGTCGCGATCGAGCCGAGCACCGGTCAGGTGCTGGCCTTCGCCAACTCGCCGTCCAACGGCCAGAACCGGGCCTTCACCGGGCTGCTCGCACCGGGCTCGACGATGAAGATCGTCACCTCGGCGGCGCTGCTGGAGGCCGGGGTCAACCCGGACACCGTGGTGGCCTGCCCGGAGAAGAGCGGCAACGCGCACCCGATCCCGAACTCCTTTCCGGGCGCCTTCCCGAACAACACGCTCCAGCAGGACTTCATGATGTCCTGCAACACGGCCTTCATCAATCAGGGCCTGGCCAGCCTGAAGCCGACCAGCCTCGCCGGCGAGGCCAAGGACGTCTTCGGCATCGGCCTGGAGTGGAAGACCGGCCTGCCCAACGCCGACGGCCGGGTGCCGGACCCGGGCACCAACAAGGACGAGCAGTCGATGAACTACATCGGCCAGGGCAAGGTCCAGATGAACCCGCTGGCCATCGCCTCGGTCACCGCCACCGTGCAGAGCGGCGAGTTCAAGCAGCCGATCCTGGTCGCCGAGCTGCCGCAGCAGAAGGCCGCCCGACCGCTCTCCCCGGACGTGGCCGGCAAGCTGAAGGCGATGATGGCGGCCACCGCCTCCGGCGGCACCGCCAAGGAGGTGATGGCCGGCATCACCGACAACGCGGGCGCCAAGACCGGCTCCGCCGAGGTCGCCGGCGTCGACGTCACCAACAGCTGGTTCACCGCCTACCGCGGCAACATCGCGGTGGCCGCCGAGGTGCAGGGCGGCGGCCACGGCGTGGACGCGGCCGGCCCGGCCGTCGCCTCCATCCTGAAGGCCGCCGGCGGCCGCTGAGCCTCCGGGAGCCGCACCCCCGCA
>NZ_JAHSQD010000313.1 GCF_020103755.1 Streptomyces sp. LS1784
GAACAGCGGGAGCCCCGGCTGCCCGGCGCCGCGGTGGTGCTGTGGGCCTGCGTCCGGGCGGCGCGCGAGCCGGGCGCGCCGGTTCCCGCCGGGGCGGCCGTCGTGACCGGGGGGTGAACGCGGGACGACCGGTATTCGATTTTGGCTCGGCCGCACGGCGCTGCTAGAGTCTTCTCTGTCAGCAGGCGCCGCTAGCTCAGTTGGTTAGAGCAGCTGACTCTTAATCAGCGGGTCCGGGGTTCGAGTCCCTGGCGGCGCACAGACAGCCGGAAGGCCCTTCGCGAGAGCGAAGGGCCTTCCGACGTTTCCGGACCGACCTGCCGATACACCGGTGACCGATGCCGGTGACCGCGGCGCCGGTGACCGGGCCGCCCGCCGGAGCGGACGGCCCGATCCGGGCTCAGCGGCCGCGCAGCGCGCGGTAGCGGGCGACCAGCTCGGCCGTGGAACTGTCCAGCTGCTCGGCGCCCTCGCCGGTGAGCAGCACCGGCTCGATCCGCTTGGCGAGCACCTTGCCCAGCTCCACGCCCCACTGGTCGAAGGAGTCGATGTTCCAGACCGCACCCTGGACGAACACCTTGTGCTCGTAGAGCGCGACCAGCTGGCCGAGCACCGAGGGGGTGAGCTCGCCGGCCAGGATCGTGGTGGTCGGGTGGTTGCCCTTGAAGGTCTTGTGCGGGACGAGCTCGGCGGGCACGCCCTCGGCCGCGACCTCCTCCGGGGTCTTGCCGAAGGCCAGCGCCTGGGTCTGGGCGAAGAAGTTGGCCAGCAGCAGGTCGTGCTGGGCGACCAGGCCGGGGAGCAGGTCGGCGACCGGCTTGGCGAAGCCGATGAAGTCGGCCGGGATGACCTTGGTGCCCTGGTGCAGCAGCTGGTAGTAGGCGTGCTGGCCGTTGGTGCCGGGGGTGCCCCAGACCACCGGGCCGGTCTGCCAGTCCACCGGGGTGCCGTCGCGGGTCACCGACTTGCCGTTGGACTCCATGTCCAGCTGCTGGAGGTAGGCGGTGAACTTGGACAGGTAGTGCGAGTAGGGCAGCACCGCGTGCGCCTGGGCGTCGAAGAACGCGCCGTACCAGACGCCGAGCAGGCCGAGCAGCAGCGGGACGTTCTGCTCCGCCGGTGCGGTGCGGAAGTGCTCGTCGACCAGGTGGAATCCGTCCAGCATCTCGCGGAAGGCGTCCGGGCCGATGGCGATCATCAGCGAGAGGCCGATCGCCGAGTCGTAGGAGTAGCGGCCGCCCACCCAGTCCCAGAACTCGAACATGTTGGCGGTGTCGATGCCGAAGTCCTGCACGCCCTGGGCGTTGGTGGACAGCGCGACGAAGTGCTTGGCCACCGCGTCGGTGTCGGCGCGCAGCCCGGTGAGCAGCCAGTTGCGCGCGGAGACCGCGTTGGTGATGGTCTCGATGGTGGTGAAGGTCTTCGAGGCGACGATGAACAGCGTCTCGGCCGGGTCGAGGTCGCGGACGGCCTCGTGCAGGTCGGCGCCGTCCACGTTGGAGACGAAGCGGACGTCGAGGTCGCGCTTGGCGTACGAGCGGAGCACCTCGTAGGCCATCGCCGGGCCGAGGTCGGAGCCGCCGATGCCGATGTTGACGACGGTGCGGATCGGCTTGCCGGTGTGCCCCTTCCACTCGCCGCTGCGGACCCGGTCGGCGAAGGCGGCCATCTTGTCGAGGACGGCGTGCACCGCGGGCACCACGTTCTCGCCGTCGACCTCGATCACGGCGCCGCGCGGGGCGCGCAGCGCGGTGTGCAGGACCGCCCGCTGCTCGGTGTTGTTGATCTTCTCGCCGCGGAACATCGCGTCCCGCAGTTCGGCGACGCCGGTGGCGGCGGCCAGTTCGCGCAGCAGCTCCAGCGTCTCGTCGGTGACCAGCTGCTTGGCGTAGTCCACGTGCAGGTCGCCGACCTGGAGGGTGTAGCGGCGGCCGCGCTCCGGGTCGGCGGCGAACAGCTCACGCAGGTGGGTGTCACCCAGTTCGGCCCGGTGCTTGGCCAGGGCGGCCCACTGCGGGGTGCGGTCGAGCGGGGTGCGGGCGTCGGCGCGGGTCTCCGACATCGGTGGGTCCTCGATTCGTCTGTGTGCAGAAACCGGCAGGGCCAGGCGTGCGGGCCGGGTGGCAACGGTCTGTGCGAGGTCGTGCGGGTCCTGATGGTGCGCCGACTCCGTTGACGGCCTGCCCGGGTTCAGCCTATGCAACCCCGGAGCCGGTCGCGCACATTCCGCCCTGCGGGCGCGGACAGCCCGTCACTTCCGTTCGGAGCGCAGGTCGAGTCCGCGCAGCACGTGGTCGACCAGTTCCGGATCGGCGCCGGGCTCGCTGCGGGCGGAGAGCATCTCGCGGCGGGAGGCGGCGATCATCTCCTGCTCGACGTCCCGGGCGGCCCGCCACTGGGCCATCCGCAGCTTGGCCTCGGCGGCCTCCTCCTCGGCGTAGTTCTCCGGGCAGAGCCGGGCCAGCCGGTCGTGCTGGCGGTCCCGCAGGCGGTCGGCGACCTCGACGGGCAGCCGGTCCTGCTCCTCCAGCTCGCCGAGCCGCTTGAGCCCGGCCTTGGCGGCCCGCCACCAGAGCTGTCGCACGGCCTGCTCGTGCTTGTCCTGGTCGATGTCGAGTTCGAGCCGCTTGGCCAGCCAGGGCAGGGTGAGGCCCTGCACCAGCAGGGTGAACAGCACCACGCTGAAGGCGATGAAGACCAGCCGGCCGCGCTCGGGGAAGTCCTCGCCGGAGTGCAGGGTGAGCGGGATGGCGAGCGCCAGGGCGACGGTGGCCACGCCGCGCATCCCGGACCACCAGAGGATCACGCTCTCCTTCCAGCTGAACGGCGTGTCCTCGTCGTCGCCGGAGCGCAGTTTCTTCGACAGCCATCCGGCCGGCAGCAGCCAGAGCAGCCGGACCAGCACGACCACCGCGATGACCACGGCGGCGTCGCCGATGAAGCCGGTCCAGCCGCGGCCGGCCTCCTTGAGCACGGTGGCCAGCTCCAGGCCGATCAGGCCGAAGGCGACACCGGTGATCAGGATCTCGACCACCTCCCAGAAGGCGTTGCCGACCAGCCGGTAGGAGACGGCGTCGGCGTCGGAGGCCCGTTCGGCGAGGTAGAGCGCGCAGACCACGACGGCGAGCACACCGGAGCCGTGGATCTCCTCCGCCAGGGTGTAGGCGGCGAACGGCACCAGCAGGTTGAGCGCGACCTGCTGGGTCGGGTCGTCCAGGCGCTCGGCGAGCTTGGTGTTGACCCAGCCGAGCGCGACGCCGACCACCACGGCCAGCACCGCGGACAGCACGAAGCGCAGTACCGCGTCACCGACCGAGAAGTCGCCGCTGACCATGGCCTCGATGGACAGCGAGTAGATGACGATCGCGGTGACGTCGTTGAACAACCCCTCGCTCTCCAGGATCGCCACCAGGCGGCGGGGCAGCCCGACGCTGCCGGCCACCGCGACGGCGGCGACCGGGTCGGGCGGGGAGACCAGCGCGCCGACCGCGATCGCGGCGGCCAGCGGCAGGGTGGGCAGCAGCCAGTGCACGGTGCCGGCCACGGCGACCGTGGTGACCGCCACCAGGGCGACGGCCAGCAGCAGGATCGAGCGGGCGTTGGCCTTGAAGTAGCGCACCGAGGAGCGCCGGGCCACCGCGAAGATCAGCGGCGGCAGGACCAGCGGCAGGATCAGCTCCGGCTCGACGGTGACGTCCGGGATCTGCGGGACGAGCGCCATGACGATGCCGAGCAGGGTCATCAGCACCGGTTGGGGGACTCCGGTCCTGCGGCCGAGCGGCATGGTCACCACGGAGGCGAGCAGCACCAGGAAGAACAGGGGCAGCTGGCCCACGGGGAGGTTCCTCTCGACGACGGACGGCTGAGCGCCGTCCAGGATAAATCTGACAATGCGCCCATCAGTGTCGACACACTGAACAACGGCTTGACCTCAAGCGCACTTCAGGCCTGAGGATCGTCGTCATCGGAAGGGTCGAGAAGGGGCGGGACAAGGCATGAAAGCGGTCACCGTGACGGGGTCCGGCGGTCCGGAGGTCCTGCGGGTCACCGAGGTGCCCGACCCGGAGCCCGGGCCGGGTGAGGTGCGGGTACGGGTGTACGCGGCCGGGGTGCAGCCGGTGGACCTCGCGATCCGCGAGGGCTTCCGCCCGCCGGGGACGGCGGTCGAGCCGCCGTTCGTCCTCGGCAACGAGTTCGCCGGGGTGGTGGACGCCCTCGGCCCGGACGCCGACGGCTGGCGGGTCGGGGACGAGGTGCTGGGCTTCCGGGTGCTGGGCTGCCAGGCCGACCGGGTCACCGTGGACGCCGGCCGGCTGGTGGCCAAGCCCGCCGGGATGCCGTGGGAGCAGGCCGGCTCGCTCTCCGCGTCCGGCCAGACCGCGCACCTGGCGCTCACCGGGCTCGGCGTGGGCGCGGGTGACACCGTGCTGGTGCACGGCGCCGCGGGCGGGGTCGGCACGGTCGCCGTCCAGCTGGCCCGGGCCTGGGGTGCCACGGTGGTCGGCACCGCGAGCGAACGCAACCACGGGTACCTGCGGGAGCTGGGCGCGGCACCGGTGACGTACGGCGAGGGACTGGTCGAGCGGGTCCGGGCGGTGGCCCCGCAGGGGGTGACCGCGGCCTTCGACGCCGCCGGTCGGGGCGCCCTGGAGGCCTCCGTCGAGCTGGTCGCCGACCGGAACCGGATCGGCACCGTGGTCGACTACCCGGGCGCCGAGCGACTGGGCGTCCGGGGGCTGCGGGGCGAGCGGACGGCCGGGCGGCTGGCCGAGCTGGTGAAGCTGTGGGAGGCCGGCGGGCTGCGGCTGGAGGTCGAGGAGTCGTTCCCGATGGAGCGGGTCGCCGAGGCCCACCGGCTGGTCGGCGCCGGGCACGTCCGGGGCAAGGTGGTGCTGACCATGTGAGCCTGCCGGACTCCCACCTCCGGCCGATTGTGAGTTTCGGCAGCTGACCAGGTAATGTTCTCCACGTCAGCAGGCGCCGCTAGCTCAGTTGGTTAGAGCAGCTGACTCTTAATCAGCGGGTCCGGGGTTCGAGTCCCTGGCGGCGCACAGACAGCCGGAAGGCCCTTCGCGAAAGCGGGGGGCCTTCCGGCGTTCTGCCGTACGCCCGCAGGGCGTGGCAGGAAAGGTGGGAAACAGGTCATTGCTGCCGTCACGACCCGCTGACAGGCTGGCAGCATGAGAGCGCGCAGCGTGGTCATCGTCCTCTTCGAGGGCGTGCAGAGCCTCGATGTGACCGGGCCCCTGGAGGTGTTCGCGGGGGCGGCCAACGCCTGCGGCCGGCCGGAGGCGTACCGGGTGGCCACCGCCTCCTCCGGCGGCGGCCCGGTGCGCACCCACAGTGGCCTGCGACTGCTGCCGGACGCGGACCTGGCCGAGGTCGGGCCGGTGCACACCCTGCTGGTTCCCGGCGGGAAGGGCACCGAGCACCCGGACCCTGCGCTGGTGGCGCGGATCCGGGAGCTGGCCGGACGGGCCGAGCGGGTGGTGTCGGTGTGCACCGGGGCCTTCCTGCTCGCCGAGGCCGGACTGCTGGCCGGGCGCCGGGCGACCACCCACTGGGCCTACTGCGAGGAGCTGGGCCGGCGGTTCCCGGACGTCGAGGTGCACCCGGACCCGATCCACGTCCGGGACGGGCACATCGCCACCTCGGCCGGGGTCACCGCCGGGATCGACCTGGCGCTCGCCCTGGTCGAGGAGGACCTCGGACGGGACACCGCGCTGCTGGTCGCCCGGCACCTGGTGGTCTTCCTGCGCCGGCCGGGCAACCAAGCCCAGTTCAGCACCCAGCTGGCCGCCCAGGTGGCGGCCCGGCAACCGCTGCGCGAGGTGCAGCGGTGGATCGCCGAGCACCCGGAGGCCGACCTGTCCGTCGAGGCGCTGGCCGACCGGTCGGCACTGTCGCCGCGGCACTTCGCCCGTGCCTTCGCCGCCGAGGTGGGGGTGACCCCGGGCCGGTACGTGGACGGGGTCCGGCTGGAGGCCGCACGGCGGCTGTTGGAGGACACCGACGACGGCGTCGAGGAGATCGCGCGCTCCTGCGGCTACGGCACCCCGGAGGCGATGCGGCGCGCCTTCGTCCGGGCCCTGGCCGCCCCGCCCGCCGAGTACCGACGCCGCTTCCGACCCAGTACCGATGGAGGTCACTGATGCGCATCGCCATCCTGCTCTACCCCGAGTTCACCACCCTGGACGCGGTCGGCCCGTACGAGGTGCTGGCCCGGATCCCGGGCGCCGAGGTCGTGTTCACCGCCGCCGAGCGGGGGCCGGTGCGCAACGACCTCGGCAGCCTGGCGATCACCGCGGACGCCACCCTGGACGAGGTGGACTCGGCCGACCTGCTGCTGGTGCCCGGCGGGCCCGGCACGCAGGCCCAGCTCGCGAACGAGGCGCTGCTCGACTGGCTGCGCCGGGTGGATGCGACCACCACCTGGACCACCTCGGTCTGCTCGGGCTCGCTGCTGCTGGGCGCCGCCGGGCTGCTCAAGGGCCGTCGGGCCACCACGCACTGGGGCGTTCTGGACCGGCTGCCCGCGTACGGGGCGGAACCGACCGGGACGGAGCGGGTCGTCATCGACGGCAAGTACGCCATCGCCGCCGGGGTCTCGGCCGGGATCGACCTCGCCCTGACGCTGGCCGGCGTGATCAGCGGGGACACGACCGCGCAGGCGATCCAGCTGCTGATCGAGTACGACCCGCAGCCGCCGTACGCCTCGGGTTCCATGGCGAAGGCGTCTCCCGAGGTGGTCGAGGCGGTGAACCGGCTGATGGCGGGCTAGGTCCTCGGTCCCGCGCCTGCGGGCCGGCGCCGGGGCACTGCGTCAGCGCCGGGACGGGAAGGCGTGGCGGCGGGCGGCGGTGGTCACGGCGAGGACGGGGAGCATCAGCGCGAGCACCGTCCAGGGCAGGGCGCCGGTCCCCAGTCCGCTCAGGACCAGGCCGCCGACCACGCCGCCGCCCGCCATCGCGGCGTTCCACAGGGTCACCAGTACGGCCTGGGCGGCGTCCGCCCGCTCCCCGCCCGCGTCGCCCAGGGCGGTCTGGAGCAGGGTCGGGGCGCCGCCCCAGCCCAGGCCCCAGAACATCGCCGCGACGTACACCAGCGGCGTACTGCCGGACCACACCGCGAGGACGGCCGCCGTCAGGGCGACCAGCAGCGCGCCGCCGATCGTCAACTGCCGCAGCCGGCGGTGGATGTGGGCGCCGATCAGCCAGACGGCCGGCAGCGAGGCCAGCCCGAAGACCAGCAGTACGGTGCCGGTGGCGTCGCCGAGGCCGGCCTGGTCCAGGAAGGGCGCGATGTAGGTGAACAGGATGGTGTGCGCGAGCACGTAGAGCACCGTCACGGTGAGCACCGGCCGTACGCCGGGCACGGTGATCGCGTGCCGGACCGGCACCCGCTCGCCGGCCGGTTGTCCGGGCTGCTCCGGCAACAGCGCCGCGATCCAGCCGATCACGCCGACCGCCAGTGCCGTCATGGCCAGGAAGGGCACCCACCAGGCGAGCACCTGCCCAAGGAAGGTGCCGACCGGCACTCCCAGCGACAGCGCCACCGGCACGCCCGCCATCGCCACGGCCATGGCCCGGCCCTGCTGCCGGACCGGCACCAGCCGGCGCGCGTACCCCGCCAGCAGGGCCCAGGCGAGGCCGGCCGCGACGCCCGCGAGGAAGCGGGCGGCCAGCGTGAGCGGGTAGCTGGTGGAGGCCGCGGTGACGGTGTTGGCCACCGCGAAGCCCGCCATCGCGGTGAGCAGCAGCCGCTTGCGGCCCCAGCCGGCGGTGGCCCCGGTGAGCGGGATCGCGGTGACGGCGGAGCCGATCGCGTAGACGGTGACGGTCTGCCCGGCCGCGGACTCGCTGACCCCGAGCGCCTCGCTCATCCCGGGCAGCACGCCGGCGGGCAGGTTCTCGGTGAGGCCGGTGACGAAGACGGCGGTGGCCAGGGCCAGCAGGGCGGGGAGCGGAAAGGGCTTGTGGGACACCGGGGTCGTGCGCTGTGTGGTCGCCATGGGGACCATGCTTGGACCTCACACCGGTGTCAGGTTCAAGCATGGCCCCGAAGGCCGTCAGGTCAGCGGCCGAAGTAGCCGGTGAAGTTCCTGGAGAACTCCTGGCCGCCGAACCGGTCCCAGTTGATCGACCAGGTCATCAGCCCGCGAAGGTTCGGCTGCGCGCCCGAACGCGGCACGTAGGAACCGCAGTTGGCCAGCCTGGTGAGGCAGTCGAGCGCCTTGTTCACCTCGGCCGGGGCGACGTAGCCGTTGCCCGCGCTGGTGGTGGCCGGCATGCCGATGGCGACCTTGGAGGCGGGCAGCGCCGGGAACACGTTGTTCGCGTTGCCCGCCACCGGGAAGCCCTTGAGCAGCATGTCGGTCATCGCGACGTGGAAGTCGGCGCCGCCCATCGAGTGGTACTGGTTGTCCAGGCCCATGATGGAGCCGGAGTTGTAGTCCTGGACGTGCAGCAGGGTGAGGTCGTCGCGCAGCGCGTGGATGACCGGCAGGTACGCCCCGGCGCGCGGGTCCTGGCCGCCCCAGGGGCCCGATCCGTAGTACTGGTAGCCGAGTTGGACGAAGAAGGTCTCCGGCGCCATGGTCAGCACGAAGCCCGGGCCGTACTTGGCCTTGAGGGTCTTCAGTGCGGAGATCAGGTTGACGATGACCGGGCTGGTCGGGTTCCTGAAGTCGGTGTCACCGGTGTCGAGGGAGAGCGAGTGCCCCTCGAAGTCGATGTCCAGGCCGTCCAGGCCCCACGTGTCGATGATCGCCGAGACCGAGCGGACGAAGGCGTCCCGGGCGGCGGTGCCGGTCAGCTGGACCTGGCCGTTCTGGCCGCCGATCGAGATCAGCACCTTCTTGCCCTGGGCCCGCTTGGCGGCGATGGCGGCCTTGAACTCGTCGTCCGACTCGACGCTCGGGCACTCGGTGGCCGGGCAGCGGTTGAAGCGGATGTCGCCGGAGGTGACGGACGTGGGCTCGCCGAAGGAGAGGTTGATGAAGTCCCAGGAGTTCGGGACGTCGGCCATCCGGGTGTAGCCGGCGCCGTTGGCGAAGCTCGCGTGCAGGTAGCCGACCAGGGCGTGGCTGCCGGCCGGCGGGTTGGTGGGCGTCCCGGTGGGCGTGCCCGTCGGGGTGCCGGTGGGCGTCCCGGTGGGCGTACCCGTCGGGGTCGCGGTCGGCGAAGCGGTGACGGTGGGAGTGGAAGTCGGAGTGGGGCTGGGGGCGCCCGGACCGTCCAGCGAGATGTCGTCCGCGTAGTAGGTGCCCTGGCCGTACCAGCCGTGGGTGTAGACGGTGGCGCTGGTCTGGTTGGCGCCGGTGGTGAAGCCGAGGCTGAGCTTCTGGTACGAGCCGCCGGTGCCCGGCGTCCAGGTGCTCGGGCCGCCGCCGTCCACGCCCAGGTAGACGTACGAGCCGTTGACGAAGGCGCTGAGCGTGTAGGTGGTGTTCGGGGCGACGGTGACGGTCTGGCTGCACTGGGCGGTGTCGCCGGCCGTGGCGGCCGCGGCGAGCGCGCGGCTGCCGCTGTGCACCGGGCTGGTGACGACGCTGCCGGAGTTGCCGGTGCAGCTCCAGGGGCCGAGCGAGCCGGACTCGAAGCCGCCGTTGGCCAGGAACTCACCGGCCGAGGCGGCGGGTGCCAGGCCCAGCGCGAGGCCGGCCAGGGCGGCCGCGGCGACGGCGGAGGCGGTACCGGCGGCGACG
>NZ_JAHSQD010000314.1 GCF_020103755.1 Streptomyces sp. LS1784
CCGAGCGTGCCGGTGGCCGCGACCCCGCCACCGGGCAGGTCGTCGTCGTCATCGCGGCGCCCGCGCCCGGCCGGCCAGTCGCGGTCCGCCGGAGCGTCCTCGGGGAGGTTGCCGACGGCCATCAGGCGGGCCATCAGCGCGGAGGACGGACCGGGCGTGCCGGTGCGGGTCAGCATGTGCTTGACGGCGCGGCCCTCGTCGGCCTCGGCGAGGCACTGCGGGCAGGTCGCCAGGTGGGCCTGGACGCGGTCGCGCGAGTTGTGGCCGAGTTCGCCGTCCAGGAAGGCGGAGAGGCGCTCGCCGAGGTGGTGCTCCTCGGCGGCGGGTGCGGCGGGGCGGACGGGAAGCGCGTGCAGCGACGTGTCCGCGGGCAGCGCCACCGGGGGCAGCGCGGGCTCACCGGGTTCGTCGCCTCCGCGACGGCCCGGCAGGGCCCAGCCCCGTCGGGTCAGGGACCGGTCGGACGCATCCGACCGGTCCGAACCGGACCGGCTGGTTCCGCTCACGGTCGCCTCCGTCCGCGCCCACCGGGCGCGACCGCGGCCTCGACCGCGCCGACACCGACCGGCACCGGCTCCTCCGAGCCGCCGCGGCGCTCACGGCCGGGGACCGAACCGGGGGCGCGGTGCTTGAGCGCGGCGCGCAGGTGCGAGCGCCCGCGGTGGATGCGGCTGCGGACGGTGCCGAGCTTGACGCCCAGCGTGGCAGCGATCTCCTCGTAGGACAGGCCCTCGATGTCGCAGAGCACCACGGCGGCACGGAACTCCGGCGCGAGGGTGTCCAGGGCGTGCTGGACGTCGGCGTCGAAGTGGGTGTCGCTGAAGTGCTGGGCCGGGCTGGGCTCGCGGGAGGCGAGCCGCTCGGCCGCGTCCTCGCCGAGCGCGTCGAAGCGGATGCGCTGGCGGCGGCGGACCATGTCCAGGAACAGGTTGGTGGTGATCCGGTGCAGCCAGCCCTCGAACGTGCCGGGGGTGTAGGTGGACAGCGAACGGAACACCCGGACGAAGACCTCCTGGGTGAGGTCCTCGGCGTCGTGCTGGTTGCCCGTCAGGCGGTAGGCGAGCCGGTAGACGCGGGCGCTGTGCGCCTCGACGATCTCCTCCCAGGTGGGCGGAGTCCAGGTCTGCGCGTCGTGGCCCTCGGTGAAGGTCGCGAGGGCGGGGGCCTCGGTGGCACCGGCGGCCGACGGCGCGGCGACGGGCTGGTCCAGGTCGGAGTGCGCAGGCTGGTTCATCACGGGCTTCGGCGTACGGGCCGACGCGGTGCCGCGGGAGTGCCGCCACACAGGGACGTCGCCCTCGGCCACACCTCCTCGGTCGGCTCTTCTGCCCAGCAGGGCCACCACCATATCCACCTCACCCGTCAAGCCCGGATAAAAGTGCCCGGGAGGTCTCCCGCGCCCGGTCCGACATGACAACGGCCCGCCGCCGTACGCGGTTCCCGGTCGGCCAGTAATCTGTGCCAGGAAATATCGACATCCCTCGGCACCGGGCCGCCGCCCGGGGCTCCGAAAGAGGCAGCCATCAGCGAGTTCGGGCCCGCGCGTGCGGCCCTCGCCGACACCTACGTGCGCGAGGACGCGGTGCTGACCTACGCCCGGGCACAGTCCGCGCGGACCGGGATACGGGCGATCGGGCCGAGCGGCGGGGCCTGCCTGCGGCTGCTGGCGGCCGCGCTGGACGCCAAGGCGGTGGCCGAGATCGGCACCGGCACCGGGGTGTCCGGGGTCTACCTGCTGCGCGGGATGCGGCCGGACGGCGTGCTCACCACGGTGGACTCGGAGCCGGTCCGTCAGCAGCTGGCCCGCGAGGCGTACCAGGCCGCCGGGTTCGCGGCCAACCGCTCCCGGTTCATACCGGGCCGGGCGCTGGACGTGCTGCCCCGGCTCGCCGACGGCCAGTACGACCTGGTGTTCTGCGACGGAGACCCGGCCGAGTCCTGCGAGTACCTGCTGGAGGCGCTGCGACTGCTGCGGCCGGGCGGGATGGTCTGCTTCGAGGGGGTCTTCCAGGAGGGCCGGCTGGCCGAGCCGGAGCTCCAGGACCCGCAGACCGGCGCGGTCCGGGACCTGGTCCGGGACGTGCGGGAGAGCGAGGCCCTGCTGCCGGCGCTGCTGCCGGTCTCGGACGGGCTGCTCTGCGCCATCAAGCGCTGAGCCCGGCCTCCTCGGGGCGCCGGGCCCGGAAAACGTGCGGACCCGGGCCGACATGACGTCGTACCCGGGCCCGGCAGCACATCTCCAGGAGATGGCGAGCACCTGCTGCGGTCAGCCGCAGGCCTTCTTCAGGGCCTCGCCGAGGGCGTCGGCCTCGTCAGGCGTGAGCTCCACCACAAGGCGTCCGCCGCCTTCGAGCGGAACGCGCATGATGATGCCCCGCCCCTCTTTGGTGACTTCGAGCGGGCCGTCACCCGTCCGCGGCTTCATGGCCGCCATGCTCGTTCCCCTTCCTGCAACCGCTCAGCTACGCACCGGCAGTCCGTCCACCGCCGGTATCGAACGCATTGATCGGAAGCCATTATCCCGCATGCCACGGGCTGATGACCAACATCACTCTCGGTGCAACCAGGGCCGGACCGTCCCCAACCGCCGCAATTCACGTCATAAGCCCCGGCGTGGCGGCGGCGTGGACACCACCGGAAGGTGCGATACCTCACACTCCCCAGGCCCCCGCGTGCTCCGGCATCCTGACACACACGACTGACACCGCCACGACCCCGGGAGCCCTCACCCATGTCCGATTCCGTGCTGTACGAGCTGGACGGCGGCCTCGCCGTCATCACCGTCAACCGCCCGGAGGCGATGAACGCGCTCGACGTCGCCACCAAGATCGCACTGCGCGACACCATGGCCGCCGCGGCCGCCGACCCGGCGGTGCGGGCCGTACTGCTGACCGGGGCGGGCGAGCGGGCGTTCTGCGTCGGGCAGGACCTGAACGAGCACCTGGCCCTGCTGAAGCGGGCCGAGGAGACCGGCGAGGGCGCGCTGCGGACCGTCGCCGAGCACTACAACCCGCTGGTGCGGGCGCTGGCCGGGATGCGCAAGCCGACCGTCGCCGCCGTCGGCGGGGTGGCGGCCGGCGCCGGCGCCTCGCTCGCCTTCGCCTGCGACTTCCGCATCCTGTCCGACCGGGCCGGCTTCAACACCGCCTTCGCCGGGATCGGGCTGACCGCCGACTCGGGCGCCTCCTGGACGCTGCCGCGGCTGGTCGGGCACGCCAAGGCCACCGAGCTGCTGATGCTGCCCCGGACCGTCAAGGCCGCCGAGGCGATGGAGCTGGGCCTGGCCACCAAGGTGGTGCAGGCCGAGGAACTCGCCGCCACCGCACGGGCCTTCGCCCGCGAGCTGGCCGAGGGCCCGACCGTCGCCTACGGCGCCATCAAGGAGTCGCTGGCGTACGGCGCCTCCCACTCGCTGGACGAACTCCTCGACAAGGAGGACGAGTTGCAGACGCTGGCCGGCGAGAGCGAGGACCACCGGATCGCGGTTCGCGCCTTCATCGCCAAGGAGAAGCCGAAGTACCTGGGCCGCTAGCGCAGTTGGCGGGCCCGGACCCGGGCCCGGGGCTCAGCCCTTGGCGCCGGTGCGGACGTGGCAGTCCGCCAGGTGGTCGTCGACCAGCCCGCAGGCCTGCATCAGGGCGTAGGCGGTGGTCGGGCCGACGAAGCGGAAACCCGCCTTCTTCAGCGCCTTCGCCAGCGCCGTCGACTCCGGCGTGACGGCCGGCACCTCGCTCATCGCGCGGGGGGCCGGTCGGCCCGGATCGACGGCGAACTGCCAGATCAGCGCGTCCAGGCCGCCCTCCAGGTCGCGGGCGACCCGCGCGTTGGCGATCGCCGCCTCGATCTTGGCCCGGTTGCGGATGATGCCGGTGTCGGCGAGCAGGCGCTCCTTGTCCGCCTCGCCGAACTCGGCGACCTTGGCGATCTCGAAGCCCGCGAACGCGGCCCGGAAGCCCTCGCGGCGGCGCAGGATGGTCAGCCAGGACAGGCCGGACTGGAAGGCCTCCAGGCAGACCCGCTCGAACAGCGCGTCGTCGCCGTGCACCGGGCGGCCCCACTCGGTGTCGTGGTAGACCCGGTAGTCGTCGGTGGAGTCGCCCCAGCCGCAGCGGCGCAGGCCGTCCGCGCCGAGAACCGCGCCCTCGACCGCCTCCGTCACTTCTCCGTCCCCGGCTTCGCGTCCTCGGGGGCCTGCTCCGCGGCCGGCTGCTTGGCGAGCACCACGGCCGGCTCGACCACCCGGGCGAACTGCTCCAGTCCGGGCAGCGGTTCGGCCGCCGGGTCCGGTGCGGTGGTCGCCTCGACCGCGCCGCGCAGGTGGGCGGCGGCCTCCAGCTCGGCGATCCGCGCGTCGCGGTAGGCGAGTTCGGCGCCGAGGCGGTCCAGGACGTCGTCCACCTCGTCCATCCGGTAGCCGCGCAGCGCCATCGGCAGGCGCAGCTCGTCCACGTCCGCCTTGCCCAGCGGGCGGTCCTGCGGCAGTCGCGCGGAGATGCGGTCCGGTGCCGCCTCCGGCATCGAGCCGCCCCCGCCGAGCGCCACCAGGGCGGCGCCGCCGACCACCACGGCCATGGCGACCACGATCACCCAGAACACGAGCTGTCCTCCCGAACTCCCGGCCGGTCCGCTATGTGGTGGCAGGTAACCACACTGATCATGACAGCATGGTCCCTTAGTGAGGCCGGGGGCCATCATCGCACCCGCAGGAGCTGTGGAGGAGACATCGGTGGCACTGCGCCTGGGACCGCGGGAATTCGGTGACGACGAGCTGGTGATCATGGCCATCGTCAACCGGACGCCGGACTCGTTCTTCGACAGGGGTGCGACCTTCGCCGACGAGGCCGCCTTCGCCGCCGCGGACCGGGCGATGGCCGAGGGCGCGGCGATCCTGGACATCGGCGGGGTGAAGGCCGGGCCGGGCGACGAGGTCACGGTCGAGGAGGAGCTGCGGCGCACCGTGCCCTTCGTGGCCGAGCTGCGCAAGCGCCACCCCGAGGCGGTGATCAGCGTGGACACCTGGCGGCACGAGGTCGGCGAGGCGGTCTGCGCGGCGGGCGCGGACCTGCTGAACGACGCCTGGGGCGGGGTGGACCCGAAGCTCGCCGAGGTGGCCGCCCGGTACGACGCCGGGCTGGTCTGCACCCACGCGGGCGGCGCCGAGCCCCGTACCCGGCCGCACCGGATCGGGTACGAGGACGTGATGGCGGACATCCTGCGCGTGACCGTGGGGCTGGCCGAGCGCGCGGTGGAGCTGGGCGTGCGGCGGGATGCGGTGATCATCGACCCGGGGCACGACTTCGGCAAGAACACCCGGCACTCGCTGGAGGCCACCCGGCGGCTGCCGGAGATGACCGCGACCGGCTTCCCAGTGCTGGTCTCGCTCTCCAACAAGGACTTCGTCGGCGAGACCCTGGACAGGCCGGTGGACGAGCGGCTGCTCGGCACCCTGGCCACCACCGCGGTCTCGGCCTGGCTGGGCGCGCAGGTCTACCGGGTGCACCAGGTCGCGGAGACCCGCCAGGTGCTGGACATGGTCGCCTCGATCCGGGGCACCCGCCCCCCGGCGGTCGCCCGCCGGGGGCTGGCCTAGGACCCCTTGATGGCGCTCGGCTCGCCTCCGGAGCGCTCGGGACCCGGTGCCGACGCTCGTCGCTCCGGCTAGATCTCGTTGGTGGGCCGGCGGGCGTCGGCGAGGATCTTCATGACCTCGTCGATCTCGTCGGTGATGTGGAACAGCTCCAGGTCGTGCGGGGCCGCCTTGCCCTGCTCGACCAGGGTGTTCTTCAGCCACTCGTACAGACCGCCCCAGTAGGCGCTGCCGTAGAGGATCACCGGGAAGCGGGTGACCTTCTTCGTCTGCACCAGGGTGAGCGCCTCGAACAGCTCGTCCAGCGTGCCGAGGCCGCCGGGCAGGACCACGAAGCCCTGCGCGTACTTCACGAACATCGTCTTGCGGACGAAGAAGTAGCGGAAGTTCAGCCCGAGGTCGACGAACTCGTTGAGGCCCTGCTCGAAGGGCAGCTCGATGCCGAGCCCGACGCTGAGGCCGCCGGCCTCGGAGGCGCCGCGGTTGGCGGCCTCCATCGCGCCCGGGCCGCCGCCGGTGATCACCGCGTAGCCGGCCTCGGCGAGGGCCCGGCCGATGGCGACGCCCGCCTCGTACTCGGGCGAGTCGACCGCGGTCCGGGCGGAGCCGAAGACGCTGATCGCGGGCGGGAGTTCGGCGAGGGCGCCGAAGCCCTCGACGAACTCGGAGGTGATCCGCAGCACCCGCCACGGGTCGGTGTGCAGCCAGTCGGTGGGGCCGGTGGTGTCCAGCAGACGCTGGTCCGTGGTGCTCGTGCCGACCTGGTCCCGGCGCACCAGCACCGGGCCCTTCTGCTTCTCGGGCCAGGCCTTCTTCTTCCGCGGCACCCCGACCTGCTCGGGGCCGTGACCGTAGCGCTTCTCGTCTCCTGTGCCTGTCATGACGAAACCCTACGCCCGCCCTCCCCCGTTTTCAGGCAACGGGGGAAGGTCGGTTGAGCATCCGGAAGATGTCGTTCGGCTGCCGGCCGGACGAGCGGTGCCGCGCGCGGTTCAGCTGGTCAGCCAGCCGCGCAGGCGCTCCTCGGCCTCGGCGATGGCGCTCAGCGAGCAGTGCTCCTCCCGCTTGTGCGCCAGGTTCGGGTCACCGGGGCCGTAGTTGACCGCCGGAACGCCGAGCGCGCTGAACCGGGCGACGTCGGTCCAGCCGAACTTGGCCCGGGCCTGGCCGCCGGTGGCCGCCACGAAGGCCTGGGCGGCCGGCTGGGAGAGTCCGGGCAGGGCACCCGCCGCGAAGTCGGTGACGGTCAGCTCGAAGCCGTCGAAGACCTCGCGCACGTGCTTCTCCGCGTCCGCCTCGCTGCGGTCCGGCGCGTAGCGGAAGTTGACCGTCACGACGCACTCGTCCGGGATCACGTTGCCGGCCACGCCGCCGTCGATCCGGACCGCGTTCAGGCCCTCGCGGTACTCCAGGCCGTCGATCTCCACCCGGCGCGGCTCGTAGTTCGCGAGCCGGGTGAGCACCTCGGCGGCGTGGTGGATGGCGTTGTCGCCGAGCCAGCTGCGGGCCGCGTGGGCGCGCACGCCGGTGAGCCGCACCTGTGCCCGCAGGGTGCCCTGGCAGCCGCCCTCGACCATGCCGCCGCTGGGCTCCATCAGCACCGCGAAGTCGCCGGCCAGCCATTCCGGGTGGTCCTTGGCGAGGTGGCCCAGGCCGTTGCGGTGGGCCTCCACCTCCTCGCAGTCGTAGAAGACGAAGGTGAGGTCGCGGTTGGGCTCGGTCAGCGTGGCGGCGAGGCGCAGTTGGACGGCCACGCCGGACTTCATGTCCGAGGTGCCGCAGCCGTAGAGCAGGTCGCCCTCGACGTACGAGGGGAGGTTGTCGGCGATCGGCACGGTGTCCAGGTGGCCGGCCAGGACGACGCGCTCGGCCCGGCCCAGGTTCGTCCGGGCGACCACGTTGTTGCCGTGGCGGTCCACGGTGAGGTGCGGGTAGCCGCGCAGCGCGGCCTCCACGGCGTCGGCGAGCGCCTGCTCGTCGCCGCTCACCGAGGGGAAGTCGACGAGCCGTGCGGTCAGCGTGCCGCCGTCGAGAGTGAGGTCCAGGGGCGTCGGGTTCGGGCTGCTCATGGGCGTCAGCCTAGTCCGCCCGGTGCGGCCGCCCCGTGACACGGATCGGACTCGGTTCGGCAACCGGGGGGCGCCGCACATCCGTCCGAGTGGGTACGGTGTCGGATCAAGAAGCAGGCGCGAGAGGGGCGACGGTGGCCAGGAGAAGGAGCAGCGAGGAGCTGGGCGACGAAGAGGAGCCCACTCGCCGCCGCGGGCCGCTGCGCGCCCTGCTGATGGTGATCGTCGGGCTGCTCGGCCTGGCCCTGGTCGCCGGTCTGGCCGTGGTCGGGATCTGGTGGTTCGGCTTCAAGCCGGGCGCGTCCGAGGAGTGCACGGTGAAGACCGCGGCCGGCAACGGCACCCTGGAGCTGCCGCAGGCCGCCAACGCCGCGACGATCGCCGCGGTGGCGCGCTCGCGCGCGCTGCCGGACCGGGCCACCACGATCTCGCTGGCAACCGCCATGCAGGAGTCCAAGCTGCGCAACCTCGCGGGCGGCGACCGGGATTCGATCGGCCTCTTCCAGCAGCGGCCGTCGATGGGCTGGGGCACCCCGGCGCAGATCTCGGACCCGGTGTACGCGACCAACAAGTTCCTGGACGGCCTGGTCAAGGTCCCCGGCTACACCCGGATGCCGCTGACCGACGCCGCGCAGACGGTGCAGAAGAGCGGCTACCCGCAGGCCTACGCCAAGCACGAGACCAAGGCGACCCTGCTCACCTCGGCGCTGGCCGGCCGGGAGCCCGCCTCGTTCTCCTGCGTGGTGCACGACTACGCCAAGCCGGACCCGGCGGACTCCGCCTCCGCCACCCCGGGCGCCACCGCGACCCCGGCCGCGGCGCCGGACCGGGCCCAGGTGCTGTCCGACCGGGTGCGCCGGGAGTTCGGCCGCACGGTGACCCCGGCGACCGGCTACACCTCGACCATCAAGGGCGCCGAGAACGCCGTCTCGCTGACCCCGGACCCGGCCACCGCCGCGCTGACCTCCTCCTCGGACGCGGGGGCGGACGGCGGGGTGGGCGCCGAGCGGGCCGGCGGCTGGGAGGTCGCCCACTGGGCGGTCGCCCAGGCCCAGCAGCTGGGCATCGCGACGGTCGCCTACGACGGGAAGATCTGGCGCAAGTCCAAGTCCGAGGACGGCTGGCAGACCCAGACCTCGGGCACCTCGACCAAGCTCGTCCAGGTCACGCTGGCCCCGGCCGACAAGAGCTGACGCACAGGTGTTCGGGTTGCCGCCGGACGGGTGATTCCGGTCAACCCCGGTGGACCGACCGCCCGTTCCGGCGAACCGGGGTGGAGAACCGTCACTCCCCTTGGCCGGGGCCGGTTCGGCAGCGTCCGACCGGGCCCGGCGGGCCGCCCTGCTGTGGTCATACGATCCGATGGTCGGTCAGGAAGTTTCCTTGCATCGGCCGAAACCTTCTGGCTTCTCAAGCGGTAACAACGTCGTCCGCCCGGTCGGCCACGCCCGGTCCCTTGGGCGGACGGGACGGACCCAGACCCCTTCGAGGAGCCCCATGTCTCACCCCCTCACGCGCCGGATCGCCCAGGCCGCGCTCGTCGTGGCCGCCGGAGCGACCCCGCTGGTCGCGGCCGGCTCCGCGTTCGCCCTGGGCGGGGACGCCCTGCTGCCCAAGAGCGACCTCGCGGCACCGCTGGGCCAGCTGACCAACTCCGACGCCGGTTCCACCCTCCAGCACACCACCCACCAGCTCGGCCAGGCCGCCGGCACCACCGGCGCGGCCACCGTCGCCGCGGGCGTACCGGCCTCCGCCGACGCCGCCGGCAACATCGTCGCCCAGCAGCTGCCCGAGGCGAACGAGAAGGCCGGCACGCTGACCGCCCCGGTCGACCAGACCGCCGCGACCGCCGGTCAGCTCTCCTCGGTCACCCCGAAGGTCGCCTCGACACTGGCCGGCAAGCTCGGCGAGGCCGTCACCGGCAAGGCCGCGGGCACCCGCAGCGCCACCGCCGGCACCAGCCCGCTCGGCGGGCTCACCGAGGCCGGCTCGGTCACCCAGGCCCTGCCGGGCGCCGAAACGCTCACCGGCGCCGTCCCCG
>NZ_JAHSQD010000315.1 GCF_020103755.1 Streptomyces sp. LS1784
ACACCGCCCCGGCCCGGACGGCGGCCGCCGGTGCCGCCCCCGCCGGGCCGAGCAGCAGCCGCTGGTTGGACAGCTGGTCCGGCCGCCAGCGCTGCTTGTACGGCTCCTGGCCGCGCAGCAGGCCGAGCAACGGGACGCCCGCTCCGACCGTCTCGTCCAGGGCCGCGCCGAACAGCAGCCCGGCGATGTCCAGCCGCTCGCGCAGCGCCGGGTGCGCGCCGTACATGTACAGCCCGCCGAAGGACGGGCAGAGCAGCAGCAGGTTCACCGCGACCAGCCTGCCGTCCAGGTGGAACTGGTGGACGGCGGCCTTGCCGGCGGCGACCAGACCGGTGGTGGACTCGGTCAGGTGCCGGGCGAACCGCTCGGTGCGGTGTTCGGGCGTGATGCCGCGCGCCTGCCACTGCAGGAAGTGCAGCCGCAGCAATCCGTCCAGCGCCTGCGGCACCTCGGCCACCGGGGTCGAACGGACCTTCACCCCGGCCTCGGCGATCTTGCGGAGCTTCACCCGGCTGCGCTGGGCGGTCTTGCCGGGCACCCGCTTGAGCAGCTGGTCCATCGGGACGGCCGGCAGGTACTGGCAGAGCGAGTCCTGGTAGCGGCAGCGGCTGCCGCGCCAGTGCTCGTACACCCGCTGCACCGCCGCCTCGGGGTGCACCTCGCGCAGCTCCAGCCACTGCCACGGGCGGGCGAGCGGGAGGGCGGCGGCGAACTCGGCGGCGGCCCTGTCGGCGCACTCGTCGTCGAGCAGGACGTCGGTGTAGTCGACCAGTCCGCCGCCGAGGCCGGTCAGGCCGCCGAGCGGCCCGCCGCGGCGCACGAAGGCGCCGGCGCCGACCAGCCGGTCGTCCCGGCGGACCAGCACCACGAGCAGGCTGCCGGGGCGGCCGTAGTGACGCCACCAGGAGCGCTGCCAGTCGGAGGCCTGGAAGAAGGTGGCCGTCCGGCAGCGGGCGGCCAGGTCGTCCCACTCCTCGGCGAGGGCGTCCAGGGCGTCGTCCTCGCAGCGCAGCTCGGTGGTCCAGGCCGGCGCCGTCGACTGGGCGGGCAGGACGCTTCTGCGGGTCTCGGTGCTCATCGGCCGCTCCCGGCCGGGGCCTTCGACCGGGCGGCGGGCTGTTCCGCGGCCGGGGGCTGCTCCGCCGCCACGGGCTCGACGCCGGTGCTCTTGTCGGTCTTCCCGGCGGTCTTCTTTTCGGCCTTCGTGCCCTTCCCCTTCGAGCCATTGGCCTTCGTGCCCTCGACCTTCGTGCCCTCGACCTTCGAGCCCCCGACCTTCGTCCCCTCGGTCGCGGCCTCGGTCTGGGACTCGGCTTGGGGGTCGGCCTCGGCCTTGGGCTCGGCCTCGGCCTTGGACTCGGCCTCGGCCTTGGACTCGGCCTCGGCCTTGGGCTCGGAGGCAGGCTTGGACTCGGTCTCGGCCTTGGCCGGCTCCTCGCTGCGCGGGCGCGGCGTCCTCGGGACCGCCACCGGCACGGGAGCGGCAGGGGCCTCCGGTGCCTGTGCGGCCTGCGGTGCCTGCGCGGTCTGCGGCGTTCCGGGGCTCCCGGCGGCCTCCGGCCTCCCCGCGCCGCCCCGACGGCGGGTCGTCATCACCAGCGCGCCCAGCAGCAGCCCGGCCGCGCCGCCGACCGCGACGTCCAGCTTCCCGGACGGCGTGGTCGGCCTGTCCGGCGCGGCGGCCGGGGACAGCGTCACCAGTCGGACGTTGGTGTCCTTGCTGCTGGTGTTGGCGAAGGCGACCAGCGCCCGGGCCACCGCGTCGGCGGCCCGGGCGGCCTGCTGGGGGCGCTGCCCGGTGCCGGTGATCTCGATCATCGGGACGTCCGGGGAGGTCGTCCCGTGCACCAGGGACTCCAGCTCGGACCGGGTGTGGCCGGTCTCGGCGGCGGCCGCCGCGAGCACCTGCGGCCGGCCGGCCAGCCGGCCGTACGCCTGGGCGAAGTTGGTCGCGATCGCGGCCTCCCCGGGGTTCTGCGCGACCACGAGGACGTAGGCGTTGGCGGAGTACGACGGGTGCGAGACGACGGCGTACCCGGCGCCGGCCGCGGCGCCCAGCGGAACCGCGAGCACCACCGGCCACCAGCGGCGGACCAGGCGGCGGGCGCTTCGGCGCGAAGTGGTCATGGGTGTGGCTCCTTGGGTCTGGTACGGCGTTTCCGGCGGTGGCGGGCGTTCAGTCGCGGGCCAGCCGGTCATAGAGGGCACCCAGGTCTGAGGCGACCCGGGCGATGTCGTAGTGGCCGACGGCCGGGGGGTGCGGCAGCGGGTCGGCGGTGTGCCTGCTGAGCGGCCGCAGGTCGCGCAGCGCGGCGACGTAGGCGGCGGGTTCGGAGGGGATGCGGCGGGCCTGCGGAGCGGCGCTGGGCGGCAGTTCGTCGAGCGCCGGGCAGGCGCTGTGCCGCACCGGCAGCCCGGCCGCGAGGCCCTCCAGGACGCCGAGGCCGAAGGTCTCCGTGGTGGAGGGGGCGGCCAACACGTCCAGGGCGGCCAGCAGTTCGGGGACGTCGTCGCGCTCACCGGTGAGCACCAGCCGCGCCCGCACACCGAGTTCGTCGGCCCGGCGCTCCAGCGCGGCGCGCTCCGGGCCCTCGCCGACCAGCACCAGCCGGGTGGCAGGGTCGAGCTCGGCGAGCGCCTCGACCAGCACCTCGAAGCGTTTGCCGGGCACCAGCCGGCCCACCCCGCCGACCACCCAACTCCCGTACGGCAGACCGAGCTCGGCGCGCAGCCGGCGGCGGGCGGCGGCCCGTTCGGCGGGCGGGAAACGGTAGCGGGAGGTGTCGATGCCGTTCGGGATCAGCTCGATCCGGGCGGGCGGGACGCCCCAGGAGCGCAGTGTCTGGGCGACCTGGCGGGAGACCGCGACGGTGGTGCTGCCGAGCCGCTCGGCCGCCAGGTAGAGGCCCTTGACGCCCCGGGTGACCGGACGGCCCTCGATCACCCCGGCGTGCAGCGAGTGCTCGGTGGAGACCACCGCGCGCACCCCGGCCAGCCGGGCGGCCAGCCGGCCGTACAGCTGTGCCCGGTAGAGGTGGGTGTGCACCAGGTCGTAGTGGCCGGCCCGGACGAACCGGACCAGCCGGGGCAGCGCGCCGAGGTCCCGGTTGCCGCGCATGCCGAGGTGGTGGACGGTGACGCCGTCGGCGCGCAGCACGGCGGCGACCGTGCCGGGATTGGTCAGGGCGAGCACCTCGCACTGCTGGTGCGCCGGCAGGTGCCCCAGCAGCAGCTGGAGTTGACGCTCGGCGCCGCCGGAGGCCAGGCCGGTGACGATGTGCAGCACCCTCATGGCCGGGGCTCCCGGCGGGACCGGCGCAGCTCGGTGACGGCGTCGCGCAGCCGGTGCCGGCCCTTCTCGGCGCGCAGCCACCAGGCGCCGTCGCGGTCGCCGAGGCAGCAGCGGGGCAGTGCGAAGCGGCCGGTGACCGGGGAGTGCGCGATGGCGCAGGCGTGGTCGTACCCGGCGTCGCGCACGGCCGGGGCGGCGGGCAGGTCGACGGCGCCGTACGGGTAGTAGAAGCCGGTGCCCGGGCCGCCGGGGTCCTCCTTCTCGGCCGTCACCGCGTGGTACACGAGGATCCACGGCGAGGCGGAGCCGGGGATCGGCGGTTCGCCGGCCGGGCGGCGGCTCCTGGGCGGCCGTGCCCGGTGCGGCGGTGTGTTGCTGACGCCCGCCCGGGCCGAACGGACGGTTCCCCGTTCATCGTCCATGGGGACGCTTCCCTTCTTCGGCGACGGTTCGCGGGTTCCGGACGGGCCCCAGGACCCGGGCGACGGCGAGGACCGGGCCGCGCACCTCGCGGGCGCCGAGCCCGGTACCGAGGGCCGCGAAGGCCAGCGCCACGGTGAGGCCTCCGAGGAGGGTCGAGAGCAGGGGGTCGGCGGCCAGTCCGGCGACAGCGGTGCCGAGCACGGTGGCCCCGGCGGCGGCGGCCACCAGCCGGCCGTGGCCGCCGAGCACCCGGCGCAGCCGCAGCGGGATGCCGCGGAGCACCAGGCCGTGCAGCAGCAGTGCGGCGGTGGTGGTGATGCCGGCCGCGTTGCCGGCGGCCAGCCCCAGGGCGCCGAAGCCGGCTGTGGTGAGCAGGCCGGTGGCGACGGTGACGCCGAGGCCGAAAACCATCGCGGCGGCCGGGTACCAGTCCAGCAGCCGGCGGCGGCCGTCCTCGGTGCCCGGGTCGTCGGCCCGGCGGACCACCGGACGCAGCGAGAAGTAGGGGCGGATCATCACGCCGATGAGTGCCTGGGCGGGCAGGCCGAAGCTGTACACCCGGATGACGTCGGCGGTGGCGGCGGTGTCGTGCGGGCCGAAGGCACCGCGTTCGAACAGCAGCGAGACCACCGAGGGGGCGCAGGCCATCAGGAAGGCGGTGCCGAGCAGGACGACGGCCGCGGCCTGGCCGAGGTCCTGCTCCACCCGGTCGCGGGCGGCGGTGAGGTCCCCGGCGGCGAGTGCCCGGGCGACCAGCGGGAAGGTGACGGTGCAGATCAGGATGCCCGCCGTCATGGCGAGCTGGGAGACCTTGGCGGCGTAGTTGAGGTGCGAGATGGTGCCCGGCGGCAGCGCCGAGCCGAGGTAGCGCTCGACGAAGACCTGGGACTGGCGGGTGAGC
The DNA here is from genome assembly GCF_020103755.1 of Streptomyces sp. LS1784. Taxonomy (GTDB): domain Bacteria; phylum Actinomycetota; class Actinomycetes; order Streptomycetales; family Streptomycetaceae; genus Kitasatospora. The sequence continues at coordinate 4,617 of NZ_JAHSQD010000315.1, forward strand.
GTGAAGGCGGCCACCGGCAGCAGCGCGAGCGGCATCAGCACCAGGGCCCGGCGCGAGCGGCGGCCTCGGCCGGCGCCGGGCGGGCCCTGGCGCAGCCTGCGCAGGAAGGGGCCCACCAGCAGGCCGGCCATCAGCAGGCTGCCGGCCGCGACGCCGAGGGCGGCGGAGCGCACGCCGAGGTAGGAGTGGAAGCAGAGCAGGACGGCGAGGATGCCGAGGTTGTAGGCGACGTAGATGCCGGCCGGGGCGGTGAAGCGGTGGTGGGCGCGCAGCGCGGCGACCAGGAAACCGGCCACACCGAAGGGCAGTACGGTGATCGCGGTGATCCGGGTGCAGGTGACGGCCAGGTCGGGTTCGGTGAGGCCGGGGGCGAGGAGTTCGACCAGTTCCGGGGCGCCCAGGGCGACGGCCAGGGCGAGCCCGCCGAGCGCGATCAGCAGCCAGGGCAGGGTGGCGCGGACCAGCTGGCGGACCGGGTCGGGGGCGTCCGGGTCCTCCTCGCGCAGCACCAGGGCGAGGGCGAAGGCGGGCACCATGAGGAAGGACATGGCGTCCTCGATCAGCAGCGGTGCGGCGGTCTCGGGGACGGTCCAGGCGACCAGGAAGGCGTCGGTGCCCTGGTTGGCGCCGAAGTAGCGGGCCAGCAGGAGGTCGCGCAGCAGGCCGAGGCCGGAGCCGGCGGCGCTGAGGACGACGGTGATGCCGAAGGCCTTGGCGACGAAGCCGCGCCGGGGGGCCCGGTGGTGCTCGACGGCCGGGTCCTGGCCGGGGGCGCTGCGGGGGGCCGGGAGGGAGGAGGCGAGGGCGGTCGGCTGGTCGGTGGTCACCGGGCCGCTCCGGTGGTCGCCGCCCCGGTGGCGGGACGCTCGGGCCGGTGTGCGGCCGCGCGGGCGGCGAGGCCGAGGACGACGGAGGTCAGCACGGTGGTGGTGCCGCCGATGTCGGCGTACAGGAAGTCGACCAGTACCCAGGTGAGCAGGGCGAGTGCGGCGAGCCCGGGGCCGTGGCGGTGGTGCAGGCAGCCGAGCAGCAGGGCGAGGAAGAGCGCGGCGTAGGCGGTGATGCCGATCAGGCCCTGCTCGCTGAGCACCAGGAGGTACATGTTGTGCGGGGAGAGCAGCGGTTCGCGCTGGAAGCCGATGGTGGCGTCGGCGGCATCGCTGCCGGAGGACAGCCGCAGCGGGGCGCGGCTGTCGCGCAGTTGCTGGAAGGCCTTGGGTCCGGCCCCGTGCACGGGGTGGTCCTGCCAGATCCGTCCGGCGGTGGCCCACAGGTCGTACCGGTCGGAGACGGACTGGTCGGGGGCGGCGGAGACGGAGCCGATCGAGCCGAGCCGTTCGGTGACGCCGGAGCCGCCGAGGCCGAGGCCGCCGACCAGGACGACCGCGGCGGCCAGGCCGAGGACGGCGCTGCGCACCAGCAGCCGGGCGTCGGCGCGCAGCAGCAGCACGGTGGCGGCGAGGCCGGTGGCGATCCAGCTGCCGCGGCTGAAGGAGACGGCCAGCGGGAAGGAGAGGAAGGCGGCGGCGGCGCACATCGCGCGGCGCAGCCGGGCGTTGCCGCCGGGCCCGCGCTCGCCGAGGGCCAGCGCGAGGGCGGCGAGCAGCCCGTAGCCGACCACGCTGGACATCGCCATGACGTCGAGTGCGCCGAAGGTGCCGACGGCCCGGATCGGCTGGCCGGTGTAGGAGGCGCCGGTGTGGGTGAGGTACTGCTTCGCGCCGACCACGCCCTGGATCAGCGCGGCGAGCACGAAGGAGCCGAGGACCAGGCGCTGGTCGGTGCGGTCGCGCAGCGAGCAGAGGACTGCGGCGGGGACAAGGACGAACACCTGGGTGAGCCGGACGAAGCCGGTGACGCCGGCGGCCGGGTCGATCGAGCCGATGGTGGAGACCGCGGCGGCGACCACGATCCCGCCGAACAGCGCGCAGGTGGTGCGGCTGATCGCGGGCAGCCGCCCGCGCAGCAGGTTGAGCGCGGTGAGGGCGACCAGGGCCAGCGAGGCGAGGTCGGCGGCGGTGATGTGGACGGCGGCGGCGACGTCCTTCTCCCCGGTGGGCACGCAGACCAGCAGGACGGTGGCCGCGGTCAGCGGGCTGGTGCGCTGCGCGAGCGCGGGCAGCGCCTTCCGTAAGGCCGGGCGGGGGAAGGCGGAGATGGTCAGGGCCACGCGGGATCAGCTCCCGTCCGGGTGGAGCATCAGAGCCGCGGTGCGGCACAGGATCTTGACGTCCTGCCAGAGGCTCCAGCTCTCGATGTAGCGGTTGTCGAAGCGGGCCCGGTCCTCGATGGAGGTGTCCCCGCGCAGGCCGTTGACCTGGGCCAGGCCGGTGAGGCCGACCGGGACCCGGTGGCGGTCGGCGTACTCGGGGTAGGCCTGGCCGAACCGCATGGCGAAGTACGGCCGTTCGGGGCGCGGGCCGACCAGGCTCATGTCGCCGCGCAGGACGTTCCACAGCTGGGGCAGCTCGTCCAGGGAGCTCTTGCGCAGCAGTCGGCCGACGGTGCCCATCCGGTGGTCCTGGGAGATGTTCCAGCGGGTGGCGGACTCGTGCTCGTTGCTCGGGCGCAGGGTGCGGAACTTGAGGACGGTGAAGACCCGGCCGCCCAGGCCGGTGCGCTGCTGGCGGAAGAGCACGCCGGGACCGGTGTCGAAGCGGACGGCGAGGGCGCAGAGCACCAGGACGGGGGTGAGCAGCAGCAGGCCGACCGCGGCGGCGGTGACGTCCAGGGCGCGCTTGGCGGCCCAGCCGGGGCGGCGCCTCGCCGGGCGGCCGACCCGCAGGCAGGGGAAGCCCCACAGGTGGTCGCCGCCGGTGATCGGGGTGGCGGGCAGTGAGCCGTACTCGCGCAGCGCGGGCACCAGCCAGACCTGGCAGCCGAGCCGGGCGGCCTCGCGCAGGGTGGCGGCGGTCTCGGCCTCGTCCTCGGCGCCGGCGGTGGCGATCACGTGCTGGACGCCGTGCCGGCGCACCTCGCGCTCCAGTGCCTCGCGGCCGCCGAGGACGGGCAGGCCGGTGTCGCCGGACAACAGCGGCGGGTCCGCGTCGAGGAAACCGACTGGGCGCATCCCGTACTCGCCGTGCTCGCGGAGGGCGGCGGCGACCCGGTGGCCGAGTCGGCCGGCGCCGAGCACGAGGACGGGGCTGGGGTGGCTGCGGCGGGCCCGCCGGACCAGGTGGTAGAGGACGGCGCGGCCGACGGCGGCGATCAGCAGCTGGGCGCCGAGCAGGACGGTGAGCCGGGCCGGGCCGGCCGGGCCGCAGTCGGGCCAGCAGTCGCCGAGGCAGCCGGACAGGGTGACGGCGAAGGCGGTGGCGACCACGGCCCGGGCGGCCAGCGCGGGCAGTTCGTCCAGGACGGAGAGGGTGAGCCGGGAGCGGTAGAGGCCTCCGGCCAGGTTGAGCAGGAGCAGCAGGGGCAGGACCGCGGGGACGCCGAGCAGCGGGTCGAGCGGGGCGGCCGGGTCGACGGCACGGTTGGCGATGCCGCCGGCGGAGCACAGCGCGATGATGTCGGCCTGGACCAGCGCGAGCGACAGGGCCAGCCGGGCGCGGACCGTCCTGCGGGGTCGGCGCGGCGACGGGACCACTCGGGGGTGCGCCACTCCCGTCGGACGGTCGAGCAGCCCGGTGCCGGGCCGGCGGGGGCCGGCCAGGGGGCCGCCCGATCGCGGCACACTGTCGTGGTCAATGGTCATCAGCGCACGATCTCCCCTGCTGTGTGCCCGGGGTGACGGTGCCCCGGCACCGGTTGGCGCTGGGCGGCCGTCCCGGCCCGGTGGGCGCGGTCCTGACAGCACCTGCTGCCGCTGGCGGCTTTCGGATGTCCGGTGGCGGGGCCGATCGTGGAGGGACCGGTCACGAACGAGTCGGTCACGAGGGGCTCAACCGCGAATTCCCGGCGCGAAATCTGAACGAAGCAGGCGAAATTCGACAATACAGAACCGGGCTGCACAGGGCGGAAGTTGACTTGCCAATTCATTCCAGCCGCCCATTAATAGGTATTTGAGATTTGACTCCTCGCCTCCCTATCCGGTCGAGGGCGCGAATACGACAGCGCCGGAAACGGCGGGCATTCACGGCATGTGAAACGATCAGATCCGCTCGGGGACACGGGCCCGGCGTCGCCCCGCCGTCGGGCCGGCGCCCAGCAGGTGGCGGTAGAGGACATCCACCTGTTCGACCACGGTGCGCACGTCATGCCGACCGACCACGTGGTCACGCAGCCGGGCGCCGCGCCGCTCACATTCGATCGGATCCGACAGCGCTTCCCCCATCCGGACGGCGAGGGCTCGCGCGTCCTCGGGCGGGACCACCGCGTGCGCGAGCTCGGACGGCGGCAGGCACTCCCGGGCGCCGGGCACGTCGGTCAGCAGCACCGGACGGGCGGCCGCCATCGCCTCCAGCGGGGCCAGCGCCATCCCCTCCCAGCGCGAGGGCAGCACCACCAGGTCGGCCGCCGCCAGCCACGGGCGGGGGTCCGGTACGTCCCCGACCAGCCGGACCCGGGCGGGCTCGGCGGTCTCCCGCACCAGCTCCGCCACCCGCTGCTCCTCCGGCCCGCCGCCGACCAGCGCCAGCCGGGCCCGCGGCACCCGGCGCAGCACCTCCGGCCATGCGGCCAGCAGCACGTCCTGGCCCTTCTGCCGGCACAGCCGCCCGACACACACCGCGAGCGGGGCGTCCAGGTCCAGGCCGAGCGCGATCCGGGCGGCGCGGCGGTCGGCGGGTGCGTAGTGGCGCACGTCCACGCCGTTGGGCACCACCGCCCAGTCGGCGTGCACCCCGGCCGCCACACCGTCGGCCCGCTCCTGGACACTGACGCACAGCAGCCGGTGCGACCAGCGGGTGGCGAAGCGCTCCCAGCGCAGGGTGGCAGCGGCCAGCGCGCCGTCGACGGCGGCGAAGGACCAGGCATGCGGCTGGAAGACGGTCGGCACCGCGCCGCGCACCGCGAGCCGGCCGGCCAACCCGGCCTTGGCGCTGTGCAGGTGGACCACGTCGGGCGCGGCCGCCCGGACGATCCGGCGCAGCCGCCAGGCCTCGGCGAGGGTGCCCGGGCC
>NZ_JAHSQD010000316.1 GCF_020103755.1 Streptomyces sp. LS1784
GGACCCGCCCCGGCGGCCGGGGCCGCCCGTGCTGCTCGCGCCGACGGTGCCGCCGAACGCGCCGAGCGCCCGGGCCCCCGACGCGACGTAGCCCCAGAGCCTCCCGCGTGCCATCGACCTGCCCCTCGTGCTCCCCGGCGGCCGTCATCGAATCCGCAGCCGAACGGGGTGGGCCGCCTTCCGGGCCCTTCCTGCCAGCCTGCGCCTCGGCCGCCCGGGTGACAATCCCGCTCCGGGTCGCGGTCCGTTCCGGGAGCCCCGCCGAGCGGCCGGTCGGACACCCGCCGACCGGCGGGGCCGGGAGCGGCGGGCTCCGCCATGGCGGGCTCCTCCATGACGAGCAACCCCAAAGAGTTCTTCGCAAAAACCCTTTGCAAAGAACTCTTTGGGGTTCTAGTCTCCTGCCATGACCGAAGAACGCGGCTGGAAGCACAGCGACGACCCGCACATCGCCATCACCGCCAAGAACATGAGGGCGATGGCGCACCCCGTTCGCATGCAGTTGGTCGGACTGCTGCGCAAGCACGGCCCGTCCACGGCGACGAGGCTCGCCGCGCAGCTGGGGCTGAACTCCGGAGCCACCAGCTACCACCTGCGCCAGCTCGCCGCCGCGGGCTTCGTCGAGGAGGACGAGGAACGCGGCAACGCCCGTGAGCGGTGGTGGCGTTCGGCCCACCGGATGACCGTCTGGACGGGGGACGACATGGCGGACGAGGAGCCCGAGACGGCCGCCGGGTTCCTGCGGTCCGTCCTGGCCGCGCACACCCTGGTGGCCCAGCGCACGCTGGACGCCTTCGAGACCATGCCGCGCGACTGGCGCCGGGTGACGGACCTCAGCGACCAGGGACTGCAGCTCACGCCCGCCGAGGCCGAGCAGCTGACCGGCGAGCTGTTCGAGGTGATCCGGCGCTACCGGCGGATCGACCACGGCGGGCCCGCCCCGGAGGGCACCGAGCAGGTCTCCGTCGTCGTCCACGTCCTGCCGGACGCGACCACCACGAGCGAGGGGGAAACCGCATGACCACCACCGTCGTCGCCCCGTCCGGGTGCAGCTTCCGGCCGCTGGCCGGGGTACTGACCGCCACGGCCGTCTCCCTGACCGGCACACGCGTCTCGGCCATCGCCCTGCCCTGGTTCGTCCTGGCCACCACCGGCAGTGCCACCATGACGGGCCTGGTCGCGTTCGCCGAGATGGCGCCGTACGTGGCGGTCAAGGCGCTGACCGGGCCGTTAGTGGACCGGCTCGGGCCGCGCGTGGTGTCCTGGACGACGGACGCGGTCAGCGCCGTCGCGGCCGGGCTGGTCCCGCTGCTGCACGCGCAGGGGCTGCTCCCGTTCTGGGTGCTGCTGGTGATGGTCGCGGTGATCGGGGCGATGCGCGGCCCGGGGGACTTGGCCAAGTCCGTCATGGTCCCGGAGGCCGCCGACCGCGCCCAGGTGCCGATGGAACGCGCCACCGGGCTGTCGGGCGTCACTGAGCGGTTGGCCTCCACCGTCGGCCCGGCGGTCGGCGGCGGGCTGGTCGCCCTGATCGGCCCGCTGGCCGGCCTGGCGATCAACGCGGGCACCTTCGCGCTCGGGTCGCTGATCATCGCGATCGCGCTCCCGCGCGGCATGGGGCGCTCGGCCGTGCCCGCCGCGGCCACCGATCCGTCCGAGCAGGAGCCGCCCGCGGGCTACTGGCGGATGTTCCGTGAGGGCTTCACCTTCCTGCGATCGGAGCCGCTGCTGCTCACCGTGATCGTGATGATCGGCATCACCAACCTGATCGACGCCGGGTTCGTCACCGTTCTCGTCCCGGTCTGGGCACGGGAGTCCGGCAACGGACCGGCCGCCATCGGCCTGCTCGCCGCCGTCATGGGTGCCACCGCGGTCGTCGGCAGCCTGATCGCGGCGGCCGTCGCCTCCCGGCTGCCCCGCCGGACGGTCTTCTTCACCGGCTTCCTGCTGTGCGGCGCGCCCCGCTTCCTGGTGCTCGCCCTCGGCGCGCCGATGTGGCTGGTGCTCACGGTCGTCGCGATCAGCGGCTTCGGCTCCGGCTTCCTCAACCCGATCATCGGAGCGGTGCTCTTCGAGCGGGTGCCCCGCCACCTGCTGGGCCGTGTCCACGCCCTCGGCGACTCCCTGGCCTGGGCCGGCATCCCGCTCGGCGGGCTGGTCGCCGGCGCCGCGGTCGCCCTGGTCGGACTGATACCCAGCCTGATCGTGGGCGGAGTCCTGTACTTCGCGACCACGACCCTGGCCGGGCTGCGCCCCGAGTGGCGCGAGATGGACCGTCGCCGGGGGAGCGAGACCCGAGCGGACAGCACGGCCGTCGAACCGGAACCGGCGCACAGCGCGTAAGCCGCTCCTCGGGGCCGACCAACAGGTCTGACGGGCGGCCGGGGCAGGCCCGCCCGCCGGCCCGTCGCCCGACCAGTTGGGCAGCAGCAGGCCGGTCAGGGCGGCGAGGGCGCACCCAGGTGGAGACGAAGGCGAGGTGCCAGAGCAGGGCGCAGATGACGGCGCCCGCGCCGGTGAGGGGACCGAGACGGCGGAGCATGCCACCCCGCCGACCGCGACCAGCCCACCGGCCACGGCACCCGGCTGTGCGCTCCGGCACATCGGGGCCTAACCGGTGCTCCCGGGGCGGCCGTTCTCCTCGGACCCGCCGGTCGGCCTGTCCCCCGGCACGTCCTCGGACTTCTTCCCCGGTTCGTCCTCCGGCAACGCCCCGATGCTCTCCAGGGTGTCGCGCACGGTCCCGGGCATCGCCGGGTGGCGGCCGATCACGATCACTCCGATCACGATCGCCAGCAGCCCGGCCGCCTGCCAGGCCAGCGCCCCCGGGGTCACCCGCAGTCGGTCGCCGAGGAAGCCCACCGCGCAGGCGATCCCGGCCACCGGCTGGGCGGCGGTCAGCGCCGGCAGGGACATCCGCAGCGGCGCGGCCTCGAAGGCGCTCTGCACCAGCAGCAGCCCGACCACGCCCGCCACCACCACCGCGTACGGCTGCCAGCTGCGCAGCACCGCCGTCAGGCCGTCGTGGTCGAGGCGCAGGGTGGTGGTCCGGGTCAGCGCGTCCTGGAGGCCGTAGAGCAGTCCGGCGGCGAGCGCCAGCAGGGTTGCCTCCTCGAACAGCGGCAGCCGCCGGGCCAGCGAGACCAGCAGCAGGACCAGCCCGACCACGGTGCCGACCACCAGCCAGTGCCGCAGCTCCCCGGCGGGTGGCCCGCCGCCGGTCGGCTGTCCGGCCACGATGAAGGCCGTCACCCCGAGGGCCAGCAGCAGCACCCCGGCCCAGCCGGAGCGGCCCAGCGTCTGACGGGTCAGCACCCGGGCCAGCGCCATGGCGAAGATCAGATTGGTGGCCAGCAGCGGCTCGACCAGCGACACCTCGCCCTGGTTGAGCGCGAGCGCCGAGAGGATCAGCCCGCTGACCATGAACCCGGTGCCGAGAAGCCACTGCGGCATCCGCATCAGGTCCAGCAGCAGCCGCCAGCGCAGCAGATCGGAACGCGGGGCTTGCTGCGCCGCGTGCTGCTGGAGGACGAAGCCGAGCCCCAGACAGCAGGCCGCACTGAGAGCGAGGAGGAAGACCGCCACGGAGGGACCACCAGATTGTCGCTGCCCGTGCCGCGCCGACGGGTCCGAGAGGTGGGTCGGCCGTCGCGGGCGCTCCCGTCAGCGTACCGCCGGGCCGGTACCCGAGCCGATCGCACGACACGCGCGCGGCGTGGCGGGCACCGGGGCCTTCCGACAGCGCTTGCCGCCATCGGCGGGGCAGGCGCACGCTGGTGTGAGCGGCCGCCACGGGTCACCGTCCGTGCCGGTCCGGACAGGCGCGACGGGGGCCGCTGCCAGGAGGTGTGGCATGCACAACCAATGGGACGTGGAACTGAGCTTCGAGGAAGACGGCGTGCACACGGCGTGTGAGGCCAGGCTGACCGGCGCGAGGGCGCCCGGCCTGAGCGCGCACGGTGAGTCCGTGAAGAGCGCGGACGACCGTCCGCTCGCCAGGATCGGCGAGGAGGTCGCGGCCTCCCGGGCCCTGGAGGAACTGTCCCGCAAACTGCGGACCCAGGCCACCGGGGAGATCGACGACGAAGGGCACCGCCCCGGCTACCTGATCTACTGAGTCCACCGGTGACGCCGTCGGCCCCGGTGGCCGCGCACGGCTACCGGGCGGGGAACCTCGTGCGGGAGGGTTGTCGCGATAGGGCCGCTGCGCCGCCGAGCGGAGCCGCTCCTCCCAGGCAGCGAAAGGGTTCGGGCAGGCGGGCGGCCCCTCGCTCGACGTGGCACTGATGGGCGGCGGCGTTCACGGTGGTGCGTTCCTCCTCGGTCCAGCCCGAGAGGAGGCGCTGCGCGAAGACCGTCCGTGAGGTCGACCCGAACCGGACCTTCGCTCCGCCTCCACTCCGGGTCTGCTCCAGAAGCCCTGGCTCCTGAGCAGTGGCCCCGAGGGGGCCGGGTAGCTGTGGTCGGTCCATGGCGTGGCCGTACGCCCCTGTCGGTTTCGAGGAACTGCCCGTTCCCTCCGGAACAGCGCCCCGCATCCTGCCACCCGGTCGGCTCTTGCCCGCAGGAAGTCGGTCTCGCCGATGTGTCGTCAAATCCTGTCGGGTGATGAGTCGGATCGGGCTGACTTCTCGTGCGCAGTGCGGTGCTGGTTGCTGCGCATGTGGCGGCGCGGGCCTGTCGCTGGTGCGGCAGGTCCGGCTGATTGCAGGAGCCGACGGCGTGGGCGTCCCGGGTGGGGATGTACGGCGTGTCCTCTCCCTGTGGGGCCGGTGGGGTGGGACGTGGAAGTCGGGCGGGCTGACTTCTCGTGCTGGCGGGTGGGGGAGGCGTGGTCAGGGGTGGCGGGTGAGGGCGAGGAAGGCGGTGAGGCGGGGGTTGAGTTCCCGGGCGGCGGCCATGGGGAGGTTGTGGTGGGAGGCGCCCGGGAGGACGGCGACTTCTGCTGCGGGGAGGGTGTGGCGGGCGACTCGGGCGATGTGGAGGGGGTCGTGGGTGCGGCTGTGGGCTGCGAGGAGGGTGAGGACGGGGGTGGTGAGGGTGCGGAGGCGCTCGGGAGAGGGACGGGGGCCGGTGACGACGCGGGAGGCGGGGAAGTCGGTGTAGCCGAGGGCGTACAGCTCGCGCCAGGCGGGGTCGAGTCGGGGGGTGCTGCCGGTTTCCCAGTCGAGGTAGGAGCGGGCGCGGGCCGGGGTGCGGTGGGGGAGGAAGAGGGGGAGGGCGCGCAGCAGGTAGCCGGGGCGGAAACCGGCGAAGCACTGGGTGGGGTCGAGCAGGGCGAGCCGGCCGACCCGGGCGGGGGCGTGCAGGGCGTACTCCAGGGCGATCCAGCCGCCGTACGAGTGGCCGCAGAAGTCGGCCTGCGCGACGCCGAGCCCGTCGAGGACGGCGTCCAGCCAGTCGAGCAGGCCGGGGACGCCGTCGAGGGCGGCACCGTCGTGGACGCTGCGGCCGGGGTCGCCGATGAGGTCGACGGCGAGGACGCGGTGTCCGGCCTCGGCCCAGGCGCCGGCGTTGGCGAACCACATGGTGGAGGTGGCGCCGCCGCCGTGGAGCAGGACGAGCGGGCGGCCGTCGGCGGGGCCGCAGGCGTTGATGCGGGTGGTGCCGTGGACGGTGCGGACGGTGAGCGCCTCGACCGGGACGGGCCAGCGGGCGAGCAGGGCGTCGTAGGCGGCGAGGAAGGGGGTGGTGCGGGCGGACATGAGAACCTCCGCGGGTGTGGTGTGATGGCGGCCGAGTCGGCTGAACCACTCGATGAACGCGTATGACGTTGAACAAGTATCTCGCTGAGCGAGAGAATAGGGCACATGCCCTATCCGAGGAAGGACGACAGGGTGTCCGAGGTTGTCGAGCCGATGCGGCTGATCCATCTGCTGCGTGGTCTGACGGTCGAACTCGACCTGTTCGGCGCCGAGTTCGCAGCCCGCAACGGCCTGCACCCGACCGATCTGCGGGCGCTGATCCACCTGCTGGACGCGGCCAGGGGCGGGGAGGTGGTCACCCCGGGCCGACTCGGCGAGGCGCTGGGGCTGAACTCGGCGGGCACCACCGGTCTGGTGGACCGGCTGGAGCGGCTCGGCCTGATCCGGCGCGAGCGGGACCCGCAGGACCGGCGCCGGGTGCGACTGCTGGTGGAGGAGCGGGCGATGGAGCTGGGGGAGGGCTTCTTCGGCGGGCTGATCGGCGACCTGGTCGCGGCCATGCGGCAGTTCGAGCCGGGCGAGCTGGAGACGGCCCGGCGTTTCCTGGCGGCCATGACCGGGGTGGTGGCGGGCGCCAGGAAGCAGTGACCACCGGGAAACGAAACGGGCTACGCGGGCTACGCGGGCTACGCGGGCTACGCGGGCTACGCGGGCCCGAGGGTCCAGCTGATCACCGACAGCGTGGCCATCGACACCAGCGTCGACCAGAGCACCGCGTCCCGGGCGAGGGCGGTGCCCTGCTGGTACTCGCGGGCGTAGGTGTACACGTTCTGGGCGGTGGGCAGCGCGGAGAACAGCACCACGGTGAGGAGTTGGTGCGCGGGCAGGTGGAGCAGCGGTCCGGCCACGGCGAGTGCGACCAGCGGTTGGACCAGGGTCTTGAGCGCGACGGTCAGCCCGACCTCGGTGCGGCGCGGACGGCCGTCCGCCGGCGGTCGGTTGTGCAGTGAGATGCCGAGGGCGATCAGCGCGGTCGGGACGCCGGCGCCGCCGAGCAGTTCGCAGGAACGATTCAGCTCGGCAGGCAGGTGCACACCGGTCGCCGAGGCGATGGCGCCCAGTGCGGTGGCCAGCAGGATCGGGTTGCGGACGGGCAGGGTGAGCAGCGCCCGGCGGCCGGCCGCGCCGCCGTCCAGGACGACCAGGACGGCGGGGGTGACCACCAGGATCTGGAACAGCACCACGGGTGCCACGAAGGAGGCGTCGCCCAGGACCTGCACGGTCACCGGGATGCCGAGGTTGGCCGAGTTGACGTAGCCGGAGGCCATCGCGCCGACGGCCAGTTCGCCGGGCTTGCGGTGGAACAACAACCGCCCGGCGAGCAGCCCGAGGCCGATCGCGACCACGGTGCCGGCCGTGAAGGCGAGCATCGAGGTGTTGGCGAAGCGGTCCAGCGGGGTGCGGGCGATCATCAGGAACAGCGCGGCGGGCATCGCCACGTGGAAGACGAACCGGTTGAGCACCGTCTCGGCCTGCGGCCCGAGCAGCCCGGTGCGGCCGACGACGTAGCCGGCGCCGGTGAGCGCCCAGATCGGCGCGAAGGCGGACAGCAGGGGGTGGAGGGCTGGCATGGTGCCTCGGATCGCTCGGACGGATCTGCCGGGTGCGACGGGGTCTCCCGTCGGGGGCGTCGACTCCCGAGCGCGTGACCCCCCGAAGCCCGTGAACCCCCGGGGCAGTAAACCAGGGGTCGCCGGCGAGGCGATCAACGGGCCTGTCGCGGGCACGCCACCCGGACCGACCGCCCGGAGCGGGCCCGACCGCCCGGGCCTACGATGAGCCGATGGAGGACCAGTACCTGAGCCTGTCCGAGGTGGAGGCGATCGCGCGCCGGGCCCACCAGGGACAGGTGGACAAGAACGGCCACCCGTACGGCGAGCACATCGCGGCGGTTGCCCGGGGGACGGCGGCGCGCGGCGGCAGCGCGGCGCAGATCGCGGCGGGCTGGCTGCACGACACCGTCGAGGACGACCGGTTGAGCCGGGAGTGGCTGGCCGGGGCCGCGCTGCCGGAGGAGACCAAGGCGATCGTGGACGCGCTCACCCGGCGCCCGGACGAGCCGGTCGAGGAGTACACCGCGCGCATCCTGGCCACGCCGGGCGCGCTGCTGGTCAAGCGCGCGGACTTGGCGCACAACTCCGATCCGGCCCGCCTCGCCACGCTGGATCCGGCGACAGCCGAGCGGCTGGCCGCCAAGTACGCGCGGATGCGTGAGCTGCTCGGGCTCACCGGCGAGCCGTAGTCCACGAGCGGTGCCGGCCGGAGAACCACGAGCCGTGCCCGCCGGGAAGCCGCGAGCGGTGCCGGCCGGAGAACCACGACAGGGCCCGGACCACGCGGGTCGCGCGGGTCCGGGCCCTGCCGGGCACCCCGGTGGTCCCTGTCCGACCCCCGGGGTGAGGGGGAGTGGTCAGGTGACGGGAGGAGGCGGTGAGCCGATGGCCGGCTTAGTACCAGTGGTGGGTCTGCCAGAAGGCCCAGGCGGCGTTCGGGCTGCCGTAGCGGGTGTTCATGTAGTCCAGCGCCCACTTGATCTGGGTGGTCGGGTTGGTCCTCCAGTCCGCACCCGCAGAGGCCATCTTGGAGCCCGGCAGTGCCTGGGCCAGGCCGTACGCGCCCGAGCTCGGGTTAACCGCGGTCACGTTCCAGCTGGACTCGTGGGAGATGATCTGGTTGAAGGACGCCAGCTGGTTGGCCGGGACGATCTGGGCGGCGATGGCCTTCGGGGAGAGGGTGGCGGCGTTCGCGGTGGCGGGCAGCACACCCGCGCCCAGGGCGGTCAGACCGGCGGTGCCGGCGAGGACGGCGGCGGAGGTACGCATACGGAGCTTGAAAGCGGGCATGAAGGAGAAGACCTCAATCGGGTTGGGCCGGTCACACCCCGCCTCGGACCGCGGTCGGACAGGGGCCGGGCGGTCGCGGGGCGTGATTCGGCAGTGAGCCACTCACCGGCGGGACAGGTGCCGGTGCGGCTGGCGATGGAAGCCATTGTTGGCAGACCGGATGGGCCGTCGCCAAGACCCCCTCATTACGACCCGCGGTCGTACGCAAGAGCCCGCCGTGGATTCGACGGGCCGGCTCGTGCGGGACGCGTCGACCGACGCTGAGCTGGGCGAACGCGGGGTTCTCGGGGGCCGGTCGGTCGTACCGGGGCGTCTACTATCGGCCGTCGTGGGCCTTGAACAGCTGTGAGCGCACTCACCGTTTCGGTTCGGCGGGCGTCACGCGCCGGGACCGGCCGAACCACGGTGGGTACAGACGATCAACCCCGCATCTGAGACCGGCGCCACACCGTCGCGGTGGACGGCCGGCGCAGGTCACCCAGCCGCCGGTGCCGGACGGCCCGGTCGGCGAGTCGGTCCGCTTCGGTGGCCGCCGCCAGGGCGCCGAGCGCCGCACCGACCGCGTGCCCGAGCCGGGTACAGAAGGCCTCCGGTTCCTCGGCGGCGTCCGGCTGCTCCGGGACCACCTCGTCGACCAGCCCGACCTCGGCCAGGTGGTGCGCCCCGATTCCCTGGGAACGGGCCAGCTCGGCGGCGTGCGCACCGTCCCGGTGGACGATCGCCGAGGCGCCCTCCGGCGGCAGCGGCGCCAGCCAGGCGTGCTCGGCGGCGATCACCCGGTCCGCCGGGAGCAGCGCGAGCGCCCCGCCGCCCGAGCCCTGGCCGAGCAGCACGGCCAGGACGGGCGTGCGCAGCGCGAGCAGGGTGGTCAGGCAGTGCGCGATCTCCACCGCGATGCCGTCCAGCTCGGCCTGGGCGGAGAGCTCGGCGCCGGCCGTGTCCACCACGGTGACCAGCGGCAGCCCGAGCTGCTCGGCCAGGCGCGCGGTGCGCCGTACGGCCCGCAGGTCGGCGGCGGTGAAGGGACGCTCGTGCTCGGGGGCCTGCCGCTGCTGGCCGACGACCACCACGGGCCGCCCGCCCAGCACGGCCAGGGCCCGGACCAGTGCGCCG
>NZ_JAHSQD010000317.1 GCF_020103755.1 Streptomyces sp. LS1784
CCGTCCGCCCGGTGGTGCGGGTCGGCGGCGTCGGCGAGCAGCACCGTGGGGTCGGGCGAGAAGCCGGGGCCGTGGCTGCGCCCGGCGACCACGGGGTGGGCCGCCCGGGCCGCCTTGGCCCGGTACTGGGCGGCGTCGGCGAGCCGGAACAACCGGTCGGGGGTGGTGACCGGCCCGATCGAGTCCCCGGTGGAGGCGACGCCGCAGGCCACGCCCTCGCCCTCGGAGAGCGCGAGGGCCCGGGCACACAGCTCCTCGGCGACGGCGACCACCTCGTCGGCCTTCTGGCCCTCCACCAGCAGGCAGAACTCGTCGCCGCCGAGCCGGGCGGCGAGGCTGCCGGGGAGCTTGGCGGCGGCCAGCGAGAGCTGGTGGGCGAAGCGCTCCAGCAGCCGGTCGCCCATCTCGTGGCCGAGCTGGTCGTTGACCCGCTTCAGCCCGTTGACGTCGCAGACCACCAGCGAGACCACGGTGTCGTCCCGGTTGTGGGCCTCCAGCGAGCTCTCCAGCCGGGCGTCGACGGCGCGCCGGTTGGCCAGGCCGGTGAGTGGGTCGGAGAAGGCGAGCTTGCGCAGGTCGGCGAGGCGCTCGGTCTGCGCGAGCCCGGCCGAGACCTGGGCGGCGAGCAGGGTCGCGTAGTCGGCGTCGGCCTCGGTGAACTCGGGCATCCCGGCCGACCGGGCGAGGTACAGCTCGCCCCAGGCCTGGCCGTGCAGCACGATCGGCGCGACCACGCAGCAGGCCCGCCCGCGCCGGCGCAGCGCCGCAGCGCGCTCCTGGCAGTACGCGCCGGCGGTCGGGTGTACGTGCCCGGCGTGCGGCTCGCTGTTCTCGGCGCTCTGCAGCCAGGCACGCGGCAGCCGCCCGGTGCTCCAGCGCTCCTCCAGGTACGTGACGATCTCGGGGAAGTCGGCGACCGGGTACGACTCGTCCTCGGGGAGCTCCTCCTCACCCGGGGCGAGTTCGCCGTGGTTGACCAGGACCCGCAGCCGACCGGACTCGCGCTCCCAGACCGAGACGGCGGCCATGGTGGCGCCGAGCGCCTCGGTGGCCCGGGCGGCGGCGGCCCGGACGGCCTCCAGCGGGGTGATCGCGGCGGCCATGTCCTGGGCCAGCTCGACCACGGACTGCAGTCTCAGGTCGGGCAGCGGGTCGGGATGCCGCCGGCCGCCGCAGTCGCAGTCGCGGTCCGTCATGATCGCCTCACTGCTCACCGGCTCGCCTCGCTCCCGTGCTCGGTCCTGCCAGACCCCCGTCGGCCGGCCGCACCCGACCGGCCGCTTGCACCAAGACTATGGCGGTTTCATTCGGTTATGCCCCGTTTGCCCGGATGGACCCACAGCAGACCGTACGGGTTTCAACCGTTCGGCACCCGGAAGGTCGTACTCGCCGTGCGCAAGCGCGCCCCGCACCCCCACCGCACGCGGTCTTCCTCCACGGCGTGTCCTCCCGGCGTGCCCGCCGCTACTCGGCCGTCAGCCGCCGGGTGAGCAGCCACGGCTCGACCAGGCCGAGCCCCCGCACCGGCCGCCGCCACATCGGCTGCAGGTGGAACCTGGCCCCGGCCTCCGGGCCGGGCATCGGCAGCCCGGAGGCGGGCATCCCGGCCGCGACCGACAGCGCCTCGGCCAGGCCCGGCCCCTCCGAGTCGGCCGGGGCGACGCTGCCGTTCTGCTCCAGCGCGGCGGCGAACTCGCCGTCGATCAGCACCGCGTCCTTGGGCGCGATCGAGGTGAGCCGGCTGGCCAGGTTGACGGTGGTGCCGAAGACGTCGCCCATCCGTGAGGTGACCGTGCCGAAGGCCATGCCGACCCGCAGCGGCGGGATGGTGTCGTCCCCGGCCAGCGCCTCGATCAGGCTCAGCGCGATCTCGGCGGCGGTCGCCGGGTCCTCGGAGACGTAGAGGATCTCGTCGCCGAGCGTCTTGATCACCCGGCCGCCCTGGCCGGCGATCAGGTCCGAGCAGGTGTTCTCGAAGGTCTCGACCAGCTCGCCGAGCTCCTCCTCCTCCAGCCGCCGGGACAGCCGGGTGAAACCGACCAGGTCGGCGAAGCCGACGGCGAGCCGCCCGCTGGTGATCTCGTTGTCCTCGGCGGCCTGCACCACCCGGCCGGTGACGGCCGCCAGCTGGCGCCGCCAGACGTACACCAGGAACTGCTCCAGCTCCGGCAGCAGCAGCTCGACCAGCGGGTACGCGACGTCGGCGCGGGTCAGCCCGGGCTCGACGGACTGGGTGAGGTTCTCCAGGAAGGTGTCCATCTGCCAGCCGGCCAGCCGGGCCGTGGTCTGGCCGGTGGAGCGGGCCACCTGGATCGCCATCGACTCGCTGAGCAGCCCGGACTCGACCAGTCCGGCCAGGCGCCGCAGCGCGATCACGTCGCCGTCGGTGAGCGCCCGGGACTGGCCGATGTCGGGAAAGCCCATGGCCCGCCAGAACCGGGTGGCCAGCTCCATCGGGACGTCGGCGGCGCGCGCGGCCTGGTACGGGGTGTAGCGGCGCGGCGCGTCCAGGATCAGGCGTTCCAGTTCGAGCGCGACCGTGGGGTCGTTGCTGCCCGCCGTCGCGCCGCTGCTGCCGTCCTCTGCCACCGGTCCGTCCCCGTGCGATCGCCGCACTCGCCTCGTGTCCTACCTGTCCGGGCGCGCCGTCCGCCACCCGGGCGGGCAGTGGCGCGCCTCACACCGCTGCCAGGTGGAATGTTCGCACGGAATCGTCGGATCCGGGGCATCAGCCCGGGTCAAGGGGAGGTGAAGACTGCCGTTCAGCGGGGCTCGGGGCGCACGTGGACGACGTCCCCGGCACCGACCGCCCGGCGTACGCCGTCGGGCGTACGGACCACCAGCCGCCCATCGCCGTCCACCGCCACCGCCTCGCCGGCCAGCTCGCGGTCGCCCGGCAGGTGCACCTTCACCTGGCGGCCGAGCGTGGTGCAGCGGTCCACGTAGGCGCGCATCAGGTCGCTGGCGTGCGGGTCGCCCGCGGCGGCCGTCCACTCCCGGTACAGCACCGCGAACTCGCGCAGCAGGGCGCGCAGCAGGGTGCCCCGGTCGGTGGTCGAGGCGCCGGCCAGCGCGAGCGAGGCGGCGGTGGGGACGGGCAGCTCCTCCGCGCGCAGCGAGACGTTGAGGCCCATGCCGACCACCACCGCGCCGCCGGCCAGCTCGGTGAGGATGCCGCCGAGCTTGCGCTCCGCGCCGTCGATCTCCGTCTGGAGGTCGTTGGGCCACTTCAGCCCCACCTCGACCCCGGCGACCCGGCCGAGCGTGCTGGCCGCGGCCACCCCGACCAGGATCGGCAGCCAGCCGTACCGCTCGACCGGCACCTCCTCGGGGCGCAGCAGGACGGACAGGAACAGCCCGGAGCGGGGCGGGGCGGTCCACTGCCGGTCCAGCCGGCCGCGGGCGGCGCTCTGCGCCTCGGCCACCAGCACCGTGCCCTGCCCGGCACCCGCCGCGGCCCGGGCCGCGAGGTCGCTGTTGGTGGAGCCGGTCTCGGCGACGACGTCCAGGGAGGTCCACAGCCCGCCCGGGACGAGCAGGTCGTGGCGCAGCGCCTCCTCGTCCAGCGGCGGACGGTCCAGGTCGGTCCAGGGCGACGGTCCGGCGTGGCCGAAGCCGCGCAGTCCGCTGCGGCGGGGGGTCTCGGGTGCGGTCATGGGAAAACACTAGATCGGGTACCGGGTGCAGGCCGCCCCATCGTCCCGCAGAAAGGCCGCCGACAAAACTGTGTCGATGGCCATAACGCCAGGACATGACGCATCGCCCTCTGCGCTGGCTACGCTACCCAGCGGTAGTTCGTAGCGCCGCCCTGCCCTCATGCGCGGGCCCACCCACCCGGCCCCGCGCGCACTCGAACAGGTCGCGGCCATGGATCAGGGAGAGCCACCGGATGACCGAGGCGCCGTACGACCCCCACACCACCGCCGGCAAGCTCGCCGACCTGCGGCGAAGGCTGGACGAGGCGGTGCACTCCGGCTCCGCGAAGGCCGTGGAGAAGCAGCACGCCAAGGGCAAGCTGACCGCCCGCGAGCGGGTCGTGGAACTGCTGGACGAGGACTCCTTCGTGGAGTTCGACGAGTTCGCCCGGCACCGCTCGACCAACTTCGGCCAGGAGAAGAACCGGCCGTACGGCGACGGCGTGGTGACCGGCTACGGCACCGTGGACGGCCGCCAGGTCGCCGTGTTCGCCCAGGACTTCACCGTCTTCGGCGGCTCGCTCGGCGAGGTCTTCGGCGAGAAGATCGTCAAGGTGATGGACTTCGCGCTGAAGACCGGCTGCCCGGTCATCGGCATCAACGACTCCGGCGGCGCCCGGATCCAGGAGGGCGTGGTCTCGCTCGGCCTGTACGGCGAGATCTTCCGGCGCAACGTGCACGCCTCCGGCGTCATCCCGCAGATCTCGCTGATCATGGGCCCCTGCGCGGGCGGCGCGGTGTACTCCCCCGCGATCACCGACTTCGTGGTGATGGCCGACCGGACCTCGCACATGTTCATCACCGGCCCGGACGTGATCAAGACCGTCACCGGCGAGGACGTCGCGATGGAGGAGCTGGGCGGCGCGCGCACCCACAACACCAAGTCGGGCAACGCGCACTACCTGGCCGCGGACGAGAAGGAGGCGATCGAGTACGTCAAGAGCCTGCTCTCGTACCTGCCCTCCAACAACCTGAGCGACCCGCCGTCCTACCCCGAGCAGGCCGACCTCACGGTCACCGAGGAGGACCTCGAACTCGACACCATCGTGCCGGACTCGGCGAACCAGCCGTACGACATGCGCGAGGTGATCGAGCACATCGTCGACGACGGCGAGTTCCTGGAGACCCAGCCGCTGTACGCGGGCAACATCATCACCGGCTTCGGCCGGGTCGAGGGCCAGTCCGTCGGCATCGTCGGCAGCCAGCCGATGGACCTGGCCGGCTGCCTGGACATCAACGCCAGCGAGAAGGCCGCCCGCTTCATCCGCACCTGCGACTCCTTCAACGTCCCGGTGCTGACCTTCGTGGACGTGCCCGGCTTCCTGCCCGGCACCGAGCAGGAGTGGGACGGCATCATCCGGCGCGGCGCCAAGCTGATCTACGCCTACGCCGAGGCCACCGTCCCGCTGATCACCGTGATCACCCGCAAGGCCTTCGGCGGCGCGTACGACGTCATGGGCTCCAAGCACCTGGGCGCCGACCTCAACCTGGCCTGGCCGACCGCGCAGATCGCCGTGATGGGCGCGCAGGGCGCGGTCAACATCCTGCACCGCCGGGAGATCGCCGAGGCCGAGGCGGCCGGCACCGTCGACGAGAAGCGGGCCGAGCTGATCGCCTCGTACGAGGACACCCTGCTGAACCCGTACCTGGCGGCCGAACGCGGCTACGTGGACGCGGTGATCGCACCGAGCGAGACCCGCCGGCACATCGTCCGCGGCCTGCGGGCGCTGCGCGGCAAGCGCGAGGTGCTGCCGCCGAAGAAGCACGGCAACATCCCCCTGTAGGCCCCGTCCCTGTCGGGAGAGAACCAGCCATGTCCCCGATCCACGTGCTGCACGGGCAGCCGACCCCCGAGGAGCTGGCCACCGTCCTGGCGGTGGTCCAGGCCCGGGCCGCCGCCGCGCAGGCCGCCGCCGAGGCGGCGCGTCTGGCCGGTGTCGGCCCGGCCTCCCCCTGGAACGACCGCGCCCGCCTGCTCCGCCCCGCCGTCCACCCGGGCGTGAACGCCTGGCGGACCTCGGGCTGGGCGCACTGAAGTCCCCTGCGTGGAGCGGGAGGTCGGCCCGCCGGCGTCCCGCTCCACGCGGCTTTCTCCGCCCGCTTTGCCCGAAACCTGAGTACGGATACTCAGGCGCCCGCACCCCCTCCCGGCGCACTCTGGACGGGTGCTCTGGTCAGACCCCCGCGACGAGCCCTCGCCCGAGGCCCGTCGGATGCAGGAGCGGATGCAGCGGGCCGGCAAGGTGCTCGCCGCCCTGGTGCTGGTCGGCGCCGTGCTGATGATGCTCGCCCGCTCGTTCACCTGACCCGTTCACCCGAACGGCGGACACCTGCACCCCCTACGCTGGTGGGCATGACCGACCAGCGCGCCCTCGTCCTCGCCTCCGCCTCCCCCGCCCGCCTCGGGCTGCTGCGCCAGGCGGGGCTCGACCCGCGCGTGGTGGTCAGCGGCGTCGACGAGGACGCGATCACCGCCGCCACCCCCGCCGAGCTCGCGCTCGTGCTGGCCGAGGCCAAGGCGAAGGCCGTCGCCGCCGAACTCGCCGACGGCGAGCTGGTGATCGGCTGCGACTCCGTCCTGGAGCTGGACGGCCAGGCCCTCGGCAAGCCCGCCGACGCCGCCGAGGCGCTGGCCCGCTGGCAGTCGATGCGCGGGCGCGCCGGCGTGCTGCGCACCGGCCACTGCGTGATCGACACCACGACCGGCCGGCAGTCCTCGGCCACCGCCTCCACCACCGTCCGCTTCGGCACCCCGGACGACGCGGAGATCGCCGCGTACGTCGCCTCCGGCGAACCGCTGCACGTGGCCGGGGCGTTCACCCTGGACGGCCGCTCGGCGCCGTTCGTCGACGGCATCGACGGCGACCCGGGCAACGTCATCGGCCTCTCCCTGCCGCTGCTGCGCCGACTGCTCGCCGACCTGGACCTGCGCATCACGGATCTGTGGACCGACTGACCTGCCGCGCCCCGCAGCCGTGCCCCTAAGCTGACCGGCGTTCGAACGGGGAGGGGACGCGGCAGATGACCGACAGCGTGCTCAACGTGGTGCTGGGCCTGGTGGCCAGCGCGATCAGCGCAGGCCTCGGCTGGCTGGCCCAGATGCTGCGGCGGCGCCGCAAGGTCGAGCGGGTGCGGGCGTTCTTCGGGCTGCCGAACGGCAGCGAGTGCCTGATCGTGGTGCCGCGCAGCATCGGAACGGGCTCGCACGCGCACACCGTGACCCGGCGCGACGCCTACGCGCTGATGTGGCTGGCCGGGCTGGTCGAGGAGTGCGGGGCGCGGCCCGAACTGGTCGCCCACGACGCCGCGCACCGCGGTCTGGGCGCCAAGGCCGAGCTGTGCCTGGGCGGTCCGGTCAGCAACGAGCGGATGGCCGCGCACCTGGCCTGGGGCCTGCCGGGCGTGCTCGTCACCTCGGGACCGGACCCGGGCAGCAACGTGATCGTGGTGGGCGAGCGCGACTACACCGCCGACCACGACCAGGCGCACACCCTGCTGGCCCGGATCGCCACCCCGGACGGCGGCCGCCCGGTGTTCCTGGTCTCCGGTCAGACCGGCACCGCCAACCAGGCCGGGGTGCGCTACCTGGTCGCGCACCACCGCGATCTCGCCCGGAAGTACGGGCAGGACGGCACCTTCGCGCTCGTCCTGCGGGTGGTCAACCCGGAGGCGTACGGGCCGGACATGGTCGAGGTGGCGGCCGACGTGACGGCCGACGCGCTGCGGCGGCCCGGTGCCCGCTCCGGCGCCGTTTGAGCGGTCCGCGCGACACTGTGGCCCATGCCACCTCCCGCCACGCCGCCGGCCGGTCACCCGCCGTGGCCCCTCCCGATCCGGGCGGACCGGCACCGACCTGCGGCGTCGTCCGGGGAGCCGCCCGGCGGGCCGCGAAAGTCATCACCGAGCGTGTGGGATAGTTCACAACCGGGGGCTACTCGCCGGTACTGCCCGGGAATCCATAAACTCAACGAGGTTCAAGAAGGGAGCCACAGTGCGCAAGGTGCTCATCGCCAACCGCGGGGAAATCGCCGTCCGCGTCGCCCGGGCCTGCTCGGACGCCGGTATCGCCAGCGTCGCCGTCTACGCCGAGCCGGACCGGGATGCGCTGCACGTCCGCGCGGCCGACGAGGCTTACGCGCTGGGCGGTGACACCCCCGCTACCAGCTACCTGGACATCACCAAGGTCCTCAAGGCGGCCGCCGACTCCGGCGCCGACGCCGTCCACCCCGGCTACGGGTTCCTGTCGGAGAACGCCGACTTCGCCCAGGCCGTCCTCGACGCGGGTCTGATCTGGATCGGCCCGCCGCCGCAGGCCATCCGCGACCTCGGCGACAAGGTGACCGCCCGGCACGTCGCCCAGCGGGCCGGTGCCCCGCTGGTGGCCGGCACCCCGGACCCGGTCTCGGGTGCCGACGAGGTCGTCACGTTCGCCCAGGAGCACGGCCTGCCGGTCGCCATCAAGGCGGCCTTCGGCGGTGGCGGCCGCGGCCTCAAGGTCGCCCGCACGCTGGAGGAGATCCCCGAGCTGTACGAGTCCGCGGTGCGCGAGGCCGTCGCCGCCTTCGGCCGCGGCGAGTGCTTCGTCGAGCGCTACCTGGACAACCCGCGGCACGTGGAGACCCAGTGCCTGGCCGACAAGCACGGCAACGTGGTGGTCGTCTCCACCCGTGACTGCTCGCTCCAGCGCCGCCACCAGAAGCTCGTCGAGGAGGCGCCCGCGCCGTTCCTGACCGCCGAGCAGAACGCCGAGCTGTACCGGGCGTCCAAGGCCATCCTGAAGGAGGCCGGCTACGAGGGCGCCGGGACCTGCGAGTTCCTGGTCGCGCTGGACGGCACGATCTCCTTCCTGGAGGTCAACACCCGTCTCCAGGTGGAGCACCCGGTCACCGAGGAGGTCACCGGCCTCGACCTGGTCCGCGAGATGTTCCGGATCGCCGACGGCGAGGAGCTCGGCTACGGCGACCCCGAGGTGCGCGGCCACTCCTTCGAGTTCCGCATCAACGGCGAGGACCCGGGCCGCAACTTCCTGCCCGCGCCCGGCACCGTGACGCTGTTCGCCCCGCCGTCCGGCCCGGGCGTGCGCCTGGACTCCGGCGTGGAGACCGGCTCGGTCATCGGCCCGGCCTGGGACTCGCTGCTGGCCAAGCTGGTCGTCACCGGCCGCGACCGCAAGCAGGCCCTGGAGCGGGCCCGCCGTGCACTGAACGAGTTCAAGGTGGAGGGTATGGCCACCGCCATCCCGTTCCACCAGGCGGTCGTCACCGACCCGGCGTTCGCGCCCGAGGTGCACGGCAGCGACGAGCCGTTCGAGGTCTTCACCCGGTGGATCGAGACCGAGTTCGACAACACCATCCCGCCGTTCGCCGGCGCGGCCGGTGACGGCGAGGAGGCCGAGACCCGGGAGACCGTGGTGGTCGAGGTCGGCGGCAAGCGGATCGAGGTCTCGCTGCCGTCCTCGCTGGGCGTCTCGACGGCCCCGGCGGCCGGTGCGACGGGTGCCGCCAAGGCCAAGCGCCGGGTGGGCGCCAAGAAGGCCGGCTCGGCCGTCAGCGGTGACACCCTGGCCTCGCCGATGCAGGGCACCATCGTCAAGGTCGCCGTGGAGGAGGGCCAGGTCGTCGCCGAGGGCGAGCTGATCGTGGTCCTGGAGGCGATGAAGATGGAGCAGCCGCTGAACGCCCACAAGGCGGGCACCGTCTCCGGCCTCAAGGCCGAGGTGGGCGCGAGCGTCAGCAGCGGCGCCGCGCTCTGCGAGATCAAGGACTGACGCCGCCCCCTGGGGCGGGCCTCGCCCCTCGGACCGGTCCGTACGCCCTTCGGGGGTGTGCGGACCGGTCGCGTTTCCGGGGTCCGTACGGGCTCAGCGCCCGCGCGGCAGGCCCAGCTCGGCCAGCCGGGCCGGCATGCCGCCCGGGGCGGCC
>NZ_JAHSQD010000318.1 GCF_020103755.1 Streptomyces sp. LS1784
GCCGTCCAGGACGGCCGCCGGGTCCAGTACCACGAGGTCCGCGACGGCGCCGTCCCGGACCACGCCGCGCCCGGTCAGCCCGAACCGCGCGGCGGGCAGGCCGGTCATCTTGTGCACCGCGAGCTCCAGCGGCAGCAGCCCGTGCTCGCGCCCGTAGTGGCCGAGCACCCGGGCGAAGCTGCCCGCCCAGCGGGGGTGCGGGCGGCCGGGTTTGGGCACGCCGTCCGAGCCGATCATCGACAGCGGGCTGGCCAGCACCCGGCGGACGTCGTCCTCGCGCATCGAGTGGCTGATGATGGTCACCTCGCCCTGGGCCTCCAGCAGCAGGTCGCAGACGTAGTCCACCGGGTCGGTGCCGCGCTCGGCGGCCAGGTCGGCGATCCGGCGGCCCTCGGCGGCGCGGCGGGCCGGGGCGGCGGCCACCGAGATCAGGTCCCAGCCGCCGTTGCCGACGGTGTTCTCCCAGCCCTCGACGCCGTTCGCGATGTCCGCCCGGATCCGGTCCCGCGCCTCCTTGCTGCGCAGCCGCTCCAGCAGGGCGGCCACCCCGCCCTCGCTGGTCCACGGTGGCAGCATCGCGTGCAGCACGGTGCTGCCGGCGGTGTACGGGTAGACGTCGCAGAGCACGTCCACGCCCTCGGCGCGGGCCTGTTCCAGTCGCGGCAGGGTGCGCAGGGTGGCGCCCCAGGCGTGCCGGCCGGCGGTCTTGTGGTGGGAGACCTGGAGCGGGGCACCGGAGCGCACCGCGATCTCCAGCGCCTCCTCCAGGGCCTTCTCCACCTGGGACATCTCGTCACGCAGGTGCGTCACGTACGGCTTGCCGTGCCGCGCGGCGACCGTCGCCAGGGCCACGATCTCCTCGGTGTCCGCGTAGACGCCCGGCGGGTAGATCAGGCCGGTGGAGAGCCCGGCCGCGCCCTGGGCCAGCGCCCGGTCGAGCAGTTCGCACATGGCGGCCAGCTCCTCGGGGGTGGGCGGGCGGTCCTCGAAGCCCATCACCCCGGCGCGCAGCGTGCCGTGGCCGACCAGCGAGGTGATGTGGTTGCGGCGCAGTTCGGGCCGCTGGCCGGCGGCGAAGGCGTCGAAGTCCTCGGCGGGCAGCACCGGCCCGAGGCCGAAGGAGACCCGCAGGTGCTCGGCCAGTTCGGGCAGCCGCTCGGGCAGCGCGGGGAACAGGCTGATCCCGCAGTTGCCGCTGATCTCCGTGGTGACGCCCTGGAGCAGCGGGGCGAGCCGCAGTTCGTCCAGGGCGTCGCCGTCGGTGTGGGTGCCGCCGCCGAACGGGGCGGCGAGCGCGTCCGAGTGGGTGTGGACGTCGACGAAACCGGGGGTGACGACCCGTCCGGTGACGTCCAGCGTCTCGGTCGCGGCCACGGTGGTGCCCGGCGGCAGTACGGTGACCCGGCCGGCCGCGACGGCGAGGTCGGCCGGGCGGGCGGGCGCCCCGGTGCCGTCCACCAGGGTGGCGCCGCGCAGCAGCAGGTCGGCCGGGGTCGTGGTCACGTCCGCTCCCATCAGTCCCATCGCTCCCATCAGAGCACCGTCGAGAGGAAGGCCCGGGTGCGGTCGTGCCGCGGGGCGGTGAACACCTCGGCCGGGCTGCCGGCCTCCACGACGGCGCCCTGGTCCATGAAGACGACCCGGTCGGCGACCTCGCGGGCGAAGCCCATCTCGTGGGTGACGACGATCATCGTCATGCCGCTGCGGGCGAGGTCGCGCATCACGCCGAGCACCTCGCCGACCAGCTCGGGGTCGAGCGCGGAGGTGGGCTCGTCGAAGAGCATCATGGTCGGCTCCATGGCCAGGGCCCGGGCGATCGCCACCCGCTGCTGCTGACCGCCGGAGAGCTGGCCCGGGTAGTGGTCGGCGCGGTCGGCCAGGCCGACCCGGGCGAGCAGGTCGCGGGCCCGGCGCTCGGCCTCCTCGCGCGGGCGGCGCTTGACCGCGATCGGGCCCTCCATCACGTTCTGGAGCGCGGTGCGGTGCGGGAAGAGGTGGAAGCGCTGGAAGACCATGCCGATCCGCTCGCGCTGGTGGCGGATGTCGCGCGGCCGGCGCTCGCGCAGCCTGCTCCCGGAGGCGCCGTGCGGCTCGTAGCCCACCAGTTCGCCGTCCACCTCGATCCGCCCGGCGTCGATCTTCTCCAGGTGGTTGAAGCAGCGCAGCAGCGTGGACTTGCCGGAGCCGGAGGGCCCGATCACACAGAGCACCTCCCCCGCCCGCACCTCCAGGTCGATACCGCGCAGCACCTCCAGGTCCCCGAAACGCTTGCGCACCTTCCGCGCCGACAGGACCACCTCGGTGGCCGGCCCGCCCGGCTTGTCCAGGTCGATCGTCCTCATGCGCCCTCCCCCTTCTTCGTCGTCCGCTTCTGCGCTCCGCCGCGCCCGGGCCTCAGGTTGGCCAGCACCCGGCGGTGCAGCGCCGGCGGGGCGCCGGCCGGGTTGAACCTCCGCTCCACCGCGTGCTGGGCGACGCTCGCGATGGTGGTGAGCACCAGGTACCAGATGGACGCGACGATCAGCAGCGCTATCACCTCGAAGTTGGCGAGGTAGAGGTGCTGCGAGACGGTCATCAGGTCGGCGCCGGCGATGACGGAGACCAGCGAGGTGGTCTTCAGCATCGAGATGAACTGGTTGCCGAACGGCGGGATGATCACCCGCATCGCCTGCGGCAGCACCACCCGGGTGAGGATCTGCCGGTTGGACATGCCCAGCGAGGCACCGGCCTCGCGCTGCCCGGGGTCGACGCTCTGGATGCCGGCCCGGACGATCTCGGACATGTAGGCGCCCTCGTTGATCGACAGGCCGAGCAGCGCCGCCACGAAGCCGGTGATCAGGGTGTTGGACTGCCAGCTGACCAGCTTGGGCCCGTCGAACGGGATGCCGATGCTGATCTCCGGGAAGAGCAGCGCCAGGTTGAACCAGAAGATCAGCTGGACCAGCAGCGGGGTGCCGCGGAAGAACCAGGTGTACGCGCCGGCGGTGGTCCGCAGCACCGGGCTGTCGGACAGCTGCATCACCGCGACCACCACGCCGATGACGATGCCCACCACCTGGGAGATCAGGGTGAGTTGGACCGTCACCCAGAGCCCTTCCAGGATCACGCCGTCGAACTGGTACCTGGCGACGATGTCCCAGTGCAGGTTCGGGTTGACGATGACGGTCCAGGCGAGCCAGACGGCGACGAAGGCGGCCGCCAGCACGGCGAACCAGCGCGCCGGGCGGGGCCGGCCGGTCACCTCGAAGGCCAGGTCGTCGGCGGCTCCCGTCGTGGCGGCCGCTCGGGGCGCCGGGGCGGACATCGGGGGGTCTGCGGGCATCGCGGGGTCTCTCATGTCGGTGCTCATCTCGTCGGTGCCGCTGATCTCACTGCGCCGCGTTGACGGTGGCGCGTTCCACCGCGCTGCCGCCGACCTGGTAGGTGTCCAGCACCTTGCGGTACTCGCCGCTCTCGATCAGCTCCTGGAGCGCCTTCTGCACCGCGTCGCGCAGCCCGGAGTCCTTCTTCGCCACCGCGATGCCCCACGGCGCCGTCCCGTACTGCTCCGGCAGCACCTCGTAGGAGCCGCTGCTCTGCACGAACATCTGCGCCACCGGGTAGTCCACGATCGTGGCCACGGCCCGCTCGCTGTCCAGCTGGAGCAGCCCGGTCGGGGCGTCCTCGCTCTGCGAGATCGCCATCTTGGCGGCGCACTTGGCGTTCTGCTGCTCGCCGATCTCCAGGTTGGAGCTGCCCTTGGCGAGGACCACCTTCTTGCCGCAGAGGTCCTCGATGGACTTGATGCCCTCGGGGTTGCCCTTCTTCGTCATGATCACGCCGCCGGTGCGGAAGTAGTCCACGAAGTCGACAGCCTGGCGGCGCTGCGCGCTGTCCGTCATGGAGGACATCACCAGGTCGTAGCGGCCGGCCTGGAGGCCGGGGATCAGGCCGTCGAAGGAGGAGTTGGCGAGCTCCAGCTTCAGGCCGAGCTTCCCGGCGACGGCGGCGGCGAGGTCCGGGTCGACCCCGGTCAGCTCGGTGGTCCCGGTCTTGTACATCTCCATCGGCGGGTAGCCGACGGAGGTGGCCACTCTGAGCACGCCGCTCTGCTTGTTCTTCGCCGGGAGCAGCTCGGCGGCGCTCTTCCCGGAGTTCTGCGCGGCCTGCGCCGCGCCGGCGGCCGGGGAGCCGCCCTGGTCGGAGCGCCCGCAGGCGGTGGCGGCCAGGACGACCAGGGACAGTGCGGCCAGACAGCGCAGGGAACGGGGGCGGTTCATCGGCTACTCCCTCGGGCGGTGACGGTGCGCCGATGCTGGCAGCCGAGTCCGGGTGAACGGAAGATGATGAAGCTATTGCTGCCTCACCAACGATTTTTGTACGGCTGACCGCCCTGTCCCGCGGCCTTCCGGCGGTGCCGGGTCAGCCGGTGAGCCACGGGGCCTCGGGCAGCTTGGCGTCCGCCTGCCGCCCGGTGAAGTCGACGGTGGCCGGGGTGCCCAGCCCCGGCATCCGCATCGTCACCCGGCGCAGCCCGCCGTCGCCGTCGACCCAGTAGGTCAGCGGCGAGCGGGCACCGTCGGGCGCGGCGCCCTGGGCGCGCGGACCGGCGAAGCGGTCGTAGCCCCGGCCGTCGATCCGCTCCTGGCCCAGCCAGCGGGCCCCGGACTGGGCGAGCAGCAGCGGGTTGTCGGGACGGTCGGCACCGAGCTGGACCAGCAGGTTCAGCCCGGCGTCCAGCGGGTCCGCGGTGTAGGTCCGCGGCGACCAGCCCTGGCGCGGGATGTGCTCGGCCTGCTGCCAGGCCGGGACATCGGTGGCGGTGCCGGCCGGGTCGGGGGCCAGTCCGAGGCCGCCGGTGTCCCAGACGATCAGGCCGTGGTCCAGCGGTCCGCTCGCACCGGTGGTCCGGTAGCGGCCCACGCCCCGGTGGTTGCGGTAGTCGACGATCCCGTCGACCCGGATGGTGACGCCCCCGCCCTCGTCGGCCGTGAGCGTCACCGCCACCGGGCTCGCCTGGTAGAGGTTCAGGCGGGACAGCGCGAGCCGGCCCGCCTCGTCGGTGGTCACCGGGCGTTCGGCGGCCTCCTCGGAGACCGTCCGGTAGACGGCCACGCCGCCCGCCGCGGCGCCGCACACCACGATCGCGATCAGGGCCTTGAGCCAGCCGGCCCGGGCCCGGCGGGGCGCGCGGGCCTCGGCCTTCGTCTTGCGGGGCATGCAGCCGCTCCCTTTCCTCGATCGGACACGACAGTCGGGCGGGTCCGGAGGACCCAACGGTCCCACGAACCCGCCCGATTCGGGCCCGGTGCCGGTCTCCCCGCACCGGGCCCACCCACTGCGAACGCTAGCCGCGCTGGGCGGCCTTGCGCCTGCGGACCACCAGCACCATGGCGGTGCCGAGGACGATCAGCGCCGCCGCACTGGTCAATGCGATCGGCATCCCCTCACTCGCACCGGTGTGGGGCAGTTGCCCGGGTGCGGGAGGCTGCGGGGCGGGGGCCGGCGGCACCGGAGCCTCCGACGTCGGCGCCGGGGTCGGCGTCTCGGTCGGAGTCGGGGTGGGCGTCGGCGTCGGGATCAGCTTGTTGACGGCCGTCACCTCCACACCGGCGTCGAGGTTCGCCGAGGTCAGCTTCAGCGGACCGAAGACGGTGACCTCCGGTGCCTCGTAGCCGGCCGGCGGGCTCAGCTCCTGCCAGTAGTACGTCCCGGGCACCCCGGTGCCCTGGCAGATGCCGTCGGCGCCGGTCGTGCAGGGCTCACCGACCTTGGTGTCGGGCTTGTCGCCGGTCGGCTGGAGCCCGTCGGTCCCGTTGGTCTCGTGCCACAGCTGGAACTTGGCGCCCGCCAGCGGCTTGCCGTCCTGGTCGTGCTTGACCAGGCGCAGCGCACCCTCCTGAAGGCGGAAACCGAAGTCGTAGGTGTGGTCGTTCTCGCCGGGGCCGCCGGTGGTCAGTGCCCGCTCCGGGAACTTGCCGCCCTTCGGAACGATGCCCTTGGAGTCGATGAAGTGGTTGTCACCGACGTCGTGGTCGGTCGGCACCCACTGGAAGAGGGGGCCGTCCTTGGCGTAGTCGGCGGGGTTGTCCAGCTTGATCGTGTACTTGGTCCTCGGCTTGAGGCCGCCCTCGACGTTGCTGTTGTCGAAGTAGTACTCGCCGCGCTCGGTCGTCTTGGTGGTGCCGACGAGCTTGCCCGCCTCGTCGTACAGGTGCACGGTGGCGCCCGGTACCGGCTTCTGGCCCGGCAGTTGGAGGCCGCTGCGCTCGGGGTCGTACCAGACCCGGTTGCCGATCTGGAGCGGCGCCTGGTCGCAGAGGACCTCCAGGTCGCCCATCGCGGCGCCCTTGCCGAACGGCGGGATGGCGGAGCCCGTGTTGAGCCGCACGCCGCCGTCCGCCTTGCCGTCGCGCTTCTGGAAGGCGCTGCCATAGCCGTAGGCCCGGCTGTCGCTGTCGTAGCCCGAGACCACGATGGAGTCCTCGACCTTCGAGAACGCCATCCCGGCGTTGGCGGGGTTGTTGTGGCCGATCCGGGCGTTGTCGAAGAACCGCTGGCCCTTGGCCGTGGACCCGCAGCCCAGGTTGGTGTCCAGCACGTACGTGCCGTTCGCCAGGCAGGCCTTGAGGAGGTCACCGCCGGGCAGGACCTTGGTCATCGCCGCGCCCGTCGGGGCGGCCGCCGACTGGTCGCCGAAGCGGTCCCGGAAGGCGAGCAGCATCGAGCCGTCGGTCTCGAAGGCGATCTCGGCCACCGCCGGCTCGGGGTTGGCCAGGTAGTTGTCCCCGCAGGCCTGGCCCTTCTGGCTGGTCGGGAAGGTGTCCTGCCACGGGAACCAGCCTGTGCCGGGGCACGGCCCGCCGACCGTGGTGCCGCGCGGGTAGTCCAGCGGCTGGTTCAGCACCGCCGACTTGAACGCGCCGGTGGACAGGTCGAACGGCAGCACCACGGCCCGCAGGTCCGAGGCCTTGCCGGTGGACTCGCCCGAGCAGACGCCACCGAGGAAGCCGGTGCCGTCCTGGATGCCGAGGCCGTACGGACGCCAGTCCCCCGATGCCGGGCAGCCCGGGTCCGGGATGGCGTAGGCGGCCTTGGGCTCGGCCGCCGTCGCCGCGGTGGCGTCGTAGCGGTACAGCTTGCGGTCGTTCAGGTTGACGACGAAGAGGTCCTTGCCGTCGTCGGTGATCTTGATGCCGCCGAGGCTCTCCTTGCCCACCGCGGCCAGGAAGCCGTCGTCGTTGCCCCCGGTGTGCGGGGTGGTGCCCGCGTTCGGGACGGTGGCGAACAGCGTGGTCTTCTTCTTGTCCCAATCGGTGACGTAGATCCCGCCGGGGCCGCCGTCACCGTACTTGGTGGTCCGCTTGGCCTGGGCCGAGGAGAACACCCTCCGGTCGGCCTTGTTCCAGGCGATGCCGTAGAGGTTGCCGGTCTGCCCGGCTGTGGCCACGTCGGTCAGGGTGAAGCCGGTGCCGGCCGTTCCGCGGGATTCGTACGGGAAGGACACCAGCGTGTGCTGGGCGTCCCCGTCCGCGGGCGGGTTCTGACAGGTCGACACCAGCGGCGCGTTCTTCTGGCAGTAGTCACCCGGGCTCCAGAGCCCCGTGGTGATCTCCACCTTCTTGCCGCCGGAGAGGTCGACGAACTCCTCGTTGGAGCTCAGCTTGTTCGGCCCGCCGCTCAGACCCTCGCGGGAGGCGAAGGCCGGGTAGAGCACGCCCGGCTTCGGGTTCACCACCTGGACCCGGTACTTGCCGCCGGTCAGCTTGCTCGCGGCCGGCGCCAGCGTCACGGTGCCGTCCGCCGCCGTGGTGCCCTCGATCGAGACCCCGGCGGCGTCGGTGAGCGTCACCTTCACGCCCGCCATGCCCGATTCCAGCCCCGGCGTCCAGACACCGTCGGTGTCCACGGCCCGGATCACGTGGACCGCCACCGTGCCGTCCCCGGTCTGGGGGAAGGCCGGTGGGGCCGCCGCCAGGGACCAGGAACCGGCCAGCAAGGCCAGCGTCACCGCGCCGCCCGCGGTGCGAAGGCCCGCGGCACGGCGGCCGGGTGGACCCGTCCGCCCCCCGCCCGGGCCGCGCGCGGCACCGGCGGTACGTTCACTTGTCGTCGTCATCCCTGCTCTCATTGTCCAGTTCGGGTCTTCCGCCCGCCCGCTCTCGTAAGCGAGTTCGCGAGTGGCGGAAAGCCGCCATCGTTAACGGGAGCTTAAAGGGACTTCACACAAGTTCGCCGGGAAACCAGGAACTTTGACCCGGCATCAGGCGTTACGAGGCCGTCACGGTCGCACTGCCCGCCCCGCCCGCGCGCGACTGACCAGCGAAAACCGGCCGACCACGGCCCGCCACCGTCGGCGACAGCCGCCTCACGCCGTTGACCGTCGAACACACTTCCCCCCGGAACCCTCCATACCGGCCCCCGACTCACCCGCCCCACCCACAACTCGGGCAACAACCACGCACCGATTGGCGCCGCCGCGGGGCGGGCTGGCACGATGTTCGGATGCGCATTCTGGTCATCGGCGGCACCCGCTTCATCGGTTTCCACTTCGCCGAGGCGGCTCTGGCCGCCGGCCACGAGGTCACGGTGCTGCACCGGGGCCGGACCGGCCCCGGGCTGCTCCCGGACGCCACCCACCTGATCGCCGACCGCGACGCCGACCTGTCCGTGCTGCGCGGCCGCAGCTGGGACGCCACCGTCGACCTGTGTGCCTACTTCCCGCGCCAGGTCCGGGAGTTGGCGGCCGCCCTCGACCCCGGCGCGGCCGGGCGCTACCTGCTGGTCTCCTCGCTCTCGGTGTACGACGTCCCGGCCGCCCCGGGCTACGCCGAGGACTCCCCGCTGCTGCCCGCCGACGGCCCGGAGGCCGAGGAGGTCACCGCCGAGAGCTACGGCGTCCTCAAGGTCCAGTGCGAGCGCGCCGCCCGGCAGGCCTTCGGCCCGGAGACGCTGCTGGTCCGCCCGACGTACGTGATCGGCCCCCGGGACTACACCCACCGCTTCGACTACTGGGTGGAGCGCCTCGCCCGGGGCGGCGAGGTGCTCGCCCCCGGCCGGCCGGACGCACCGGTCCAGGTGGTCGACGCCCGCGACCTCGCCGCCTGGATGGTCGCCCTGCTGGAGCGGGGCGCCTCCGGCGCCCACCACGCCGCCACTGCCCCGCCGTTCGGCATGGGCGACCTGCTCGACGCCATCGCCTCGGCGGTCGCCCCGCCCGGCACCACCCTCACCTGGGTGTCCGAGGAGTTCCTCCACACCGCCGGCGTCACGCAGCGGGCGCTCCCGCTCTGGCCGGCGATCCCGGAGACCCGCGCCACCAGCACCGCCGATCCGGCGCGTGCCCTCGCCACCGGCCTCGCCCTGCGCCCGGTGGCCGAAACCGCCCGCGACATCCAGCCGTTCGAGCATGTGCCGGACACCCTCAGCCCCGCCCAGGAGGCCGAGCTCCTCGCCGCCTGGCACCGGCGGTAGGCGCCTGGCACCAGCGGCCGGACCACCGCAACCGCCGGCGCGGGGCCGACCGCGGCCCCGCGGCAGCCGGTCCGGCCCCGGCCCGGACATCTCCCGGGCC
>NZ_JAHSQD010000319.1 GCF_020103755.1 Streptomyces sp. LS1784
GATCCTCGCCGCGATGCTGGCCGGCGGCGTCCGCCCCGAGCAGCTGCGCGATCACCAGCGCGGCCTGCCGGTCACCGAGGGGCCGCTGGCCGGGGTGGGCTTCGACTACGACACCGCCGTCGGGGGCGCGCTGCCGCCGCGCCCCCGGGCTGGCATCGGCTCGCCCAGTCTGCTGCGCGACGCCGTCCGGCACCCGCGCGAGTACCCGCTGCTGACCATGGTCTCGGCGATCGCGCCGCACGGCCGCGGCTCGCTGGCGCCGGTCGGTGAGCTGGTGCGCGGCCTGTTCGGCACCGGCGAACCGCCCGGTGAAGGTGAACCGCCCGGCACCGGCGGGCTGCCGGGGCCCCGCGACGGGGGACCGCCGCTGCGCGTGGTGGCCGTGGACTACCGCAGCGGCCGCCGGGTGGTCTTCGGCGACCCGGGTGCCCCGGCCGTCCCGGTGCCCGAGGCCGTGATGGCCTCCTGCGCGATCCCCGGCTGGTTCGCGCCGGTGCGGCTGGACGGCTCGGCGTACGTGGACGGCGGCTGCTGGTCCGCCACCAACGCCGACCTGATGCTCGGCCGGGGGCTGGACGAGGTGTACGTGATCGCCCCGATGGCCCTGCGGCTGGACCCCCGGCAGGGGCGGGCCGGGGAGCAGGGGCGGCTCGGGAGCGGCCGCGACGCCCTGGTCGCCCTGCGCGAGTGGCGCGCCCGGGACCGCCCGCGCGGCGTGCTCGCCCAGCTGGTCAGCCGCTACCGCCACGCCGTCACCCGGCAGCTGCTGCGCGAGGCCGCGCTGCTGCGGGCCGAGGGCGTCCGGGTGCGGCTGCTCGCGCCGACCCTGGCGGACCTCGCGGTGATGGGCCCGAACATGATGGACCCGGCCCGCCGCGGCGCCGTCCTGGAGAGCGCGCTGCGCACCAGCCGGGAGGCCCTGCGGGCCCAGCGGTGAGCGCCCGCCCCGGGGCGGAGGTGATCACGGGCGGCCCGGCGGCGCTTATTCTTGGGGCGCTGGAGAATCTGTGCCGCTGGACGAACCCCGCTGGACGAACCGGAGAGTGCCACCGATGCGCGTGTACGTGCCCACCACCCTGACCGGCCTGGCGGCGGCGCACGAGGGCGGCTCCCTGGAGCAGTCCGCCGCGTACGCCGTGACGCCCGCGCTGCGCGAGTGGTACGTCAGCGACGACCTGGAGGAACTGGAGTACGCGGCGCTGAACCGGGCCGCGCAGTCCTCCCTGCGGCTGCTGGCGGGCGACCCGCAGGCCCCGCGCCGCCGGGTGGTGGTGGCGCTGGACGTGGCCGACGCGTCGGTGCGGCCCTTCCCGGGCGACGAGTACCAGGACCAGGCCTCGCTCGGCCGGGTGGTGCTGGCAGGCGCGGTGCGGCTGGCCAAGGCGGCCGCGGTGCACGCCGACGTGGCCGACGACGAGGTGGTCACCGACGTCGCGGCGGCGGTGGCGGCGGTGGCCGCGGCCGACGCGGGCGACCAGGACGCCCAGTTCACCGTGGACGGCGCCGAGGACCACGACCTGCTCTGGTACGCGACCCAGGAGATCCCGTCCCTGCTCGCGTGAGTTCCGTCCTACCGGCGTGTCGCCCGTCCGGGTTACCGTTTCACCCCGTGCGCACTCACATCGTCTGGGACTGGAACGGCACGCTCTTCCATGACATGGAAGCCGTGCTCGGGGCGAGCAATGCCGCCTTCGCGACCGTCGGCATCGGGCCGATGACCCTTCAGGAGTACCGCGAGCAGTACGAGATCCCGATCCCGCGGTTCTATCAGCGGCTGCTCGGCCGGATGCCCTCCGCGGAGGAGTGGCTGAGGCTCGACGACGCGTTCCACGACCGCTACCGGGAGCTCAGTCCGTCCTGCGGGCTGACCGAGGGCGTGCGCGAGTTGCTGGACGGCTGGCGGGAGGCCGGGAACAGCCAGTCCCTGCTGTCGATGTACGACCACGCGGAGCTGGTGCCGCTGGTCGACACCTTCGGACTGACCGGCGGTTTCCTGCGGGTGGACGGCCGCAGCGGCCCGTCCGGCGGGCAGAAGGCGGAGCACCTGACCCGGCACCTGGCCGCGCTCGGCGAGCGGGTGGACCCGGCCCGTACGGTGCTGATCGGCGATGCCGCGGACGACGCCCTGGCGGCGCTCGGCGCGGGCGCCCACGCGGTGCTCTACACCGGTGGTTCGCACACCCGGGAGAAGCTGGAGCCGGTCGGCGTCCCGGTGGTGGACAGCCTGGCCGAGGCGGTCGAGCTGGCCGGCCGGATCGCGGGCTGACCCTCGGGCCCGTCCGCCCGCCCGGGCGGACGTGGCGGGCGCCACGTCCGCCATCCGCGTGTCTGAACGGGCGGATCGCGCCCCGGCTGGTCAGGCTGGTGTCACACCCGACCAGCCGCCAGGACGGAGCCGCCATGCCCATCGACGCAGTCACCGAGGTGCCGGTCCCGGTCAACGAGCCGGTGCACGCGTACGCGCCCGGCAGCCCGGAGCGGGACCGGCTGGTCCGGCGGCTGGACGAGCTGGCGGCCGAGCAGGTCCCGCTGCCGATGACCGTCGGGGGCGAGCAGCGCTTCGGCGGCGGTGAGCGGATCGAGGTCGTCCAGCCGCACCACCACGCCGCCAAGCTGGGCGTGCTCGGCAACGCCACCCGGGAGGACGCCCGGGCGGCGGTGGACGCGGCGCTGGCCGCCGGGCGGCAGTGGCGCTCGCTCTCCTTCGACGACCGCGCGGCGGTGTTCCTGCGCGCCGCCGACCTGCTCGCCGGACCCTGGCGGGAGACGCTCAACGCGGCCACCATGCTCGGCCAGTCCAAGACCGCGCAGCAGGCCGAGATCGACTCCGCCTGCGAGCTGATCGACTTCTGGCGGTTCAACGTCCACTTCGCCCGGCAGATCCTGGCCGACCAGCCGATCTCCTCGCCCGGCGTGTGGAACCGCACGGACCACCGTCCGCTGGAAGGTTTCGTCTACGCGATCACCCCGTTCAACTTCACCGCGATCGCCGGCAACCTGCCGACCGCCCCCGCGCTGATGGGCAACACCGTGGTCTGGAAGCCCGCGCCGACCCAGACCCTGGCCGCGTACCACCTGATGCGGCTGCTGGAGGCGGCCGGCCTGCCGCCCGGGGTGATCAACCTGGTCACCGGGGACGGCCTCCAGGTCTCCCCGGTCGCACTGGCCGACCCGGCGTTCGCCGGGCTGCACTTCACCGGCTCCACCGCCACCTTCCGGTCCCTGTGGCAGACCGTCGGCGCCAACATCGGCGGGTACCGCACGTACCCCAGGATCGTCGGCGAGACCGGCGGCAAGGACTTCCTGTTGGCCCACCGCTCGGCCGACCCGGAGATCCTGAGGACCGCGCTGATCCGCGGGGCCTTCGAGTACCAGGGCCAGAAGTGCTCGGCGCTCTCCCGGGCCTACCTGCCGCGCAGCCTCTGGCAGAAGATCAAGGACGACTTCCTGGCCGAGGTGGACGCGCTCGCGGTGGGCGACGTGACCGACCTGTCCAACTTCATGGGCGCCCTGATCGACCGGCGCGCCTTCGAGAAGAACCGGGACGCCATCGAGCGGGCGAAGGCCGATCCGACGATCGAACTGGCGGCCGGCGGGCAGTACGACGACGCGATCGGCTGGTTCGTCCGGCCGACCGTCCTGGTCTCCTCCGACCACCGGGGCGAGATCTTCCGGACCGAGTACTTCGGCCCGATCCTCGCCGTCCACGTCTACGAGGACTCCCGCTGGGACGACGTGCTCCGCCGGGTCGACGGCGGCGCCCCGTACGGGCTGACCGGCTCGGTGATCGCGCAGGATCGTTACGCCATCGCCCAGGCCGTCGAGGAGCTGCGCTTCACCGCGGGGAACTTCTACATCAACGACAAGCCCACCGGAGCCGTCGTCGGCCAGCAGCCCTTCGGCGGCGGCCGGGCCTCCGGCACCAACGACAAGGCGGGCGCCGCGCAGAACCTGCTCCGCTGGACCTCGGCCCGGTCGATCAAGGAGACATTCGTCCCGCCGACGCACCACCGTCACCCGCACATGGGCTGAGAGTGAACACCAGGCTCCGGTTTGGACATGGTGTCCAGGACGGACCCGACATCCTGCGGGTTTGCGCCTACCTGTCCCTGTCCACCTTCGATTGATCCGGTTAGGCTGGCTGGCGTCGTCGGGTGGCTCGCAGGACGAATGAGACGTCCTACCCGCTGGGCGGGCGTTTCATGCGTGCCATGAGCCCCTTTCAGTCGGATGGTGCGGCAGGATTGCGGTGACCCGTCGGTGTACATCCACACACCACCGAGTCACGCAACGGCGCGCGACAGGAGCCAAGAAGTCATGCAGACCAAGCTGGACGCAGCCAAGGCCGAACTGCTCAAGAAGGCAGCCGCAGCCGCTGAGAACAGCCAGGTGGGGGGAGCGGCGCCGGGGGAGGGTCTGAGCAACGGCGCTCTGACCGCGTACCTGCACCACTACTACCTCCACACCGCGCCCGAGGACCTGGTCGACCGCGACCCGGTCGACGTCTACGGCGCGGCCGCCTCCCACTACCGCCTGGGCCTCAAGCGCCCGCAGGGCACCGCCGAGGTGCGGGTCCACACCCCCTCGGTCGAGGAGAACGGCTGGTCCTGCGGCCACACCGTGGTCGAGGTCGTCACCGACGACATGCCCTTCCTGGTCGACTCCGTCACCAACGAGCTGTCCCGCCAGGACCGCGCGATCCACATCGTGATCCACCCCCAGCTGGTCGTCCGCCGTGACATCACCGGCAAGCTGCTGGAGATCCTGGACGTCGACGCCTGCTCCCGCAGCCTGGCCGCCGGCACCGAGTGGCCCGCCGACGCGACGGTCGAGTCGTGGATGCACATCGAGATCGACCGCGAGACCGACCGCGAGGACCTGCGCTCCATCGAGGCCGACCTGCGCCGCGTGCTCGGCGACGTCCGCGAGGTCGTCGAGGACTGGACGAAGATGCGCGAGAGCGCGCTGCGCCTGGCCGACGAGCTGGCCGAGCAGCCCCCGGCCGGCCTGCCCGAGCAGGAGGTCGGCGAGGCCTGGGAGCTGATGCGCTGGCTCGCCGACGACCACTTCACCTTCCTCGGCTACCGCGAGTACGACCTGGTCGAGCACGAGGGCGAGGAGGTCCTCAAGGCCGTCGCCGGGACGGGCCTGGGCATCCTGCGCTCCGACCCGCACAGCCACGACGACGCCCACCACGCGGTCAGCGAGGCCTTCGGCCGCCTCTCCGCGCCGGTGCGCGCCAAGGCCCACGAGAAGAAGCTGCTCGTCCTGACCAAGGCCAACAGCCGTGCCACCGTGCACCGCCCGGCCTACCTGGACTACGTCGGCGTGAAGAAGTTCAACGCCGCCGGCGAGCCGGTCGGCGAGCGCCGCTTCCTCGGCCTGTTCTCCTC
Source organism: Streptomyces sp. LS1784 (assembly GCF_020103755.1). Classification (GTDB taxonomy): domain Bacteria; phylum Actinomycetota; class Actinomycetes; order Streptomycetales; family Streptomycetaceae; genus Kitasatospora. The sequence goes on from NZ_JAHSQD010000319.1 coordinate 5,394, forward strand.
CGCCGCCTACACCGAGTCGGTCACCCGCATCCCGGTCGTGCGCCGCAAGGTCCAGGCGGTGCTGGGGGAGTCCGGCTTCTCCAGCGAGAGCCACGACGGCCGCGACCTGCTCCAGATCATGGAGACCTTCCCGCGGGACGAGATCTTCCAGACCCCGGCCTCCGAGCTGCTCTCCATCGCGACGAGCGTGCTCTACCTCCAGGAGCGCCGCAAGCTGCGGCTCTTCCTGCGCCAGGACGAGTACGGGCGCTACTTCTCGGCGTTCATCTACCTGCCGCGCGACCGCTACACCACGCGCATCCGGCTGCTGCTCACCGACATCCTCAAGGAGGAGCTGAACGGCGCCACCATCGACTACACGGTGTACGCCACCGAGTCGGTGCTGACCCGCCTGCACTTCGTGGTCCGGGTCGCCCCGGGCACCGAGCTGCCGCACCTCACCGACTCCGACATCGAGCGGATCGAGAACCGGCTGGCCGAGGCCGCCCGGTTCTGGATGGACGGCTTCCACGACCAGCTGCACCTCGAACTGGGCGAGGAGAAGGCCGCCGAGCTCGGCCACAAGTACGCCAACGCCTTCCCCGACGGCTACCGCGCCGACTTCCCGCCGCGCACCGCCGTCGCCGACATCAAGCAGATCGAGTCGCTGCACGGCGAGGGCGACTTCCGCCTGAACCTGTACCAGCCGGTCGGCGCCGGCCACGACGAGCGCCGCTTCAAGATCTACCGGGTCGGCGGCCCGATCTCGCTCACCGAGGTCCTGCCGGTGCTCCAGCGCCTGGGCGTCGAGGTGCTGGACGAGCACCCGTACGCGCTGCGCCGCTCCGACGGCACCACCGCGTGGGTCTACGACTTCGGCCTGAAGCTGCGCGAGGCCACCGAGCTCACCGACGAGGCCCGCGAGCGCTTCCAGGAGACCTTCGCCGCGACCTGGACCGGCAAGGCCGAGAACGACGGCTTCAACGAGCTGGTGCTGACCGCCGGGCTGACCTGGCGCCAGGCGATGATGCTGCGCACGTACGCCAAGTACCTGCGCCAGGCGGGCTCCACGTTCTCCCAGGACTACATGGAGGACGCGCTCCGCAACAACACCCACACCACCCGGCTGCTGGTCAACCTGTTCGAGGCCCGGCTGAGCCCGAGCCACCGTTCGGGCGCCCTGGAGCTGACCGAGGGCATCCTGGAGGAGCTGGCCGGCGCCCTCGACGAGGTCGTCTCGCTGGACGAGGACCGCATCCTGCGCTCCTTCCTGAACCTCATCAAGGCCACCCTGCGGACCAACTTCTTCCAGCACGCCGTCTCCGGCGAGTGGCACTCCTACGTGTCGATGAAGTTCGACCCGAAGGCCATCCCGGAGCTGCCGGCCCCGCGCCCGGCGTTCGAGATCTGGGTCTACTCGCCGCAGGTCGAGGGCGTCCACCTGCGCTTCGGCAAGGTCGCCCGCGGCGGTCTGCGCTGGTCCGACCGGCGCGAGGACTTCCGCACCGAGATCCTGGGCCTGGTCAAGGCGCAGATGGTCAAGAACACCGTCATCGTCCCGGTCGGCGCCAAGGGCGGCTTCGTCGCCAAGCAGCTGCCGGACCCGGCGGTCGACCGCGATGCCTGGCTGGCCGAGGGCGTCTCCTCGTACAAGACCTTCATCTCGGCGCTGCTCGACATCACCGACAACCTGGTCGGCGGCGAGGTCGTGCACCCGGCCGACGTGGTCCGCCACGACGAGGACGACACCTACCTGGTCGTCGCCGCCGACAAGGGCACCGCGACCTTCTCGGACATCGCCAACGGCGTCGCCGAGTCCTACGGCTTCTGGCTGGGCGACGCGTTCGCCTCCGGCGGCTCGGCCGGCTACGACCACAAGGGCATGGGCATCACCGCCCGCGGCGCCTGGGAGTCGGTCAAGCGCAACTTCCGCGAGCTCGGCGTCGACACCCAGACCGAGGACTTCACCGTCATCGGCATCGGCGACATGTCCGGCGACGTCTTCGGCAACGGCATGCTGCTCAGCTCGCACATCCGCCTGGTCGCCGCCTTCGACCACCGCCACATCTTCCTCGACCCGAACCCGGACGCGGCCGCCTCCTACGCCGAGCGCCGCCGCCTGTTCGAGCTGCCGCGCAGCTCCTGGGACGACTACGACAAGTCGCTGATCTCGGCCGGCGGCGGGGTCTTCCCGCGCAGCGCCAAGTCGATCCAGCTGACCCCGCAGGTCCGCGCGGCCCTCGGTGTCGAGGAGAGCCGCCTGACCCCGGCCGAGCTGATGCGGGCGGTCCTCCAGGCTCCGGTCGACCTGTTCTGGAACGGCGGCATCGGCACCTACGTCAAGGCCTCCACCGAGACCAACGCCGAGGTCGGCGACAAGTCCAACGACGCCATCCGGGTCAACGGCGAGCAGGTCCGGGCCCGGGTCATCGGCGAGGGCGGCAACCTCGGCTGCACCCAGCTCGGCCGCATCGAGTACGCGGCCACCGGCGGTCCGGAGGGCGCCGGCGGCTGGATCGACACCGACGCGATCGACAACTCCGCCGGTGTGGACACCTCGGACCACGAGGTCAACATCAAGATCCTGCTCAACCAGGTCGTCGCCGAGGGCGACATGACGGTCAAGCAGCGCAACACCCTGCTGGCCGAGATGACCGACGAGGTCGGCCACCTGGTGCTGCGCAACAACTACGCGCAGAACGTGGTGCTGGCCAACGCCGTCGCCCAGGCGCACAGCATGGTCAACGTGCACGCCCGGATGATCAACCGCTTCGAGTCGGCCGGCCAGCTGGACCGGACGCTGGAGTTCCTGCCCACCGAGCGCCAGATCCGTGAGCGCCAGCAGAGCGGCCGGGGCCTCTCGCAGCCCGAGATGTCCGTCCTGCTCGCGTACACCAAGATCATCCTGGCCGAGGAGCTGCTGGCCACCGAGCTGCCGGACGACCCGTTCTTCCGCACCGCGCTGCACGAGTACTTCCCGAGCGCGCTGCGGGCGAAGTTCGCCGACGCGATCGACAACCACGCGCTGCGCCGCGAGATCATCACCACGCTGATCGTCAACGACACGATCAACCGCGGTGGCTGCACCTTCGCCTTCCGCCTGAAGGAGGAGACCGGCGCGACCTACGAGGAGATCGCCCGGACGCACACCGCCGCGCGGGCCGTCTTCGACCTGGAGCAGATCTGGGCCGAGATCGAGGACCTGGACAACAAGGTCCCGGCCCGGGTGCAGACCAAGATGCGGCTGCACTCGCGGCGCCTGGTCGAGCGCGCCACCCGGTGGATGCTCAACAACCGCCGCCAGCCGCTCGACATCGCCGGCACCATCGAGTTCTTCCACGACCGGGTCAACCAGGTCTGGGCCTCGCTGCCCAAGCCGCTGCGCGGCGAGGACCTGGCCTGGTTCGAGTCGGTGTACGACGAGCTCGCCGAGGCCGGGGTGCCGGAGGAGCTGGCCACGCGGATCGCCGGCCTCTCCTCGGTCTTCCCGACCCTGGACATCGCCGAGGTCGCGGACCGCTCCGGCAAGGACGTCGCCGAGGTCACCGACCTCTACTACGACCTGGGCGACCGGCTCCAGATCTCGCACCTGCTCGACCGCATCATCGAGCTGCCCCGCACCGACCGCTGGTCGTCGATGGCCCGGGCCGCGATCCGCGAGGAGCTCTTCGCGGCGCACGCGGCGCTGACCGCCGACATCCTGGCCTGCGGTCCCGAGGGCGCCACCCCGGAGGAGCGGTACACCGCCTGGGCCGAGCTCAACGGGACCCTGCTGAAGCGCGCCAAGAGCACCCTCGACGACATAAGGGGTTCGGACAACTACGAGCTGTCCAGCCTCTCGGTCGCGATGCGCGTCATCCGCACCCTGCTGCGCACCGGTTCGATGCGCTGACGGACGGCTGCACCGGAGGGGCCCGCGTCCACGGACGCGGGCCCCTCCCGCGTTCCCGGCTCCGGAAACCGGTTGTGGACCGCGGGCGGACGTTCGCTACGGTGGCACTCGAACGATCATGTGGGGGGTTGACGACATGGGGAAGAACCGGGCCTCGGTCCGCGCGGTGGGCGTGGGCATCTCGGTGGTGCTGCTGGTCGCCGCAGCGGCGGCCTGCTCATCCGATGACAAGAAGGACACGGCGAAGGCCGAGGCCGCCACCGGCGCGCCCGCGGCGGCGCCCGCCTC
>NZ_JAHSQD010000032.1 GCF_020103755.1 Streptomyces sp. LS1784
TCGCCGACGCCGTCCGGCCGCGCCCGCCGCCCCCGCTGCTCCGGTCCGCACCGCCAGACCGCCGGCCCCGTCCGGCCCGGCGGAGGGTGCTGCCGGACCTGGTCGAGCGAGCACCTCACCCCGGGCGGGGGCGTCGTCCGAACCACCTGGCACGAGCCCGCCTGCCCGGCCTGGACCCGGCGGTGAAAGACGGCGAAGGGGACGCCGGGCAGGGTCGCCGGATGCGCGACCAGCGCCACCGCACCGAGCCCGACCCGGCCCCCGGCCCCACCTCCGCCCGTGCGGGCGACAACGACCGACCGCTGTGGGTCGCGGCCCTCGCCGCCGTCGGCACCGACGTCGTCCAGGCCGGGGACGGCGGGTGTGTCCAGCCAACCGTACAGACCCCACGTCGGTGGTCGGGGCGCCAGGTGGCGACCAGAGCGGCTGCCAGCAGTAGTTCGGCGATGTCGCCGCCGTAGTACATGATCTCGGCGCCTGCCTGGACCTGGTCGATGGGGGCGTGGATGTTGGCCCAGAAGCCGCCGTACATCAGCTGGGAGATGACGGCGTGAGCGGCGATCGCGATGCCGAGGTAGACCAGCCGGGCGCGTACGCCCGGCCGCGTGGGGGCGGGGTCGGGGCCGGCGATGACGTAGGCGAACAAGCATCCGGACAGCAGGAAGTGCGCGTGCATCAGCCAGTGTGCTGGGTGGCTGTTCGTGGTCGCATTGTAGAGGGGGGTGAAGTAGAGGACCGCGAGGCTGCCCGCAGAAAGTGCCAGCGCGACCACCGGATGGGCGGCCACGCGGGCAGGCGGGCTGTGCAGCACGGTGGTCAGCCACCGTCCCCGGGCCGTGGGCAGGGTGCGCAGGAGGAGGGTGACGGGGGCGGCCAGGACGAGCGCGAGCGGCGCGTACATGCCGATGAGCATGTGTTGGGTCATGTGCCCGCGGAAGTCTTGGTGTGCGAAGCGGGCCACGGGCGGCAGTAGCGCGGCGCCAAGTAGGGCGATACCGGTCAGGCACCATGCGGTCCGCCATCGGCTCCAGCCCAAAACCGGGTTGCGCCGGCGTGCCCGGTGAGCGAGCAGCAGGTAGGCGCCGGCGGCGGCCAGCAGGGCGAGGACGGGCAGCAGCCACTCCAGGAGGCCGCTGCCCGCGTCGTGCCCGTGTGCGGGCATGTCGTGGTCCATCAGGCTCGTCGGCCCTCGCGCGTGGTGGGGGAGTTGGGGTCGAAGGGCTGGCCACTGCGCTGGAGCAGGTAGCCGCCGGCGACCAGCAGGGCGCCCAGGACGAGGAAGCCGATGTCCCACCAGACCTGGCCGTCTCCGGCGTAGACGTGGTGGATGCCGAGGATGTGGTGGTCCAGGACGCCTTCGACGAGATTGAACAGGCCCCAGCCGACGAGCATCCAGCCCCACAGCACCCGGGAGGTCCATACCCGCAGCCGGTTGTGGGTGACCCGCGAGTACAGGATGGCGAGGCCGAGGAGGACGGCCAGCCAGCACACGGTGTGGAAGATGCCGTCCCACAGGGTGTTCATCTCCAGGCCGGAGACGGTGTGGGGGTTGTAGTACTTGACGCCGATGTGGTCCTCGTTGGTGCTGGAGAGCATGTGGTGCCACTGCAGCAGTTGGTGCAGCAGGATGCCGTCGAGGAAGCCGCCCATCCCCACACCGAGCACGATGCCCGGCAGCCGGATACTCGCTGGTCGTGAGAGACCGGCTCGGGCCTCGTCCATCATGGTGGCCATCGCTCGTCTCCGCTCCTGGTTCTGGGTTGCCGGAAAAGTTCCTTCAGGGGGAGGTTCCCTTCCAGTTCGCTCTCACGCCGTGTGCGTCTCCGCCATCCGGCCCAGCTGTGCCCCGTGGAATCACCCCGCGTCGTCGGCGTCCAGGGACGCAGGGGCCGCATGCCGCCGGCAGGTCGGGGAGCTGCAAGGAGTACCGGCCGAACATGTTGATGTGGTGACGGACGAAGGGGGAGAGCTGGGCAGTGGCACCCCGCGTCGAGTAGCCGGCGAGGTCGGCCGGCTCGCCGAGGAGGGCCTGGTCCTCGGCGCTGTGGTGGCCGGAAAGAACGTCGTCCAGGGTGAGGTCGCCGCCTCCGCGTCATCCGCCGACCCCCCGGCCTGGGCCGCCCCTCTCCGCCCCCACCGCCGCATCCTCACCGCTCTCGACCAGCTGCGCCCCGGCACCGTGACGGCCATCGATGTCCGCGTCGGCCCCGCCCCTGTGATGCAGTACGCCCGGGGGTGTTCCTCACGTTCCTGCGCGCCAAGGCCGAAAGCGCCGGACGGGAAGTGATCGCCGTGGACCCCCGCAACACCTCCCGGACGTGCCCCGCAACCCCGTCGACAACGTGGCGGTCAATGCGTGGATGGCCGGCCACATCCACGGTGAGGACGGATGTGACGGGTGCGAGGGCAGTCGCGGACCCTCCGGCCACGGCCGGAATGACCGGGTGAAGCAGATCACGGGGCTGCCCCCTGACATCACCAAGTGGTTCGACCGGGACCAGTGGAATGCTGCGCTCCACGACAGCGGCTTCAGCGTCCAGCGGCGCTGACTACGAAACGGGAGAAGGCCCGGCATTGCCGGCCAGCGCGGTCCGCAGCCGGCCGGGGCCCAGGCGGGCCCCGGTTCGGCGCGCCGGGGAGCACAGCAGTGCCTGGCGGCCAGGGCCGCCGGGCACGTCTCCGGCTTCATTTCTCCTGCTGCTGCGCGATCAGAGCGGGCGGGGCCGCGAGCCCGGGTCGATGCCGGTCCGGTCAGGGAGTGTTGCCGTGGACCGTCGTGCGGCCGGGGTAGTGGGTCGCCAGGTAGGTGCGGGCCGCGGTGAGGTCGCCGACGACGCCGACGGTGGTGCGGCCGTCCGGCGCGGCGCCGGTCTGGAAGACCGCGAAGCCGGGCTGATTGAGTGCCTGGAGGTCGCCTTCGAGCTGGTAGTCGTGGCCGCGTCGAAAGACGAGGTCGGAGGTGATGTGGCCGCGCACGACCCGTGTCCGACCTGGGAAGCGCTGGTCGAGGGCGCGGCGGGCGTCGTTGAGGTCGCCGATCACTTCGACGGTCTGCACCCTGTCACCGGGGTGGGCACCGACGGTGTCCACGTGCCAGGTGGCCGGGCCGACGCCGGCGTTGTAGATGGCCTGCTGGAGGTCGGCCAGCGACTGCCCCCGCGGTCCGGCGGGCTGGGCGGCGGCCGCGCCGCATGCGACGGCCAGGACGGAGACGGTGACCAGGAGCCGGCCGGTGAGTGCAACGTCCACGGGCGTGCCCTTCTTTCATGCTGTCAGGCGATGGAGAGGCCGAACTTGTCGACGACCGGCGAGATCGGGGTGTACAGGAGGGTGTCGTAGCAGGTTGTCCGGACAGCTGTGTCCCCGCAAACAATCCTGTTGCCACCACCGGCAACGGCGATGCCTCTGGCCTGCATGTCCTCACCGCCGTTGATGCTGGCGAAGACCGGCCCGCCGCTGTCTCCCTGGGCCACGGCGATGGTGCTGTCGTCGGTGCGCTCGGCGATGTCCATGTCGGTGTGCCAGGTGCCCTCGACGTTGGCGGCGTACTCGGTTTTGGTGATCTTCAGACCGCAGTGCACGCCGGACATGGCCCCGCTGTCACACACCAGTCCTCCGACGTTGTTGTGCCCGGCGCCGAAGGTCCGCTTGGAGTAGCCCGACGCGTTGTTCCAGGCGCCGTCGTAGAAACGCCCGGACGGAGTGCCGTTGACATTGATCACGGCCACGTCGAGAGCGGTGTCCGCATCGGAGACCGAGCCGATGACGGCCCCTGTGCCGGTCTTGTAGGTGCCGGAAGTGCCGCAGTGCGCGGCGGTGAGCAGGACGGCGGTCTTGCCGCGCCAGGCACCGAACCCGCTGCTGCAGAACGCGTTGGCGGGGGAGGTGAGTTCGGCGCCGGCGCTCCAGGGGTTGGCGTCGCTGTGGCGGGTCGCCGTGGCAGTGGGAGCGGCGGCCGGGGCAGCGTCGACGGGGACACCCGCGAGCTCGGCAGCGCGAGCGGCGACTTGCTCGCGCGCGCGAGCACCGTCCCGATGTGCAGTGCCCGGGGTGTAGCCGACAACCAGCCCGGTCCCGTCCGCCGTAGGCCCGGCCGAGTTCCACACCGCGCCCGCGTCGCCGCGCACCGCGGCCGCCACGAGCCGGTCCCGCGCCTCGCGCAGCTGCCGCAGGGTGTAGGGCGCCCGCCGGACCGTGGCCGTGACCCCCGGCGGGGTGTGCGCCAGCAGGTCGGTGACGCGCTCGGGCACGTCCCCGTGCCAGTACAACGTCAGTCGACCCTCCTGCGGGTCGACAATGTGCCCGGCGTAGCCCGGGACCTGCGCGCGCCGGTGCTCGGGCACCCCGAGAGCGGCGTCGGCAAGCCGGTCGAGCACCACCTGACGCCAGAGCACCTCAGGGGCCACGACGCCGGCTGTGCGGCGCGTGCCGAGTGCGGGCGACGCCGTCGCCGCTCGGGCCGGCACCGCGGTGAGAAGGGCGAGCAGGGCCCCGACAGCGGCCGTCCTGCTGGTTCGCATCCGCCCAGTACCCCACAACACGGGTCAGCGGCACCAGCTGCTGGGCCCCGTGTCACCCGCATGAGCGACCCGGCCCGCCCACGATAGACGGCGTGTGGAAGCAGCAGGGGCCGGGCGGGCCGCGGCTACCGGCTGCCGGTCGAAGCGGGGGGCGAGACCGTGTCGGTGGTGTCCGGCTCCAGGGTGACCGTGACGTAGGTCGGTGCCGGAGTGGTCAGTTGCGGACCCGCGGCATGAAAACAGCAGCTCATCACCGCGGGATCGCCCACGCGCTGAGCCGGCCGCGTCAGCCCAGCCGGAGCCGCCACCCGCCGCCGCGCTCCTTCGGCGGGCCGGCCGCGACCTCACCCAGCGCCCGCTCCTCCTGCACGGCGAGCTGCGCACGCTGGTCGTCGGTGAACTGCACGACCAGGTCCAGCGCGCGGCGTTGGTCCACATGCTGGCGACATCGGCCATGGCTGCGCCCAGCACGGGTCACAAATGGCCTGCGTGAGGGCGGAGATGTCCGTGCTGCTGGCCTGTTCGCCTGCCGTGCTGCGGAGGGATGCCTCGGGCGGCCACCCCGGTTTGTTCGGAACGAGCCGTAGTGGAGCTGTATTTGACCGACCGGGGCCTGATGGCCATTGTTTGCCCCATGTCGAATATCAGTACGGGTGGTTCTCCGTCACTCGCTGTCGAGGAGGGTGGCTCGCAGGCCGCCGACGAGAGCGCCGCGGACCGCTTGAAGGCCCGTTGGGCCGAGCCGGCCGCGCCCGTGCCGCCCTGGTGGAAGCGTGTACGGCGGGCGACGTGGATCAAAGCGGGTGGTGGGGCAGCGTGCGTGCTCCTGGTCGCGGGGGTGCTGGCGACGAGGCCCGGGCAGGACGACCTGAAGCGCTACCGACTGGATCCGCCGCAGACCATCGGTGAGCTGACCCGTGAACCGGACAGCGGCGGGCGCTACGCGCTGCTGGACCAGGAGCTGTTCCCGAACCTTCCCACAAAAGTCCGTTACCGGGAACACTTCGTGACCGGCTACAGCCTGCCCGGCAGCGACGAGCCGGACTTCCTGGTGGTCGGCGCCACGGGCTCCTTCGCGAGCCCGGTCGGAGAGCTGGATCGCCTCCTGGGCGGCGCGGACCCCAAGGACGACCCGGTACCCGAGCACGGGTCCTCGCCGGCCGGGTACACGGTGTTCCCGCCAGGCCCGCTGGGCGGCTACCTCAAGTGTGCGGGCAACAAGAAGGGGCTGGTGCCGGCCTGCGCCTGGGCCGACCAGAGCGGGACCACCATCGGGAGCGTTGCGGACTACCGCAGCGGTGCCAACACGGACGACCTGCCGTCTCTCGCCGAGCGCGCCAGAACTGTGCGCGAGGCGATGACGCATCAGGAGAAGTAGCGCGTGCGCGTGGGCCATTTTCACGAATCCTCATCACTGTGCCGCCCCACCTCCGACAGCGGGGGAGGTGGGGTGGCGATGAGAGTGTGCGATCAGAGCCAGTCGAGTCCGAGCGCGGCGGCCTGGTCATCGGACCTGTTCCAGCGGGTACCCCTGGGCCAGAGCGGCCTTGCGGAAGGCGGCGAGCCGTTCGGCGGGGACGGCGAAATGGCGCTCCCCCAGCCGGGTCACGAGGGTACGCAGGCGCCGGTCCCCGGCCAGGAGAGCGGCGACGGCACCGTCCGCGCATTCGATCAGGTGGACCGGGCCGGTGTCGCGGACCTGGCCGAGGCGGCGAGCGGCGTCGTCCAGGAGCGTCGTGACGGTCTGCGGCAGCGGATGCCGGCTTGCCGACTCCAGGTAGCGACGCAGTTCGGTGAGGTCGCGTCCGGCGTCGGCGGCTTTGAGCAGGGAGCGGTGGGTGAGGCTCCAGACACGGTCGCTGGTCTTGTCTGCGAAGGCGTCCAGAAGCAGGGCGTCGCCGGGGGCCAGTCCGTCGAGGGCGGCGATGTCGTGGTTCGGCAGGACGGTGATCCGGCCGGCCGGGGTTGCCGGTTGGGGCTTGGGGCTGGGGGTGTAGGTGGCCGCTTGATCGGTGGCGTAGGCGCCGAGTGGGTTGAGGCGCAGGGCGAGCAGGCCGTCGTAGCGGCTGAGTTGGTCGAGGTAGTCGCCGCCCCAGTTGTGCTGGTAGTCGGTGCGGGCTCCGGTGGGCGGGACGTAGTCGATGTCGATCAGGCCGAGGACGGCCGCGTACTCGAAGAGCACGGCGAGCGTGTAGCGTCCTTGGAGCAGTGACCAGTCGTGGTGGCCGTCGTAGCCGAGGCTTCCGTACTGGGGGTCTTCCAGGTACAGCTTCCACTGGGCGCGTTCGGTTCGGGTGATGACGGGGTCCTGGCCGGCTCGGCGCATTTGGGCGAACAGGTCGTCCATGGCGATCCACTGGCCGGTTGTGCGGGCGGCGAGCGCCTGGCCGACGAGCTCGCGGCGCGGTCGGACGGCGGTGAGCACGTTCGCGGCGCGCTGGCCCTTGATCTCCTCGATCCGGGAGAACTCGTCCAGCAGGGTGTTCTTCAGCCAGCGGTGCCACAGGGCGGCGATGGTCTCGTGCGCGGGCTTGGCGAGGGCGGTGCGACCACGCGGGGTGAGCGTGAGCCTGCCGGAGGCGAGGGTCGCCAGGCCACCGGCCTGGAGGAGTAGCGGCCAGGCGAAGGCGGCGATGGCCTCGTGCTCGTAGAAGTCGCCGCCGTCGAGGACCTCGACGATCGCGGCGACGGCGGCCGCGCTCGGCCTGCGGGTCTTCTCGCTGCAGCGCAGCTTGCCCGTCGCGCACAGCTGGAGCACTGTGGCCAGGTTGGCCTGCGCCTCGTGCTCGGTGACACGGATCCGGCGCTCCTTCTCCTGCCGGTCCTCGAGCTGGTGGTCGATGCTCACAGCTGTCCCATCGCCACGGTGTAGTGGAAGCCGTCCGGGCCGCAGGACTGCTCCAGGGTGCGGACGATGTGCCGGGCGTCGTCGTACGGGCCGGAGGCGTAGAACGGCTTCCCCCCGCGGCCGAAGACGATCGCGGGCTCATCGCCTCGCACAGGCCCGAGGTAAGGGGCGGTGTTCGCAAAGCCCGGTGCGGGCGTGAAACCGAGGGAACGCGCGTACGCGACCGCACCGTGGACGATCGTGCGGGCCTGGTCGAGCTCGATGCTCAACGGCGGCTGGTCGAAGGCCGAGTAGTACCGGCGCAGGTACGAAAGGAGTGAGCCGGCTCCGATGACCTCCGGCTCGACGGTGTTCTTGACGCCCAGGCAGTAGACGTCGACCAGGAACCCGCACACCGTCAATCTGCTGGCACGCTCCTGACGGGCCACCAGCACCTGGGCGAACCCGCTGGTCTCCGTATCGTCGGAGGCCTGGGGGTACCCCCGGCCGGAGGCTGGGGGAGGGTCGGCCTCCGCCCACGCGGGTACGGCGGCCAGCCCCAGGCCGGCGCTCCAGCCCGCGTTCACCCAGCACCCGACCACCGGCCGATCGGCCGGGGCCGTCCCTGCCGTCCGGCACTCGGCCACCTGTCGCAGCAACGCACTCGCCTGCGCAGGGCGCAGGCCGAGCGCCCTCGCGATCTGCTTCGGCCCGCTCCCCGCCGCCCGCAGCTCCAAGACCCTGGCCAGGACGTCATCGTTCTCCATCATCCGGGCATTGTCCACCAGCCCCGGACACCGGAGACACCCGCCCATGACCGTTCGACCCCAACGGCTGGCGCATGCGCCAAACGGCCGCCGTCGACGTGGCAGTGCCGCTATGCTGGGGCGTTCCAGGGCTGGCGTCCGCCACGATCGGGTCCACCCGACCGCTCACCTCAACCCGACTACGTCACCTCTGCAACTCGCAGGCCTCCCCGCAACCGCCACTGCCGCCGTGGTCGCCGTCGCCGAACGCGACCGCCGGGGCTACCTGATTCAGGCCCAGCTCGCCGACACCGGCAAGTACCGCTACGAGCGAGCGATCAAGCTGCTCCGTCGCCTGCGCGCCACTCACACCACAGCAGGCGTCCCCGACGGCTTCACCCGCTACCTCGTCAAGCTCCGCGCGGAGGCCCCTGCGGACCGGCCGTCTCCGGTCTCTCCGAGCGGTAAAATCGCGCTGGGGGCGGCACACTGAGCAGTCGCTCGGACCCGCTGTGGGTGCCGGACCCTCTCGGCACCGTCGAGCGGCTGAACCCTGATGCGGCGGTGGCCACCCGTGCCTTTCTCTTCCAACAGAGCCCGGAACACGGCTGGACCATCAACGGCATGCCCTACTCGCCCGGCCGCGCACTGGCCCGGCCGAGGCTCGGCACCACCTAGATCTGGCGGTTCGTCACCGACTTCCACCACCCCGTCCATCTGCACCTGAACCACTTCCAAGTCCTCTCCCGCAACGGAGGTCCGCCCGGTCCCTTCGACGCGGGTTGGAAGGACACCGTCGACCTGCGCCCGGCCGAGGCCGTGGAGCTTGCCGTCCGGTTCACCGACCACATGGGGACGTTCATGCTTCACTGCCACAACCTGGAGCATGAGGACATGGCGATGATGGGTGACTTCGTCACTGTGTGACCGGGGCGTGGAAGCGGGGCCTCTGGAATCCGACGGCGGGTAACCAGCATGAGTTCCGGGTGTTGGGTGAAGGCCGGGCCGTCTCGACCTTCTGGTGGGGTGCCTTGGCGCGGCCTACTGGCGAAGTCGGCGAGGGCCCGGCCGGAGTCGCGCCGGACGAAGTCGGCCAGTGCGGCGTGCACGCCGAAGGCCTCGTACGCCTGGTACCGCGATCTCGTCGCGGCACACCGGGAACGGTCTGCGGCGATGGATCATGACGGTCAGTCAACCAAGCTGTCCTGTATGGCACTCGGGCCGGGTGTCGGGACGATGCGGGCGGCGGGACGGTGTCGCCGCACTATTGATAGGGAACTTTACTTTCTATTATGCTGTCGACTGGCGGCTTGGCGCGGCGTCCGTGCAGGAGGGGCGTGACGCGCTCAGTGAGAGCTCTGACCCGGCCGCCGCGGCGGTGTGACGCCGCTTGCCGGTGAGTTCGTGTGGTGTGGACCGGAGTCCAGCTCTCGCCGTTTCTCAAGGTCATGGAGTCAGGGATGCGTCTGGGTGTCTCGGCAAGGCCTGTTCGTGTCGGAGTATTCGCCGCTGTGCTCGCGTTGCTCGGCGGCCTGTTGCTCGGCTGGTCCGAGCGGGCGGGGGCGGCGGGCGATCCGCTGATCTCGCAGGGGAAGGCCGCGACGGCCTCGTCCACCGAGGGGTCGTCGTACGCGGCGGGGAAGGCGTTCGACGGGAGCGCCTCCACACGGTGGGCGAGTGCGGAGGGAGAGGACCCGCAGTGGCTGCTGGTGGACCTTGGAGGGAGCGCGGGGATCTCGCGGGTGAAGCTGAGCTGGGAGGCCGCCTACGCGAAGGCGTACCGGGTGGAGGTGTCGGCGGACGGGGTGACCTGGACGACGGTGGCGGAGGAGAAGGCCGGGAACGGCGGGACGGACGATTGGCCAGGGCTGGGCGCCAGGGGCCGCTACGTCCGGATGTACGGGACGGCGCGCGGGACGTCGTACGGGTACTCGCTGTTCGAGATGCAGGTGTACGGGGTACCGGACGGCGGTCCGTCACCGACCGGCCCGTCACCGACCGGGACCACTCCGGGCGGGGCGTTCACCGTGGTGGCGGCGGGCGACATCGCCGCGCAGTGCACCGCCTCGGACAGCGGCTGTGCGCATCCGAAGACGGCCGCGCTGGCCCAGCGGATCAACCCGAGATTCTACCTGACGATGGGTGACAACCAGTACGACGACGCCCGGCTGGCGGACTTCCGGAACTACTACGACAAGACCTGGGGGGCGTTCAGGGCGAAGACCCACCCGGTGCCGGGCAACCACGAGACCTACGACCCGGCGGGGTCGTACGCCGGGTACAAGGCGTACTTCGGCAGCATCGCCTACCCGCAGGGAAAGAGCTGGTACAGCTTCGACGAGGGCAACTGGCACTTCGTCGCACTGGACTCCAACGCCTTCGACCAGAGCGCTCAGATCGACTGGCTCAGGGCCGACCTGGCGGCCAATGCGAAGAAGTGCATCGCCGCCTACTGGCACCACCCGCTGTACTCCTCGGGCGGGCACGGCAACGACCCGGTCTCCCGGCCGGTGTGGAAGATACTCTACGGAGCCAGGGCAGACCTGGTGTTGAACGGGCACGATCACCACTACGAGCGGTTCGCCCCGCAGGACCCGGACGGGAAGGCCACCGCGGACGGGATCGTCGAGATCGTCGGCGGGATGGGCGGTGCCGAGCCGTACCCGATCGAGCAGGTCCAGCCGAACAGCCAGAAGCGGATCAGCGGCGACTACGGCGTGCTGAAGCTGGACTTCACCGACTCCGGCTACGGCTGGACCTACGTCGGAACGGACGGCCAGGTCAAGGACACCGGCCCGAAGTACAGCTGCCACTGATGATGTACCTGGCCACCACCGGCCGCCGTACGGACGCGCCGCCCCACCCCGCCGGGACGGGGCGGCGCGTCCCCGGCACGGTCATCGCCCTCGGCGCGGTCAGCCTGGTCACCGACGTCTCCTCGGAGATGGTCACCGCCGTGCTGCCGCTCTACCTGGTGCTGGGGCTCGGCCTCTCGCCACTGCAATTCGGTTTCCTCGACGGGCTGTTCAACGGCGCCACGGCGCTGGTCCGGCTGCTCGGCGGCAGAATCGCCGACCACGGCGGTGGCCGACACCGGACGGTCGCCGGGGCCGGCTACCTGCTCTCGGCGCTCTCGCGGCTCGGGCTGCTGCTGGGCGGCGGAGCCGCCGGAGGGATCGCCGCCGCGCTGGCCGCCGACCGGCTCGGCAAGGGCGTGCGGACCGCCCCGCGGGATGCGCTGATCTCACTCAGCGCACCACCGGAGGCGCTCGGCCGGGCGTTCGGAGTACACCGGGCGATGGACACCACGGGGGCGCTGCTCGGACCCCTGGTCGCGTTCGCGGTGCTGTGGGCGACTGCGGACGCGTACGACGCGGTCTTCGCGGTCAGCTTCGCCATCGGGCTGTTCGGCGTGCTGGTGCTGGCCCTGTTCGTCCCGGCGGGGGCGGTGCCGGGGGCCGGGGTGGCCGGGGCCGGGGCGGGGGCCGGGGTGGCCGGGGCGGCGGTAGCGGCCGCCGAGTCAACGCCCACCGGAAGGAGGAGGAGCAGGACACTCGGCGATCCGGTGTTCCGGCGGGTCGTCACGGCCGCCGCGCTACTGGGGGCAGTGACGATCGGCGATTCCTTCCTCTACCTTCTGCTCCAACGCGGCCTGGACCTGCCGCCCCTGCTCTTCCCGTTGCTGCCGCTCGGCGCTGCGGCCGGCTACCTGCTGCTGGCCGAACCGGCGGGCCGGATCGCGGACCGGACCGGGAGGCGCATTCCGTTCCTCTGCGGGCACGCCGCGCTGCTCGCCGCCTACCTCACCCTGATGGCCCCGCCGGGATGGCCGGCCGCCGTACTCGTCCTGGTACTCCTCGCCGTCTTCTACGCCGCCACGGACGGCGTGCTGATGGCACTGGCCGGGCCGGTGCTGCCGCTCGACGGCCGCGCGAGCGGCCTCGCGGTGCTGCAGACCGGCCAGGCGCTTGCCCGGCTGGTCGGTGCGGCCGGCTTCGGTGCGGCCTGGACGTGGTGGGGGCCGCGCCCGGCCCTGGCGGTGGCCGCACTCGGGCTGGCCGCCGCACTCGTCGCAGCATGGCGGATCCTGCCGGAGGGGGAGGCCTCGTGAAGGCGCGTCCAGTGGTGCTGATCGCAGCCGCTCTGGTACTGCTGGGCGGTTCGCTGGGGTACGTGCTGCACGCCCGGCAGCGCAACGGCGGGCAGCGGCTCGTTGCCGCGGAGAACTCGTTCACCCTGGACGAGCCCGGGCTCTACTACCGGGACACCGCCACCGGGCGGGTCGCCCGCAGCCCGGGGGTGCCGGACGGGCCGTCCTGTGTCCGCTTCCACGCCGGGGGAGACCGGGCCCTGTGCCTGCGGGCGCTGCCCGGCACCCCGGCGCGTACCCAAGCGGTGGTGTACGACCGGCGGTTCACCGAGCTCCAGACGGTGACGGTGCCCGGGATCCCGAACCGGGCCCGGGTGTCGGCCTCCGGGCAACTGCTTTCCTGGACCACCTTCGCCGTGGGGGACTCCTACGCGGCGGGTACCTTTTCCACCCGGACGTCGATCCTGGACCTGCGCACCGGCTACCTGGTCAAGTCGGTCGAGTCCATCCCGCTGACCGTCGACGGTGCCCGCTACCACGCCGCTGACGTCAACTACTGGGGCGTCAACTTCGCCTCGGACGACAACCGTTTCTACGCCACCGTCTCGACCGGCGGCCGGACCCACCTGGTCGAGGGCGACCTCCGGGCGTGGTCGGCCCGCACACTGCGGGAGAACGTCGAGTGTCCCTCGCTCTCGCCGGACGGTACCCGGATCGCCTTCAAGAAGAAGGTCTCGGCCGACCCGGCGGCGCCCTGGCGGCTCCACGTCCTGGAACTGGCGGGACTGCGCGAGCACCCGCTGGCCGAGTCGCGCAGCGTGGACGACCAGGCGGCCTGGCTCGACGGGGAGACGCTCGGGTACGCGCTGCCGGCCCAGGACGGGAATGGCACCGATGTCTGGAGCGTGCCGGCGGACGGCAGCGGGACGCCGCACCTGCTGGTGCCCGGCGGCTCGTCGCCGGTGACCGTTCCGGCGGCGTCGAAATGACCCGGCGGCCGGCGCCGCGCAGCCCCTACCGCTCGGTGGGGTGCTCGGCGGCATCACCAACCCCCACCGCGGAGCCCCGCAACGGCGCCCGCGGCCTACCGGCCTGGACGGCGTCCGTTCCGGCCGCTCATTCATCAGGGAGACAGATGTCGCTTCTGTCTCAGCACCGCAAGACCGTCGTCGGCGTCGTGGCCCCACCACGCTCGCGATCTCCTGCGGCCCGGCCGTGGCCAGCGGCTCCGCGGCCGTCACGGGCAAGGTCCTGTGGACCCCGAGCACCAGCAGGGGACCGTCCTCCTTCGCTGCCGTCCAGTGCGCGTCGGGCGACTTCCGCGTCGTCAAGGACTCCGCCAAGGGCAGTGTGTGGCGGGCGTTCCAGGCCGCGGGCGAGGAGCGCTGCGAGACGCTCAGCCCCGACCTGAAGGAGGGCGACACCTTCTACCTGGGCTGGTCGTCCAAGGTGGACATCAAGGACTCGAACAGCCGGTACGTCTTCCAGCTCAAGTGCACGCCGAGCACCGACACGGCGAACCACCCGATCGAGATCGACGCAACGACCGGGCGCATCCGCCTCCAGGAGTGGGACACCGATCACGTCGCGCACACGCTGTGGACCTCGCCGACTGCCAACAACCAGTGGCACGCCTACGCGCTGAAGATCCGCCTGGGCCGTACCGACGGCACCATCGACTTCTGGTTCGACGGCGTGAAGCAGACCTTCACCATTGGCTCGGGTACGTTCAAGGGCACCACCTGGGACGGTGACCGCAACTATCTCAAGTGGGGCTCCTACCACCCCTCCTCGGGGGACGCGACGAACACCTTCACCAGCCCGGTCATGGCGACCACCCTGGAGGCGGCCACCGCCGGCTCGTAAGGGCCCGGTGGACCAGCTTGGGGCGATTTAGTCGGGTAGCCGGGTCACGGCAACGTGACCCGGCTACCCGACTAAATCATCTCGGCGACTGCCATCTTGACTTTCTGGTGAGACCAGGATCTCCAAGGTAGCGAAGGCTTCGCAGCGGGCAGATGACCACCGGCCAGGACGAGCCGCGACTCCAATGACAGCCTGTTCGATGGGTCGAAGGGTTGACTCAAAGATTCGGCCTCGTGCACGTCGACTTCACCACCCAGCGCCGCACCCCCCAGGGCCTCCTACACCTGGTACCGCGACCTGATCGCCGCCCATCGTGCGCGGCCGGTGGAGTAGGCAAGCGAGGCGACACCGGGCGGGCGGGCGGCGGGCCCGCCGCCCGCCCTGACCGGATCGTTCCGCATCCAGGCCCGATGGGGTCTTCACCCGGGCACCCCGCGGCGGTGAGGATCGAGGCATGACCAACGCACTCCTCGTCATCGACGTCCAGGAATCCTTCCGCCGCCGCGAGAACTGGGCGGCCGTCTCCAACCCCAGGATCGTCGGGCAGGTGGCCCGGCTCGTCGAGCACGCCCGGGCCAAGGGCGACCTCGTCGTCTGGGTCCTGCACGCCGAGCCCGGCACCGGGACGGTGTTCGACCCCGCCCTCGGTCACGTCCGCCTGATGGAGGGGCTGGTGCCGGTGGAGGGCGAGCCGGTCGTCACCAAGACCTCACACAACGCGTTCACCACCACCAACCTGCAACAGCTGCTCACCCAGCAGGGGATCCGCGAACTGGTGGTCAGCGGCATTCGCACCGAGCAGTGCTGTGAGACCACCACCCGGGTGGCGGCCGACCTCGGCTACGCCGTCACGTTCGTGGTCGACGCGACCGCCACCCATCCGATCGAGCATCGCGACGCGCCTGCCGGGCGCAGTCTCGACGAGATCCTTGCCGATCCGCGCACGCTCTCCACGGAGGAGATCATCGCCCGTACCGAGTACGCTCTGGCGGGCCGCTTCGCCACCGTCACCACTGTGAAGGAGTTGACCGGATCGTGACCCGCGTCGTCTTCCTGCTGGTCCCGCAGTTGCACCTGCTGGACCTCGCCGGGCCCGCCCAGGTGTTCTCGACGGCGGCCGACCACGGGCTCGGCTACGCGGTCGGCTACGTGGCCGAGCAGGAGGACGTCCCCACGGCGCAGGGGCTCACGCTGCGGGCTTCCGTCGAGTGGCCGCGGCTCACGCCGGACGACCTGATCGTGGTCCCCGGTTGGCGGGCGTCGACGCTGCGGGCGCACGGGGACCTCTCCCCGGCGACGCTGGAGCGGCTGGCCGTCCACCACACGGCCGGCGGTACGGTCGCCAGCGTCTGTGCGGG
Source organism: Streptomyces sp. LS1784 (assembly GCF_020103755.1). Taxonomy (GTDB): domain Bacteria; phylum Actinomycetota; class Actinomycetes; order Streptomycetales; family Streptomycetaceae; genus Kitasatospora. The sequence goes on from NZ_JAHSQD010000032.1 coordinate 15,408, forward strand.
CGCGGACGCGCTCGGCCGGGCGGGGTTGCTGGACGGGCGCCGCTGCACCACGCACCACGACCTCCAGGACGAACTGGCTCGCCGCTACCCGAGGACGGTGGTCGTGCGCGACGTGCTGTACGTGGTGGACGACCGGGTGGTGACCTCGGCCGGCATCGCGAGCGGCATCGACCTGGCCCTGCATCTGGTCGCTGTCCGGCACGGGCCGGCAGCGGCCGCCCGGATCGCGCGGGAGATGGTCGTCTACGCGCGCCGCAACGGCGACGAGCGGCAGGTCAGCGTGATGCTTCGGCACCGCGCCCACTTGGTCGACGCCGTCCACCGGGTGCAGGACCTGATCGACGCCCGCTTCACCGCCCGGCTCAGCCTCGCCGACCTCGCCAGCGCGTCGGGCGTCAGCGAGCGCACCCTCACCCGCCACTTCACCGAGGCCACCGGACTCACCCCGCTGCGCTACCAGCAGGAACTGCGCGTCGAGCGGGCAGAGCACCTCATCGCGCACGGCGCCACCACGGAGGCCGCCGCCCGCGCGGCCGGCTTCCAGGACGCCCGGATGCTCCGCCGCCTGCGCGCCCGCGCCGGAGTCGTCTACGCCGGTGCGGTCCGCGGCGTGGACGGGCTGGCAGAGTGCGTCAACTCCTCTGTCGGATAGTCGACTTGATGAGAGCCAGTGACTTTCGGTCAAGGTCTTGCCACAATGACAGCCCGTTCGACGGGCCGATGCCGATGCTGCGCCGTTCGGCGCAGGCACTGCCGACGGACGCCAGGCGCACGGCGGGGCTCGACACGCTCGCGCGCGACTGCGCGGACCGGCTCCGCGCGATCGCCGCACGACAGCCGCGTGCCGCGGACGACTGGTCGATCGCCTGGACCGGTTGCGGCTGCGAACTGTGCGCCACCCTGGAGACGTTCCTTGGTTCCCGCTCACGACAAGTCCTTGAATGGCCGCTGGCGAAGGACGGACGCCGGCACGTGCACACCAAAATCGACTCGGCCGGGCTCCCGGTACACCACCAGACCAGGCGGCAGGGACGCCCGTACACCCTCGTGCTGACCAAGACCGAGCAGCTGTTCATCCGTGAGCAGAGCGCCCGCGGCCAGGCCGAAGCGGACCTGACCTGGCTGACCTCGGCCTGGAACGCGTAGTGCTCCAGAGCTGCTTGCCGCTGCCTTTCTCGGTCGGGTCGCCCAGCCGGCGAGCCGGCCTGGGCGGGCGCTGGCCGCGAGATTGCGCGCTACCTCACGAGCCCGTAGAGCCGCAAGCACTACCAGTGTCGGACTTTCGTGTCCGTGGTGCCTGATAGCGTGCCGGGCATGCCGCACCGCGCCACTCCGCGCCGCACGGGCCACCTTGTGCCCCTGGCCGTCGCCGATGCCCTGTGGGCCGAGTTGATGGCCGACAGTGTGTTCCCGGCCACTGGGCAAGCGTTCACCGGCTTCCCTGCCGATCCGCGGGTGGGGTACGTGCTGCTTGGCGCGCGTGCGGTGCCGACGGTGAAGGGAGCCGGCGGCCGGTGGCACGTTCAAGAGGCCGATGTACGCCGGGCGGCCGAGGAACTGCGTGCGGTCAAGGTGAGCGGGGTCGGCCTGGTCCGTGTCGCTCCTTTCCGCGGGTCACTGAAAGCGGGGCAGGGGGACGGGCCGGCACTGCGGTGGCGTCAGCGCCTGGGCCAGGAATGGGCCCGATCCCGCGTCGATGCCACCCCTGGGCGCTTGCTGCGCGACAGCGACCATCTGCCGCATCTGGCGGGGATCGACTGGCGCCGGTCTCTGAGGGAGCGGACCGGAGCGGGGGCAGGGGACACGTGGTGGCTGCCTCGCACGCTGGTGAAGGTGCTGGACGTGGCCGAGCACGCCGAGCAGCGGTGGTTGCCGGCCGCGCGGACCTGCCAGAGGTGCGGCTCCGTGGCGGATCGGCCCGAGCAGTGGCGGGTCCCGGCCGGCAGCAGCTGGCAGACGATCTGCCCCGACTGCCGCACAACCGCGCTGCGCCCGTACAACGGAGAGCTGGAAGGCCACGTCTACTCGGTGTTCAGCAAGAAGCGCGCCAAGCTGGAGGTGTCCGGCTGGAGGTGCGCCGTCTGCCGACAGGCACCTGCCTTCGCGGTCGACCACTGCCACGAGCACGGCTACGTCCGCGCACCCGTCTGCCAGTCCTGCAACACGCGGGAACGGCCGAACTACCTCTACGACAACGACGTATACGTCACCAGCCGCTACACGTCCCTCTTCCACACCCACGCCGAGGACTGGCTGCGGCACTGGCACCGCTGCCCCGGCTGCCGCGCCCGCACCACGCTGCCATTGCCACACCTGGCGGCACTGACCGCACTCCTGGTCGGCGAACCGCTGCGCCCGACCCACCGCGCCCCTCGCAGCTCCCGCGGGCGTAAGCCTTGCGGTGAACTGCGCGCCTCCTGGACGGGCAGTCACAACGCGCCCCGCTCCTGCATGATCACCCTGAGTGTGGACTACTGTCCCAGCGGGGAGCACCGCGTCCTGGCGCAAGTCCCCTACCGCGAAGCCGTCGACCGATTCCGCACCTGGCTGGCCGAGACAGCCCCGCCGGTGGCCGCTGCCGCGGGGCCCGGCCGCCATGACACCGTCCCCACGCAGTTCCGGCCCGTCGTTCCGGACACCAGCAGCGAGGGCCTGACGCTGTTCGGAGCGTAGTCGGGGGTCGATCAGGAATTGGGCTCTGTCCCGTAATCGGTGGTAGCGCTGTGTGGTGATCACTGGAGGAGGGCGCGCTGGCGGCCCCGAAAGGTCAAGCAGTGGTCAACTCCGGTCCCCGGAAACGCCGGAGAAGTGGGAAGCCGGCCGGGTCGACTTCCCGCTCCTCCGCCCGCCGCCGGTTCGCCGTCCAGCCGCCCTCGTCATCCAGGGACCCGTTGCCCGCATCGGCAAGCTCGGCGTCTGCGACCTCAGCATCCACGCGGCCGCGCGCACCGCGACCTCCTCGACACGGATCCCGGCCGGCCCACGCAGACCCTGCCGGGCGTTCCCGGTGCGCGTCGAACCGGGCGGAAGCGGATAGCCGGCCAGGGACGCCGGCACGGCACCCGGTGGCCCCGCGGCTCGCCGGCGTCGGCCGATCGTCACCGGCGCCCTTCCGTCACGTCGCGGTCGGAGTCTCGGCGGAGATGTCGACGCCGACCTCGCGCACCGCTTCGACCACCGTGGGGTTCACGGCGTCGGCCGGGACGGATCCGGCGGAGAGGGCCTGGACCCGGCCGCGCCGAGGCGGGTGAGGAAGGCGGCGACCATCCGGGACCGGCCGGCGTGGTGGGCGCAGACGGACAGCACGGACGGGACGGCGGGCGCTCCGTCAGTTCTGGAAGGAAACCGGAAGGCTGGCGTAGCCGCGGAAGGTGAGGCGGTCGCGGCGCACTGCCGTGCCGGTGCGCTGCATGGCGGGCAGGCGCTTCAGTAGCAGCGGGAGTGCCAGTCGCGCCTCCGTACGGGCCAGCGCCGAGCCGAGGCAGTAGTGCGCGCCGGCGCCGAAGGAGAGTGACTGCGGGGAGTCCCGGAACGGGTCGAACCGGTTCGGATCGGCGAAGTGTGCCGGATCGTGGTTCCCCGCCCCGAGGAACAGGAGAATGTGGCTGCCCTTCTCGATCGTGCCGATGCCGTCGATCTCGATCGTCTCGGGTGCCCACCGGCTGGTGAGTTGCAGGGGCGCGTCGAAGCGCGAGATCTCTTCGACGTACCGGTCGGCCAGGTCCGGGTCCGTCCGCAGCCGGGCGGCGAGGTCGGGGTGGTCCAGCAGGGCACCCAGGCCGTTGCCGAGGAGGTTGGCGGAGGTCTCGAAGCCCGCCAGCAGCAGGAACACGAGGTTCACGACGAGTTCGCGGGTGGACAGTTCGCCGTTGTCGCGGTCATGTGCCAGCACCAGCGTGGTGATCAGGTCCTCGCGGGGTTCGGTGCGTCGGAGCCGGGTCAGCTCGGTGACGTAATCTTCCAGTTCGAGGGCCGCGCGGTCGGCCGTGGTGGTCGGGCCGGCGGGCCGGAACGGTTCGAGGACCGCGGTCGTCTCCTGCGCCCGCTCGCGCAGCCACTGGTGCTCGCCGGCCGGGACGCCGAGCAGTGTGCCGATGATCCGGATCGTCAGCGGGTAGGCGAACTCGGCCATGAGGTCGACGGCTTCGCCGTTGCGGCCGAGTTGGGCCACGTGGTCGGCGAGGGCGGTCGCCTCTGTGGTGACGACCTCCTGCAGCCGGTCGGTCCTGCGGGGTGAGAAGGCGTCCGCGGCGAGCCGCCGGACGCGGGCGTGGTCGGGTCCGTTGGCCTTCATCATGGAGTTCGCGATGAGGTGTGAGGCGGCGCCGTCCGGCCGGCCCCGGACCTCCAGGCGCGGGTCCCGCAGCAGTGCGTTGACGGCGTTGTAGCCGGTGGCCGCGTAGAAGTCCGGTCGCAGGCGCACCACGGGCCCGTGGGCGTGGAGAGCGGCGTACGCGGGATAGGGGTCTTGGCGGCCGGCGGGTGACGCCAGGTACTGATATGCCTCGCCGAGCAGCATGCCGGGATTCCTCACGTAGAGAACGAGCCGCTGGGTCGGCGGCGTGTCGGGAGCGCTCCGAGCTCAGGAGTACTGGATCAGCTGGAGCCGTGGTGGCATCGTCCAGTCGTGGGGTTCGAAGGCGATGCGGGTGAGCGGCAGGGTGGCGGCGGCGTCGGTCATGATCTGTTCCAGGGCGTCCTGTTGGCCGGGTTCGAGGAATCCCCAGAACAGGCTGTGCCAGACCACGGTGCGCACCGACGGATCGGCCGGCGTGGCCAGCTCGCGCCGCAGCCACCCGACCGCGTCCGCCTGTTCCACCCGGACCGGGGTGCGGGCGGCGAGGTCAAGCGCGTCGTCGAGGGCGGCTCGCAGGAAGGTGTGTTCGAAGGGCAGGTAGCTCCGTACGGTCTGCGCGTCGGCCGGATCGGCGGGGTCGCGGGGGTGCAGGTCGCAGCCGGCGCGCGCCACGATGGCGATGCTGCCGGGATCCGGGCCGTGGGCGGGCAACCGGACCGGTGAGGTGGGGTCGCCCCACTCCCAGCCGGGCCCGAACCACCGGTAGTGGTCGATCAGCAGGTTGAGCCCGGTGCAGGCGCCGAGTTCGAGCAGTCGGATCCGCGGGGCCCGCAGCAGTGCGAGGCCGTGCAGCAGCGTTGCGGCACGGACGGGCTCGTGCTGCTGCACCGGGTTGTCCAGCGCAGTGGCGATCTCGGCGGGGTGGTCGGCGATCGCCGTGACGAAGAGCTCCCACGACCGGTCGGTGCCGCGCGGTTCGAGTCCGTCCGTCGCGCTCGACTCGGCCAGGTGTGCGGTCAGCCGGGGAAGCCGCCCGGCGGTCAGCAGGCCCTGGACCCCGGCCATGGCCCGGATGGTGAACAGGGGTGCGCCGGCCTGGGGGTGCTGTCCGATCAGGCGGGTCACCGGCCCGCCGTGCTCGACGTCGTCGGCGAGTCTGGCCAGCAGTCCCGATGCGAAGGGAGCGGCCCCGGCGGACCGTGCGGCCATCGACCGCAGCAGCTCCGGACGGTCGATCAATTCGTTCACGCGGAAACTCCGTTCGGCACCGCTTGGGCAGAGGTGTGGATCACGCCGTGCAGCAGCTCCCGGTACGTGCCGTCCGGAGCGAGTCGGTCGAGCACCGCGCAGCAGTGCTGCCGCAGCGACTCGACCCGGCGCCCGTAGCCGTCGAGGACGGACGGGTCCCGCAGGGCGGCTCGCAGTTCCGCGCGGGCGCCCGGATCGGTGCCGACCCGGGCACGCAGGCGCAGCAGGTGCTCCCGGTGCGCGGGTGCGGCGACTTCGAGCGCGTGGGCCAGTAGGAGGGTGCGGGTGCCGTTGGCCAGATCCTCGAACTCCTGTGCCGGGCTGGGAACTCCGTCGTTGCCGAGCTGTCGCAGGACGCCGAAGAGCTCGCCGAAGGTCCGCCAGGACCGCACGGTTTCGGGCCGGTCCGTGGCGAGCCTGGCCGCCATCGCCGCGTCGCGGCCGTAGGCGGCGCCGCTCTTGCCCCGGTAGCAGGCCATGACGGACCGCCACGTGACGGCGTCGTCCGCCGGCTCGGCGATGTCGGCCAACTGGCCCTCCAGCGCGTCCAGCGCGGTGCGGACCAGTTCCTGCTCCCAGGCGAGGCGGATGTCCGGGGCTGTGGAGTGCCGGTCGATCACCCAGTGGGGGAGTGTGCTCCCGCAGGCCACGGCTGCCAGGGTGGTGCGCGCCAGTTCGGACCTGCCCCGAGGTGCGGCCGGGCCCTGTCCGTCGGCGAGGTCGTCGAGGGCTTCGGCCCCCGCCCACCACAGCCGGGAGACCGCACACACCGTGGCCGCCGGCCGGGGCTCGCCGGTGAGCGTTCCGAGAACGGCCATGCCCAGGAGGCGGAAGGGACTTCGGCTGCCGCCGTCCGCTGCCAGCAGGCCGGCGGCCGCGTCCGCCAGGCCCGGGTGGTCGCGGCGCAGGTCCTCCAGCACCACGGCGATCTCCGTGCCCACGGCTGCGAACCAGTCGGGGGGAACCGTCAGCGGTTCGGCAGTCTCGGTGGGATTCATCGATGTGTCCTTGTGGTCGGGCCCGCCGGCGCTCCGGCGGCCGTTCGCGGTGCGGGGGAGGGGGCCCGCACTCGCCCGGGGGACGCGCCGGGCGAGTGCGGGCAGGGACGCCGATCAGCAGTAGGTGTAGAACCCCTCTATCACGGTAACGGTCCGCTGGTCCGCGCAGGATGACGGCGTGCTCGGGTCGGTGGGCTGCTCGCCCTCCAGCAGGCGCTCCGCCGCCTCGATCACGGCGAAGGTGTCCTCGGCAAGCATGTTCTGCGACAACGCAGTTCTCCTCTCGGGGAAAGTGGACCGCCGGCCTGCCGCCGGATGCGGGTCGCGCCGGAGGTCCGAACTGGCCGTGACGCTACGGCAGCGGGAGCCGGGACAGTTGTGCGTCCGTGCACGGGAAATGTCCCAGAAGAGAAACTGAACTGACGATCTATCGGTCGATCGGCCCGAGGCGGGAGGTGAGTTGACCGGATACTCGGAGGCGTCGGCTTCGCGGGGAATGGATGGGCGAAACGCTGGTCGGGCGCGAGCACGACGTGAGGTGGCTCGGCGGGCTCCTGGTCGATCTCCAAGGCGCTGGCGGGGTATAGGTGCTGGGAGGCCAGGGAGGACCAGGGGGCGGTGGCTGCGCGCCGCCGGGCCGTCGGCCCGTTGGATCAGAGGCCGAAGCGGGTGCGGTGGGTGATGGGAATCAGGTCGGTGTACTCGGGGTGCTTGATCATCCAGTCGCGGATGAAGGGGCAGTAGGGCAGGACGGCGAGCTGGTGCTCGCGGGCCGCGTCCAGGGCGGTGCGGGCCAGCCGGCTGCCGAGTCCGCGGCCCTCGAAACGGGGGTCGATTCCGGTGTGGATGAAGGCGATCTCGTTGCCGGAGCGGTGGTACTCGGCGAAGCCGGCGAGTTCGCCGTCGTCGTGGATCTCGAACCGGGACTTCGCGGTGTTGTCGGTGACGGACTGTTCCATGATTTCCTCCTCGGGTACGGCCGATCGCGGGGTCGTACCCTCGAATTATGGTTCAATGCTCAACATTTTCTCGGGTGGCTAGTTGCGCAGCGACGGCTTCGGCATGCCCCCTGCTCATCGCGGTTCGGCGATGAGCAGGGGGCCGCGCGGGCGGACGGTGGCGGCGGTGGCGTTCTCCCTGACCGGGGTGGCCGTGGCCGGCCTGAGCCGCAGGCGGGCGAGGACGGCTGCGGCGATGACGAGCATCTCGGTCCAGGCGAAGGACTCGCCGACGCACTTGTGGTGGCCGGCGCCGAAGGGGATGAACAGCCTGGCTGGGGTGCGATCCGCAGGACGGCGCCAGCGGTCGGGGTCGAATCGCAAGGGGTCGGGGTGGAGCTGGGGGGAGCGGTGCAGTGCGGTCGGGCTGAAGAGGACCTCCGCCCGCGGAGGCAGGAGGATGCCGCCGTAGTGGAGCGGCGCCACCGTCCGGCGCATCAGGATCCAGTTGGGGGTGTGGAGCCGGAGGGTCTCGGTGATCGCGTGCCCCGTGCGTTCCAGGTGCGGCAGGTCGTCCGGGGACACGGCGCCGTTGGCAGCGACGGCGCGCACCTCCTCGCTCAGCTCGTCCTGCAGGTCCTGGTGCTGGGCGAGTTCGTGGAAGAGCCAGGCGAGGGTGGTGGCGGTCGTCTCGGTGCCGGCCAGGAGCAGCGAGACCGCTTCGTCCCGTACCTGGGCCGGTGCCATGGCGAGGCCGGTCTGCTCGTCTCGGGTGGTCAGCAGCAGGGAGAGCAGCGTGTCGTCCGGGCCCTGGTGTTGGCCGGTGGCCTGTGTGACGATCTCGTCCACGACGGCGCGCAGGTCCCGGACCGCCGTGTCGAAGCGCCGGTTGGCCGGCACGGGCAGCTTCTCCAGCAGCGGTGAGGGGTAGAGCGCCCGTTGGACGAATCCGGTGAGGACCACGGGCACGGCCCGGTCGATCCGGGCTTTCTGGGCGAGGTTCAAGTGGGTGGCGAACAGCGCCTCGGCCACGATGTCCCGGGCGAGTTCGTGCATGCGTGGCTCGATCGGTGCGGCCCGTCCGGGCTCCCAGCGGGACACCGCCGCCGCTGCCAGTCGCGCGGTCGACGTGGCGTACCGGCGGATGCTGTCGCGGTGGAAGGCCGGCTGGACCAGCCGCCGCTGGCGGAGGTGGAACGCGCCCTCGGAGACGAACAGACCGTTGCCCAGCACGCCGCGGGCCTTGTCGAAGACGAAGCCCTTCTCGGTCTTCGCGGCGTCCTTGACGAGCAGCCGGTGGACGAGTTCGGGATCGGTGAGCACGTGAACCGGCCTGCGCCACAGGTGGATCCGCACCACCGGCCCATGGTCGGCCAGTGACTGCAGGAAGGGCACGGGGCGGGTCAGCAGCGGGAGCAGGTGTCCGAGCAGGGGCAGGCGGCCCGGCGCACGCGGCGCGGCGTCGGCCTGGGGGGCGTCCTGGCGCATCAGTGCCTCGCCGGAGGTGTCGGCACGTCGAACCGGGAGCTGCTGCGGGACCAGTCGATGTGCCCGCGCAGCCACAGCCCGAGGCTCCGGGCGTACGCGGAGGCCGCGTCACTGCCGCCCGCGTGGATGGTCCGGCTCAGCTCGACGAACGCGCGCATCTCGGCGTCACGCAGGGCGACGGCCGACTGCCGGGCCTCGGCCGGCGAGCAGCGGTGGTGGCGGGCCAGGACCTCGACCAGGTTGTGGTGGCCCTGGCCGCCCGCGGTCTCCTTGGCGTGGGAGTACAGGTCGTTGTCCCAGCTCACCAGGTTCGCCGTGAGGTCCCTGAGCCTGCGCAGCGACGGGCCGTCCGCCTCCGCGGCCGGGACTTCGTAGCCGGCCGCGACGTCGACCAGGGCGAGGCAGGTGTACGTCGCCCCGGCGTGCCTGCGCATCGCCACGTATTCGGACAGGCCCGGGACCGTGCCCGCCTCGCGGTTGGCGGCCTCCCACACCTGGGCGGAGAGGTAGTCGCGGACCGTGCACTCCCAGCGGAACAGCTGTGACGGCGAGGCCTGCGCGGCGACCCGGTCCCGGATCTCCCGCAGGGCCGGCGCATAGGCGCCGACCGGTCCGGACACCTCGCCGCTGGGCGGCTCGGGGTCGATCACCCGGGCGAGCAGAGCGGTCGTGCGGGCCAACGGCCCGGGGCGGGAGCCGCGTTCACGGTCCTCGCAGTACCCGTCGTCGAAGGCGAAGAGCCACACGTACCAGTCGGACAGCAGGCGCAGCATCTCGGCGGAGACCTCGGGGTTGGTCCGCGCGGCCAGGTGACCGCTGCGCTGGCGCCCGATCCGGTCCGACTGCCGCAGCTGTCCGTCCAGCAGCCGGTGGCGCGCCAGCCAGTCCAGGCTCTGCCGGTCGGCCTGCTCGGCGTGGGAGTTCGTCAGGGAGGGGAAGGGGCACCATAAGCCGTCCGAGAGGTTGCATGGTTGCCCGTCGCGGAGATCGGTCATTGTTCTGTCGGCCCTTCCTCTGGTTGGGGTCGCGGCCGGCTTTCCGTGCCCCCGGGATGACCGCGTGGGGCCGCCCGGCCTGCGGGGAGGCCGAAACTAGTTCGGTTCGGGGCAGGGCTGTGGACTGCGCGCGCATCCGTAGTTGCCTCCCGGCGCACCGCCGGCCGCCTCGCAACGCTTCGCCTCGCGCCGCCCGGATCTCCGGGCAGTTCGCTGCGCGGCGCGGGCCATGGGCTTCCCAGTGGGGCCGTCTTCTGATGGATCGCCATCGCAGTGCCTTGCGCACTCCCCGGTGGGCGCGGGCGACGAGGCTTGCTTGCGGGAGAGCGGCGATGCCGGACCAGCCTGAACAGCCGGCCGAACGACCCGCCAGGGCGCGGCAGTCAGATGACCCAAGGCGTCGACGCGGCACCGCGCCAATCTGGTTGCGCGCGTGCGGGACCTCGGCGGCGGGGGGCAGTCGGATGGGCGTGCGGGTGACGACGGCGTCGGTGGCAGACGGCGAGAAGGCGGCCTTTGGGGCTCCTGTGCCTGCCTTCAGCGTATGGAAGCGCACCCTGATGGTCGAAAACACCGTGGTCGAGGGTGCCCGCTGGGACGAATCGGAACAGTGTGTGGTCGTGTCGGTACGGCCTGACGCGCGGCGGCGTGGGCGGTGCGGGCTGTGCCGGCGCTCGCGCCAGTGCCGGCCGAGGTCCGGGGACAGTGTTCCGGTCAGTGGCGGATGTCGACGCGGATCCGATTCGTTCCGCGTTCGCGGCCGTGCTCCCCGCCGCGGCTGGCCGCGACGGCGGCGAAACCGCCCCGCGGCCAGCCTCGGACAACGGCCGCGACGCCGCCACGAACCGCCGGCTGGAGGACCTCCTCGCCGCCCCACCATCTGCCTCGGAGGTGTCAGGTCCAGGGACTGCCTGAGCTCGCGGTGCCCGCACCCGATCGACGGCTGCCTCACCCGGACCGGTCTGAACATGAACGACTGACCCCAGCCGCCACCGACATCACGAATTCAAGTTCAGTAATACCCGATTGGCCCACTTGGATTGCCGGCCCCAGTGGAATGCGTCGATCATAATCGTGCAACGCTCCCGGGCCGGAATGCTTCGCCGTCACCCCGAGAGGAGCGTCCTCGCGCATGTCAGCCAGCGCGTAGCGCGCCTCGGCCTGCCGTCGGTGAACGGGTCAGAACGCCGACGGCTGCGCGACCAACAGCATGAAAGGAAGCGCTCGGTATGGCGAATGCGGAACTCAGGAAGGTCCTTATCACGGGAGCGGGCACCGGCTTCGGGTTCGAAGCCGCCATGCGCCTGGCCGAGAAGGGCTTCGACGTGATCGCCGGGGTGGAGATCTACGCCCAGGTGCAGACATTGAAGTGGCAGGCAGTCGAGCGCGGAGTCAAGCTTCAGGTCGAAAAGCTCGACGTCACGAACGACGGTGACCGTCGAAAGGCCCTCAGCTGGGGTGTGGAAATCCTCGTAAACAATGCCGGTGTCGGCGAAGGCGGCTCCACAGTTGACATTCCCGAGTCGAACATTCGGCACCAGTTCGAGGTCAACGTCACGGGGCCCCTGGTCCTTACGCAGGGGATCGCCAAGCAGATGATCAAGCGTGGGGCAGGCCGCATCGTCTGGGTTTCTTCGCGGGAGGGCCTGAACGTCAACCCGTTCACTGGCATCTACTCCGCCTCCAAGCACGCAGTCGAGGCCATCGCCGAGACGATGGCCTACGAGCTGCAGGAGCACAACATCGAAGTCGCCACGGTCAACCCCGGGCCCTTCCTGACCGGGTTCAACGACCGCATGTTCCAGACCTGGGAGAGCTGGGAGGATGACCCGTCCCAGCGGCTCTTCGACTACTCCGAGCTCTCCTTCCCCCGCGCGCAGTTCGACCCTGAAGCGGTCTATGCGACCTTGACGGCCGTCGCTGCCGGCGAGGTCGACAGTTACCGAAATTTGGAGCCCAAGTTGATGCTTGAAGAAACCAAGCATCTTCAGGAGGTTCCGTGGGAGCGCAAGATCACGGACGGCCTTGGGACCCGGCACCCGTCCATCCAGCATTCCTACGAAATGAAGCCGGAGACTCCTGTCGCCAAGTGACCCCCACTCCTCAGGTGATCGCGAGCAGAAGAGACTCCTGGTTTGCGTCGGCGGTCGCGCACCGCCCATTCTCCGCTGCTGTAAGGGCGTTCGTACCCGAGGATGGCCGTCGCATTTGCTTGGCGGCACGCTCGGGACCCGGCAGCCGGTTGCCCCGAACGATGACGTCAACCTGGGGAAGTCCAGCAACGTCAGTTTCCCGACTGCTGTGCACATGGCCTCCGCGTAGGAGGTCGAGACAAAGTGACGGATCGTCTGATCGGTCACGGTCTGCGATGTCATGGAGTTCTCGACGCCTCGTGATCCCGATGGAAGACCATGCCTTCCGCCGTATCATCACCGGTCCCGCCTGCTCTTAACCGACTCCGCAACCGAGTCCCGCCGGATTGCGACCTGAACCGCTTTCGCTGGTATCAGATTCCTCCAACCTTCAGAGGCGCTCTCTCATGGCCAAGATCCTTTTCGTGATGACCGGAGCAAGCTACTGGACGCTCAGGGACGGTCACCGGCACCCGACCGGCTACTGGGCTGAGGAGTTCACAAGTCCGTACAGCGTGTTCACCGGGGCCCGCCACGAGGTCACCATCGCCACCCCGGGTGGTGTCGTACCCGTCTGCGACACCATGAGCCTGCGACCCCGCTTCACAGGGGGAGAAGATGCATCCGTGAAGCAGGAAGGCATCATCGAGGAGGCTGAGCAGCTTCGCCACGCCATCCCGATCAAGGACGTGGACCTCCATGACTACAACGCGGTCTACTACCCGGGAGGCCACGGCCCCATGGAGGACCTCTGGTGCGATGCTGATTCCGGGCTGCTACTGAGGAGGGCCCTCGCGTCCGGCAAACCGCTCGGCCTCGTCTGCCATGCCCCGGCGGCACTGCTCGCCACCCGGGACGAGAAAGGTGACACGCCGTTTTCCGACTACCGCGTCACCGGCTTCACGAACGACGAGGAGGCGGGCGTCGGCTTCGCCGACAAGGCCAAGTGGCTCATGGAGGACGAGGTCAGAAACCTTTCCACAGACTACTCGCGCGGCCCGATGTGGGAGTCATACACGGTGGTTGACCGCAACCTGTACACCGGACAGAATCCGGCGTCCTCTGGCCCCCTGGCTACGATCATGCTCAAAAGCCTCTCGTAGGGATCACGCGCGGAGCGCGCCGCACATACCTGCGGATCGCCGCCACCTGGCCCTGGCGCTCAAGCGCGAGAGGCTGGTCTTCCGCGATCTGGCCCACAGCCTGCCTGTGGGGGATCTGACAGGAATCCCGCGGCCGGTCCCCGCCGACCTGCCGGCCGGCTTGCTCGACCAGGGCGCGACCGCATTCGCACGGCTCGCCATCGCCCCGGCCGCCGTCCACGCGGTCCCCGCCGCCGAGATCCGCACCGCGCTCGCCGCCGACCTGGATCTCGCCCGCGGAACCCTTGACCTGCGCCGCGGGCTGCGGCGGCACACCCTCTACCTGGAGGAGCTCACCCACCGTCTTGCCGCCGACCGGCTGGCCTACCGCCACCAGCGCTGGCCCACCAGCGCAATCCCCACCTGCTGGTCACCCAGAAGACCGCCCTCGATCCGGACCACCCGGCCGTGCACCGGATGACCATGCAGGGGGTCCTGCCCAACGGGCCGACCCTCGACAGGCTCCGCCAGGACCGCATCCTCGACGAAGCCTTCGCCACCGGGGACCCGCTCAGGCTCGTGAGGCTCTTCGGTATCACCGAAGCGACCGCCATGCGCTACGTCACCGCCGCCTACCCGGAGCGCACCACCAAGCTGCCGCGCTGACGCACCTCGGAGCTTGAGGAACATCCAGGGCGCATCGTGATCCGATTGGCGCCTGGACTCCGGTCTCACGCCTGACAGTGAGCCGGCGTCTTCACCATGTCGGCGGTCAACCCCGCCCGCCGATCATCCGACAGGGCGAGGAGCGCATCATGCCGGTGGACGAAGGCTTGACCGGGCGGGGGAACCAGCCGGGGGCGGGCGGACGTGTCCGTACGGGCCGGCGCAATCGGGTGCGGCCGGACGGCGAGCTCGTGGCCGACCCGGGGCGGGGGCTGTTCTGGGGGAACCGGGGCGCGCTGCTCGGCGCCGGCGGCCAGCCGACACGCAAGCCGTCGACGCGGGCCTGGGTCTGCTGCGTGCTGGAGTTCAAGGACTGGTGGCGGGTTCAGTGGCAGCCGGGCCGGCTGACGGAGCTGTACTTTCTCGACGAGGCCACGGCCCTTGCCGCCGGCCACCGGCCGTGCGGGCTGTGCCGCGTCCCGGACTACCGGCGGTTCCAGCGCAGCTGGGCCGACGCCCGGGGAGGCGGCCTTCCCGGCGCGCCGGAGATGGACGGCAGGCTGCAGGCGGACCGGCGAACGCCCGACGGGCGCCAGCGCACCTTCCGGGCGGCGGCCGGCGACCTGCCGGACGGCGCGTTCATCCGCCTGGACGGCGAGGCCGGGCTGATGCGGCTGGGGCGCTGGCGGCCCTGGTCGATGGCCGGGTACGACGCGGCGCGGGCGGTCGCCCCGGACCTTCGGGTGGAGGTGCTCACCCCCGCGGTGACAGTGCAGGTGCTGGCCGCCGGGTACGCGCCCGTCCTGCACCCGTCCGCCGGATGAACGGGAGCGGCTGCGGCTGAGGCCCGCGCCGGGCACGTTCCCACCGGGTCGGTTGCTGCCGGGTCCCGCCGGGAGGCGCGGGTTCTGCCCGGGCCGCCGCCGTGCGAGTCTGCCTGCGCGCTCGTCCTCGGCGGCGGTAGGCCAGGGTCCACGGTCCCGGCGGGTGAAATTCGGATCTCACATTCACGGCACCCGCACCGTCTTCCAGGTGAGACAGCAGGTGGAGAAGGCGGCCGGGCACGGCGACGACCCGAAGACCGAGCGGAGGCCGCCGGACTTGGAGGAGGGCAGTGCCGGCCGCGACCGGCCGGCTGTTTCGGGAGCTCGAACACATCGGTTCGGATTCAAGGTCTACGGCAGGGCGAGGATGAGGGAACCATTCGAGAAGGCGGTCGAGCAGCACGGCGCGACCGTGCTGCGGGTGTGCCGGGCGCTGCTGGGGACACACGACGCCGACGACGCCTGGTCGGAGACGTTCCTGGCGGCGATGCGGGCTTGGCCGGGGCTGCCGGAGACGGCGAACGTGGAGGCGTGGCTGGTGACGATCGCCCGGCACAAGGCGATCGACGTGCTGCGCGCCGCCGGACGCCAGCCGCTGCCAGCCGAGGAATTGCCGGAGGCGCCCAGCTCGTTGGGCGTTCCGGGCGCCGAGGACGGGGAGCTGTGGGAGATGGTGGGGCGCCTTCCGGGCAAGCAGCGGCAGGCGGTCACGTTCCGCTACCTGGCCGGGATGTCGTACGACGAGATCGCGGCGGTCCTGGGCGGGAACACCGTGGCGGCACGCCGGGCGGCGGCGGACGGTCTGAAGAATCTACGAAAACACTATCCGGGCGCGACCTCGAGAGGAGCATCTACATGAGCGGCACCCGATCCCACGATGACGTCCTGAGCATGCTGTCGGCTCCCGTCGACGCCGGGACCCTGGCCCGGCTGCACCGCCGGCTGGAGGCCGAGGCCCAGGCCGCCGCCCTGGTCGACATCGCCTACACCGTCGTCGACTCCCCGGTCGGCCCTCTGCTGCTGGCCGCCACCGACCGGGGCCTGATCCGCGTCGCCTACGCGGTCGAGAACCACGACCAGGTCCTGCAGACCCTGGCCGACAAGGTCAGCCCGCGCATCCTGCGCGCCCCCGGCCGACTGGACACCGCCGCCCGGGAGATCGACGAGTACTTCGACCACCGCCGCCAGGCGTTCGACCTGCCGCTGGATCTGTCCCTGTCCAAGGGCTTCCGGCAGCTGGTCCAGCAACACCTGCCGGAGATCGGCTACGGCCAGACCCGCAGCTACCGCCAGGTCGCCGAACTGGTCGGCAGCCCCAAGGCCGTTCGGGCGGTCGGCACGGCCTGCGCCACCAACCCGCTGCCGGTGGTCGTCCCCTGCCACCGGGTGCTGCGCTCCGACGGCACCCTCGGCGGCTACATCGGCGGCCTGGAGGCCAAGACCGCCCTGCTGGAACTGGAGGCCGCGGCATGACCGCCACCACCGTCACCAAGACCAGGACGACGACGAGGAAGACGGCTCCCGGCGCGGATGTCCCCGCCGGAGCCGGGCCGTGGGCCGGCCGGGCCGAGGCCGCCGACTGGGACGCGGTGGCCGCCGAACTCGACGCGTTCGGAGGCGCGCTGCTGCCCCAGCTGCTCACCCCCGACGAGGCCGCCCGGCTCCGGGACCTGTACGAGCGGCCCGAGCTGTTCCGCTCCACCGTCGACATGGCCCGCCACCGGTTCGGGTCCGGCGAGTACAAGTACTTCCACGCCCCCTACCCCGAGCCGGTCGAACAGCTCAAGCAGGCCCTGTACCCGCGGCTGCTGCCCATCGCCCGCACCTGGTGGGAACGGCTCGGCCGGACCGCGCCGTGGCCGGACACCCTGGACGAGTGGCTGCAGATGTGCCACGCGGCCGGGCAGTCCAAGTCCACCGCGATCCTGCTGCGTTACGGCGCCGGGGACTGGAACGCGTTGCACCGTGACCTGTACGGCGACCTGGTGTTCCCGCTCCAGGTCGTGATCAACCTGGACCGGCCCGGCACCGACCACACGGGCGGGGAGTTCCTGCTGGTCGAGCAGCGCCCCCGCGCCCAGTCCCGCGGCACCGCCACCCTGCTCCCGCAGGGCCACGGCTACGTGTTCACCACCCGCGACCGGCCCGTGCGTTCCGCGCGCGGCTGGTCCGCCGCGCCGGTCCGGCACGGCGTCTCGGCGATCCGCTCAGGGCGCCGGCACACCCTGGCCCTGGTCTTCCACGACGCCGCCTAGCGTCCCCGGCGGCCGCCGGCCTGTCCGCGTTCACCGGCCCGTACGGCCGCT
The DNA here is from genome assembly GCF_020103755.1 of Streptomyces sp. LS1784. Classification (GTDB taxonomy): domain Bacteria; phylum Actinomycetota; class Actinomycetes; order Streptomycetales; family Streptomycetaceae; genus Kitasatospora. The sequence goes on from NZ_JAHSQD010000032.1 coordinate 32,382, forward strand.
CCTGCCGCCCGGCTCCCAGGGGCGGCCGGGCCCTGGGGAAGACCTGCGGCCCGC
>NZ_JAHSQD010000320.1 GCF_020103755.1 Streptomyces sp. LS1784
GGCGACGGTGCCCAGGGTCACCAGGGCCGTCGCGAGCGCGAGCAGCACCGCGACGGCGGCCCGGGCCGGCCGCCGGATGGTGCGGGGAGTGCCGGTGGCGCCGATCACGCTCGACCTCACAGGTTGCAGGGGCGGTCTCCCCCGCAGTCTCCCCGGCCCGGCCGGGCGACGGGAGAGCCCGGGCACCCTCGGCGGGGGAAACAACCGGTGTCCCCGAAGGGCAGGCCGCCCGCACCTCGCGTAAGAAGGAGAAGTCGGCCGGTCCGACTTCCGGTGCGCGCCTCCGCCGCCGGGGCTCAGTCGAACCGGATGTGCCTGAGCCCTGTCCAGGCTCGGCGGACGCGTCCCCGCAGTGCGCTGTCGGTGTTCGGAGCGAGAGTCAGTCCCGAAGAGTCGGCGATGTGGTCGGCGACCTGCGGGATCGTGAGCCGATCGGTCCACACGTGCTGGGCGAACTCCTCCTCGCGCAAACGCTCCAGACACAGGTCGAGCTTCGACACGGCGAAGCTCTCCCGACGCAGCGGGGCGTCCTTCCCGGCCACGAACTGCACGACATGCCCGAACCCACGTTCGCGCAGCCGCTGCAGCACGGTCCCGCGCTCGGCCAGCAACGTGAAGTGCCGGACGTCATGGCCTCGCTCTCGCAGCCGGCCGACGGTCTCGCGGAAGTACGCCGGCTCCACGACCGTCATCGGCGCGATCACCACACCGTCGTGACCGGTGAGAACACGGTCCAGAACTTCGAAGACACCTTGTCGCCAGGCCGGGAGATCCTGGAAGTCCCCGCGCAGCGACGGCGGCATCATCCGGTGCAGGCCGAAGCCCACGTGCTCGGGGTCGCAGATGACGCTCCCGGTCAGGCGCCACTGGATCTCGTGCGCGGTCTGAGTCTTGCCGGCGCCGAACGGGCCGTTGATCCACAGGAGCATGCAGCGACCCTACTGCGCCCGACAGGGCACGGGCCCGGTCCGCCCGGGCCGGCGTACACGTGGATGGTGCTCGACCACGCGGTCAGTAGCCGTAGTCGGGCCTCAGTTCGCCGGAGGCCTCGGCGCACAGGACGAGGGTCTGGTGCGGGTGCGTGGCGGGGGCGGAGGTGACGAGGCTGTGGGCCCGGAACGCGTGCAGGAACTCCCGCACGGCCGTGGCCTGTTCCTCGGCCCATTCCTGCCAGCGCCCGTGGGCGAGCGAGACGCCGATCTCGTCCCGGTACCCGAACGACTCGGATCGGCTGTCCACGACGGCGCACGCGAGCGGGGGCAGGATGCGGCGGAGCACCGCGCCGCGGTCGCTCCAGCCGGGGATCTGCCAGGTCCGTCGAAGGAGGCCGGGATCGAGCTCGACGCCCGGCACCTTGAGGAGGGCGAGTTCTTCGGCGCTGCCCCAGTGACACTCGCAGTCGTACTCGTCGACTGCCCGGTCGCCCCGCGGAAGACGGGATCAAGGCGCTCCAGGGCCGCGTCGAGGCAGCAAGGCCATGGGTCCGGAAACGCCTTGTGGCCGCCGGCAGAGCCGGCCCCAGGCAAGTCGACTCCCTCGCCCGATTCCGCCGACGGATCTCCGGCGCGGACACTAGTTGCCGAGGAGCCGCTCCCACAGCAGCCCGTCCCGCCAGCGCCCGTCGAGAAAGATCGCGGAGTGCGCGACGCCGTACGGGCTGAACCCGTTGCGACGCAGCACCCGCTGCGACGGCAGATTCTCCAGATTGGTGGACGCCTCGGCTCGGTGCAACCCGAGTTCGTCGGTCATCACTTGGAGTACGAGCCCGACGGCGCGCCCGGCGTGGCCTTGATTCTGGGCGACACTGGCGATCCAGTACCCGACGGAGCCGCGGCGCAGGTGCGGCTGAGGCAGGATGCCTCCGACGGTGACCTGCCCGATCACCTGGTCGTCGGCAAGTACCACGCCCGGCCAGACCGTGCCGGCCCGGTATCCGGCCAGCAGCCTGTCGATCCGCTCCGCCTGTCCCTCCGTGGTGAAGAAGTCGTCCGGCTGGGCCGGTTCCCATGGCCGAAAGGCCTCGACGTCCCGCCGCCGATGCGCTGCGATCGGGGCCGCGTCAATGGGCTCGACCAGGCGGATCCGGGTGCTGCTGCGCATGGGCCGACCTCGTCTCGGTGCGTCGGATGAGACGGCCAGCCTATGCAACGGTCCTCGTGCGGTTGGTCGGTCGGGCAGGTTACGTCGCGGTCAATGGGACAGCCGGGCTGCATGCCCGGCTGTCCCACCGTTATTGGCAGGTCTGCGTGGGGTGTGTGTTGCATGGGAAGTCGGCCGGGTCGACTTCCTGCGCATGCCTCCGCCGCCCGGTGGGCCCGGCCGGGCGGCGTGGGCGGGGTGGGGCTTCAGCCCACGGGTTGGCGGTCGCGGTCGCGGTCTCGCCCGGGGGCGGTGGTCGCGATGGGATCCGGGCGGTGGGGCATCCGCAGGACGGCGACCGCGCCGAGGCCGACGACGGCGATGGCGACGAGCAGGAGGAGAGGAAGGGCGAGGTCGATCAGAAGTCGCACGGAGCCTCGGCCTTCTCGTAGTGACGGAGGACCGCGAGGAGGTTGAGGACAGTACTGGCCGGGGCGCAGCCGAAGCGGACCAGGACGCGGCCGTCGACCACCTGGTCCGTGGCCAGGGAGGGCCGGATGAGGCCGAACGTGCGGCCGCGTTCACGGAGTTCGTCGAGCAGGGAGGCGACCTCCGGCTCGGTGTAGGTGCGCATGACCGGGTCGGCCGGCCCGGTCGGGCGGCGGTGGTCGGCGGTCACGCGGCGGCGTCCAGTTCGAACCAGCAGGACTTCCCGGACTTCCGCGGCTCCGCCCCGAAGCGATGGGTGAGCGAGCGAACCAGGTGCAGGCCCCGGCCGGAGACGGCATAGGGGTCGGAGCTGTCGCGCTCGGCCGGGAGAAGGGGACTGCCGTCGCTGACGGAAACCCGCAGGACGCGGTCGAGCAGCGCGATGACGACGAGCGGCGCCGCACTGCCGCCGTGGCGCCAGGCATTGACGAACAGTTCGAGGAGCGCGACCTCGGCATCGGCGACCAGGTCGGGCGTCCACCCGGCGCGCGCCATGGCCTCGCGCAACTCCTCGCGCGCGGCCGACCAGTCAGGGGGGATTTCATGGGGGAACACGATGAAACCTCCGTGGGACTCCAGGGATGACCATCGATCGATCAAAACCGCGATCGAAGCGATGGAATGACGAACGGAAAAACGCAGCCGCATCGCAGAGTTGGTTACGCAGAGCATTCAGCCAGATACACACAGCATGACGCCAGGGCCATCACATGTGCAAGCTGACCAAACTAATCTGCAAAATCTCATATCGAACCCGAATTCGGTGCCACCCTCCGTCAGTCGTCGGTAGCGCCTACGCAACCAGCAAGGGCAGACTGGTCCACCGATAGGTCAGGAGGGGCACCGCATGGCGGTATCAACCGTTCGCCGTCGTCGGCTGGGCGAGGAGCTGCGACGGCTCCGGGAGCAAGCGATGATCGCCGCAGACACGGCAGCCGACGCCACCGGCATGAGCCTGGCCAAGCTGAACCGAATCGAGAACGCCCGCACGGCGGCCAAGATCGAGGACGTCAACAAGCTCCTCGACCACTACGGTTGCGACGACGAAGAGTTCCGCGCCAGCTTGATCGCCATTACGAAGGACGGCAGCAAGCGCGGCTGGTGGCTGAGCTACCGCGACGTGATCAATGTGTCCGCAACCGACCTGATCATGCTTGAGACCGAGGCATCGACCTTCAAGACCTACGAACCCTCCTTCATTCCAGGGCTCTTCCAAACTGCCGAATACGCTCGGCTGGTCATCGACCGACTCCGGACCACGAAGACCGGCACGGTTGACGACCTCGTACAGGTCCGCATGGCACGACAGTCCATCCTCACCCGCCCGAACCCCGTTGAGCTCTGGGCGGTCATCCATGAAGCCACGCTCCGAGCCATCGCGAATCGCCCCGACATCATGGGCCCGCAACTCGACAAGCTGCTCACTTTGAGCCGGCTGGCGAACGTCAGCATCCAGGTGATGCCAACAGGTGCGGCGATCCACCCGGGCATGAGCGGCTCGTTCGCCCTGCTCGGATTCCCTCAGCGGAAGGACCTCGACGTCGTCTTCGTCGAAGGCATGCTCGCCGGATTCTGGATCGAGGACCCGGCCGACGTCGAGCTCTACCGGGCGAAGTTCCAGGAGATCACGGCTGAAGCCCTTTCTGTCGACTCCTCGATCGAGTTCATCACCGCACAGAGAGAACTGATCAAGTGACCCACTACCCCGACGCCGAGGCGACTGGCTTCACCTTTCGGAAATCGAGCTACAGCGGCGGCAACGAGAACTGTCTCGAATACGCGATCCTCCCCGAGGCCGTCGCAGTCCGAGACAGCAAAGACCCTTCCGGCCCGGCCCTGGCCTTCGGTCGGGCGGCCCACGCAGCCTTCATCGCCGCCGTCGCTACCGGGGAGTTCGACTTCGGGCTCCTCTGAACACATCCAGCCTCAGCGGTGCCTCGCCCACACTGGGCGAGGCACCGCTGCCCCTAGATCAGCCCGCGCCGCATCGCATAGCCCACCGCGTGTGCCCGGTTGCGCAGGCCGAGGCGGGTGATGATCTCGTGCAGCACGTTCTTGACGGTGCGTTCCGAGTACGACGTCTTGGTGGCGATCTCGCTGGTGTCGAAGCCCTCGGCTACCAGCCGCAGCATCTCCGTCTCCCGGGCCGTCAGCGTCGAGAGGGTCAGGCCCCGCCCGTCGAGCATGGTGCGCTGGAGCATCCCGATCCGGTCGAGCAGCTCGCCCAACAGGTCCCCCGGCATCACCCCCTCGCCGTTGGCCAGGGCGGTGATCAGGTGCACCAGCCGGTCCTGGTCGGCCTCGGAGCGGCGCAGCACGGCGGCGACGCCGCACTCGACTATGGTCTGCAGCCCGCCGGCCTCGAAGTGCCCCACCACCAGGCCAATCCGGCCCGAGGTGGCGAGCCGCAGCCGGCGCAGGTGCTCGGTCACCGTCTCGGTCAACGCGTCGACCACCAGCAGGGAGACCTCCGCCCGCCCGGCCTCGCTCTCGCTCAGCAGCTCCACCTCGGGCCGCTGGCGCAGCTGCTGGACCACGCCGGTCTGCAGGATGAGGTCCTCCGCGTACACCGCCACCCGCACCTGGCCCCGCCTGCCGCGCAGCTGCTCGGGGACGCGCGGCCCGGCAGCACTGCCGGGCCGCGGCGCCGCCCCGGTCCGGCGGTTGGTGACGGCTTCCTCACGGGTTGTATCGGTCGACGTCATCGAACTACTCCATTCTCTGATCCTGCGAGGGTGACGGCCGGCCGCCGCGAGGCGAGGCCGGCCGGGGGAATGTGGGGGCGGGTCACGCGGAGTCGGGCCGGACTCGCGACCGCGCCGGGCGGGGTCTTCGTTCGGTCCGTGCGGGCAAGGAGTGTGCCCCCAGCTTGCCCGTACGGCCCTCTCCCTCGGCGCCGTACGGCCCTACCGTCACGCTATGACCACATCCGCCGAACTCGGCCTGCCCGCACTGACGGTGGCCCCCGGTGGCGTGGCCACCACGACCCTGACGGTACGCAACGATCTTGACATCGTTGAGGCTTACACGTTCGAGGTGGTCGGCGACTGTGCCGCGTGGACGACGGTCGAGCCGGCCCGGGTCTCGCTCTTCCCGGGGACCTCCGAGACGGTGACGGTCCGGCTGGCTCCGCCGCGCTCCCCCGCCACCCGGGCCGGCGAGTTCCCGCTCGGCATCCGGGTGCTGCCGGTCGAGCGCCCCGACCTGGTGACGGTCCCCGAGACCACGGTCACCGTGACGCCGTTCCACGAACTGCGGGCCGCGCTCGCACCGCGCCGTCGCCGCGGCTGGCTGCGCGGACGCTACCGGGCCTCGGTGCGCAACCTCGGGAACGCTCCCACCGGTGTGACGTTCACTCCCGGACAGGCGGGCGAGGACCTGCGGTTCCGGGTCACCCCGGAGAAGCTGCGGCTGGAGCCCGGCGAGTCCGGAGAGGTGCGGGTGCAGGCGCGCACCCGCAAGCTGATCTGGTTCGGCAAACCCGCGACCTGGCCGTTCGAGGTGACGGTGGGCCCGGAGGAGCGGACGGACGGCAAGGACGGGAAGAACGGCAAGGACGGCGACAAGGGGACGGAAGGCAAGCCCGAGACCGCTCCGGAGGCCGCGCCGGCGCCTGCTCAGAAGCCCGTCCTGGAAGGCGAGTTCCTTCAGCTGCCGGTCTTCCCCAAGTGGCTGCTCGCGCTCCTGGCGGCGCTGATCGCGCTGCTGCTGGCCTGGTTCGCCCTGGTCCGCCCGGCGGTGCGCAGCTCCGCGAAGCAGGCCGCCGAGCAGGCCGTCGCCCAGCAGAGCGCCACCCCGACGCCGCCCGCCGGTGCTCCGGTCGGCGACGCGTCGGGCGCCCCCTCCAACGGGAACACGCCCGGCGGCCAGACCAAGCCGGGCGCCGGGAAGCCGACCGCCGGCCCGGGCAGTCAGGGCGGCCCCGGCGCGGGCCCGGCGGTGCCGGGGACAGGGCAGCAGTTCTCCGAAACGATCGACGTGCAGACCGCGAACGGCGCCGCCGGGACGGGCAGTTACCCGGTGCCGCACGGCAAGGTCCTCGACATCACGGACATCGTGGTCGCCAACTTCCAGGGCGACCAGGGCGTGGTGACCATCACGGCCGGCAACAAGACGATCACCACCATCGCCTTGGAGACCTTCCGCAACCAGGACTACCACTGGGTGACTCCCATCCAGGTCCCCGAGGACCAGGCCGTGACGGCGAACGTGACCTGCGAGGCGCCGGGCACTCCGGCCTCGGGCAAGCAGGCGGCCGCGTGCCACGAACTCCTCAACATCAGCGGCACGCTGAGCGACATCCGGCCGGGGAACTGAACGTTTCCGGGCCGTTCGTCTCCGGATTCCCCCTCCTCCCGCATCCCCCCTCACATCTCGTGATCATGTCAACACCCGACGGACACTGTTGCATCGTGCACCCGAACGGACCAAGCCGACCCGCCCGCAACACGCCGCGATCTGTCCTCCCGGGGCAACCGGCCTGGTACTCCAGGGCAACCGGTCCGCCCCTACGGGCGATGCGGTGGCCCCGGGAAAGCCGAACGCCGGCCCCGCCCGTTCAAGGGCGGGGCCGGCGTTCGGCTTGATCCCGTTCGGCGTGATCCCGGTCGGCGTGATCGCCGTCGGCGGCCGCCGGATCAGAACCAGTGCAGGCAGTGCGGGGCGCGCTCGGCGCGGAACAGGGCGTCGGCGAGGACGGCCGCGCCGGGGCGGTGGGCGCGGATGTGCCCGGCCCGGACGAGTGCGCTCGGGGCGGTGCCACCGAGGTAGACCGCGCCCAGGTCCCGCACGTCCAGGGACAGGTCGGGCTCCCGGTCCGTCGGGACGCACTCGGCCTTCCCGCCCCGGACGGTCAGCAGGTACCGGTGGTGCTCGCCGAGGAACGGGTCGTCGACGTCCAGGACCAGCTCTCCGTCCGTGAACCAGGCGCGCGAGGTCAGCGCGCGCGGTACGTCCAGCAGCCGCACCCACAGCCAGTCGGTGTGGTTGCTCAGCTGGCCCGCGTTGAAGTCCGCGAGCTGCCAGCGCAGTGGGTGGTCGGGCGGGTGGTGACGGAACGCGACCTGGGCGACCAGGTCGTGGCCGAGCACGAACCGGGCCAGGTCCGTGTAGCCGGCGTCGTCGACGGCGACGGTCTCGTCCACCGTCAGGGTGTCGTCGCCGATCCAGTAGCTGGCGTACCCGTCCGGGGTGCCGTCGGCGTCGCGGTGGACGGCGACGTAACGCGGCGTCGGGGCGATCGGGACCTGCCCCGCGCCCAGCTGCCACCAGCGGCGCGGCCGGGACAGCGCGCCGGGCTGGACGCGGCGGTAGCGGTCGTAGACCTCCTCCACGACCTCCCCGCACTCGGCCCGCCGCAGCAGTTCGACCGAACCGCTCACCGGCGCCCCGGCCCCCTGCGCCCGGGGAGCGGCGAAGGCGGCCTGGTGCCGCTGCACCGTGAGTCGCTGGGTGTACGTCGCCGGTCCGTAGCCGAACCGGCCGTAGATCCCGGCCTCGGAGGCCAGCAGCACGGAGAGGAACTCCCCCCGGGCCCGCAGATCGGCGAGCTGACGCCGCATCATCGCGGTGAGTATGCCCTGGCGACGGTGGGTGGGCAGGACGCCGACGGCCGTCACCCCGGCGACGGGGACGACGACCCGGCCGGGCAGGGTGAGCTCGAAGGTGTGCGCACCGGCGGTGCCGACGGGCCGTCCGTCCGCCGTCACGGCGAGCAGATTGCGGTCCATCTCGGTCGCCGCCCACCAGACTCCGCCGCCGTTCGCGTCCGGGGTGTCCGGGAAGCGCCCCAGCGCGGCGTGGAAGGTGTCGACGAAGGTGCCGAGGTCCTGGTCGGTCGTGGAACGGATCTCCATGCGGCGCTGCTGCCTCCCCGCGATACCGGCGCCACCCGTTGTGGCGCTCCCCGAAGTGCAGCGTTACCGCGCGGGCCGGTCAACCGAATTACCGGCGGCCGGGCTTCCGGAGCGAAACGCTGCACAAAGGCTGCGAGTGGTCTCGCCGTTCCGAAACGCTGCACAGTGCCGGTGTGACCACGCGAGCCCACCCGCCCCTCGCCGCAGTGCCCGCCCCGGCGCCCGCCGCGCCCGTCCCGGTGTCGGCCGCGGAGTTGGGCGCCCTGGTCGCGGCGGTGGCCCGGGGCGACCGGACGGCGTACACGCGGCTGTACCGGGCCGTGGCGACCCCGGTGTACGGGATCGCGCTGCGGACGCTGCGCAGCCCCGCCCACGCCGAGGAGGTGGCCCAGGAGGTGCTGCTGGAGGTCTGGCGCACCGCCGCCGCCTACCGGCCGGCCCGTGGAACGGTCATGGCCTGGGTGCTCACCATCGCCCACCGCCGGGCGGTGGACCGGGCCAGGGCGGCGCGCGCCGCCGCCGACCGCGAACTGCGGGCGGCCCTGCGGGAACAGCCGGTCCTTGAGCCGGCCACCGAACCGGTCGCCGAGCAGGTCGAGCGGACCTTCGACGCGCTCCGGGTGCGGTCCGCGCTCGCCCGGCTGAGCGGCGTCCAGCGCGAGTCGCTCGTGCTGGCCTACTACGGCGGGTACGCACAGCGCGAGATCGCCCGGATCCTGGGTGTGCCGCTGGGCACGGTGAAGACCCGCACGCGGGACGGGCTCCTACGGCTGCGGGCGGCCTTCGACGGGCTCTGACACCCGGGCCCGGCAGAGGATCATGGGAACGGCGAAGGACGCCGGGACGTCGAGGGCGCTTCGGACTTCCGGAGGAGGGACACGATGGGTGCCGACGAGGCGGGCATGCCGACCGGGAGCGTGGCCCGACTCCTCGGCGTGTCCCCGACCACGGTCCGCTCCTGGGAGCGCCGCTACGGCATCGGCCCCTCCCGCCGCGCCCCCGGCCACCACCGCCGCTGGACCCCCGAGGACATCGCCCTGCTCGAAGCCATGTGCCGCCTGGCGGCCCGCGGCGTGCGCCCGGCCGAAGCCGCCCGGGCCGTGCTG
>NZ_JAHSQD010000321.1 GCF_020103755.1 Streptomyces sp. LS1784
GCCGGGGTCGCCGCGGCGGGTGGGGCGCTGCTGGCCCTGGCGGGCGGGAGCCGGATCCGTCGGGCCTGGCGGTGGTGAGCGCCGGGCCGCGGCGCGAAGGGGCGGTGGCCGGTCGCGCCGGTGCCTCGTCCAGGCCCTCGCCCGGGTATTGATCAGCATCGGAACAAGGGAGTCGAACAACGCGCGGATCGACCGGCGGTTCACCACGGCGGCGGATTCGACGCCGATCACGGTCCTTGCGCCGCCGTCGGTCGTCCGGGTAGCTTGACCGTCGATCCCGGCCCTTCGAAAAGCGAATTCGGCTGCCCGACCGGTGATTTCCCGTACGCCGTGGTCGGCCGGTGCCGGTCCGGCGATGAATCCGTTCCGATTTCCCTTGCTGTTTCCGCATGTTCATGGGGCCCCCGCTCCGCCGACGGCTCGCGATCGCTCGGTGCCGGCCCGGTCCCGTCGTCCGAGGTGCGGTTCGAAGCCGTCGCATTCGCCGCCCTGTCCGCGTTTCCCTTAACCCGTGTCAAGGGGGAGTCATGTCCGATTCGGCCCGTCCGGTGCACAGCTGGGACGAGTTCACCACCCTGCGGGAGGTCGTGGTCGGGACCGCCGCCGGCGCCCGGCTGCCCGAGCAGACCGAACCGTCCTCCTGGCTGTCCTGCTTCCCGAAGACCAGCGCTGCCGACCTCGCCTCGATCGAGATCGGCCCCTACCCGCGGCAGGTCGTGGAGGAGACCGAGGAGGACCTGGACGCGCTGGTCGCCACCCTGCGCGGCCTCGGCGTCACCGTCCACCAGCCCGAAGCGGTCGACCACGCCGCCGAGTTCGCCTCCCCGCTCTGGAAGGCCGACGGCGGCTTCCACTCCTACTGCCCGCGGGACCTCACCCTGGTGGTCGGCGAGACCCTGATCGAGGTCGCGAGTCCGATGCGGCAGCGCTACTTCGAGGTCTTCGGGCTGCGCGGACTCTTCCAGGACTACCTGCGCCGCGGCGCGCGCTGGCTGGCCGCGCCCCGTCCGCAACTGAAGGACGAGCTCTTCGAGTTCGACGCGGACGGGCTTCCGCTGCTGGGCGAGGCCGAGCCGGTCTTCGACGCCGCGAACGTCCTGCGGCTCGGCCGGGACGTCTTCTACCAGGTCTCCCGCAGCGGGAACGAACTCGGCCTGCAGTGGCTCGAATCGACCCTCGGCCTGCTCGGCGACGGTGGCCTGCGGCTGCACCCGCTGCGCGACATCTACGGCTACACCCACATCGACAGCACCATCGCGCTGCTGCGGCCGGGGCTGGTGCTGCTCAACCCCGAGCGGATCACCCCGGAGACCGTCCCCGAGCCGCTGCGGGGCTGGGACATCCTGTGGTGCCCGCCGGCCGAGCCCTCCGGTGACACGCCCGAGCACGCGCTCAGCGAGAGCTGGATCAGCATGAACCTGCTGATGGTCTCCCCGGACACGGCGATCGTCGAGGCCGGCCAGGAGAGCCTGATCAAGCTGCTGGAGCACGCCGGGATCACCGTCCTGCCGCTCCGGCTGCGGCACTCCCGGGCGCTCGGCGGCGGTATCCACTGCGTCACCCTGGACATTCGGCGCGACGGCGGGCTGGAGGACTACCTGTCCTGACCGCACCGGCGTGGTGCGGGCGTCGGCGGTCGGCGCCGCGGTGACGGGCTGCGCCGCTCCCGCCGGGGGCCGGGACCGTCAGCCGTGCGGGACCACCAGGCCCGACTCGTAGGCAAAGACCACGAGTTGGGCCCGGTCCCGGGCGTGGAGCTTGGTCATGGCCCGGTTGACGTGGGTCTGTGCGGTCGAGGCGCGTGCCGGAGTGCCGGCCGGCCAGCCCGGTGACCAGCAGTGTCGCCGCCACACCGACGGCGATGGCCTCCGCCACACCGGCTGACCGCCCTGCGGCGCCTCCGGTCCGGGCCGGGCCTGTCAACTGTCGAAGCCGAGGCCGAAGCGGTCGAGGGTGCGCAGCCAGAGGTTGCGGTGGCCGGCGTTGGCATCGGCGCGGGTGAGGGCCCACTGGGTGATGCCGATGCCGATCGAGCGGGCGGGTTCGGGCGGGAAGGGCAGCGGCTTGCGGCGGACCATGTCCAGTGAGGTGCGCTCGGTGCGGGCGCCGGCCAGGAGGTCGAGCATCACCTCGGCCCCGAAGCGGGTGGCGCCGACGCCGAGGCCGGTGAATCCGGCGGCGTAGGCGACCCGGCCGTCGTGGGAGAGGTCGAAGAAGGCGCTGAACCGGGTGCAGGTGTCGATGGCGCCGCCCCAGGCGTGGGTGAAGCGCAGGCCTTCCAGCTGGGGGAAGGTCCGGAAGAAGTGCAGGGCGAGGGTGGCGAAGGTCTCCGGCCGCTGGTCGCGTTCGGCCCGCACCCGGCCGCGGAACTGGTGGACCACGTCGTAGCCGCCGAACAGGATGCGGTTGTCGGCGGAGAGCCGGACGTAGTGGAAGTGGTTGGCGCTGTCGGAGAAGCCCTGGCGGCCCCGCCAGCCCACCGAGGCGAGCTGCGCCTCGGTCAGCGGCTCGGTCATCAGCGCGTAGTCGTAGACCGGCACGGTGTACGGGCGGTGGCGGCGCAGCAGCGAGGGGAAGGCGTTGGTGGCGAGTGCGACGCGGCGGGCGCCGATGCGGCCGTACGGGGTGCGGACGGTGATCCCGCGCGGGGAGTCGGTCAGGCCGGTGGCGCGGGTGTGCTCGAAGATCCGCACGCCCTGGTCGAGGCAGGCCCGCTTGAGGCCCCAGGCGAGGCGGGCGGGGTTGAGCATGGCGACGCCCTCGCGGTCCCAGAGGGCGCCGAGGAAGGTGGGGGAGTCGATCTCGGCGCGGACGGCCGCGCGGTCCAGGAAGTCGAGCCGGCTGCCGTAGCGGGCGGCGAGTTCGGCGAACTCGTGCAGCCCGTCGACCTGGTAGGGCTCGGTGGCGACGACGAGGGAGCCGGTGCGCTCCCAGTCGCAGTCGATGCCGTGGCGCTTGACGGTGTCCTCCATGGCCTGGAGGTTGGCGGCGCCGAGCCGCTCCAGGGCGTCGAGTTCGTCGGGCCAGCGCTGGTGCCCGTTGGCGAGGCCGTGGGTGAGGCTGGCCTCGCAGAAGCCGCCGTTGCGGCCGGAGGCGGCCCAGCCGGTCTCCTGCGCCTCGACGAGGACGACGTCGAGCGAGGGGTCGCGCTCCTTGGCGATGAGCGCGGTCCACAGACCGCTGTAGCCGCCGCCCACCACGAGCAGATCGCAGCGTACGTCGCCGACCAGGGCGGAGGCGGGCGCGGGCCGGTCGGGGTCGTCGAGCCAGAACGGTACGGGCTGGGCGTCCTGGAGGGCGTGGACGGGATCGGCCATGGCGGTGGCTCCTTCGGTGCATGGAGGGTCTGGCCTCCGAATGCCGCCATCAGATCCCTGCACCCGGTTCAACGTCAATTCTGTTGACATAAGGCTGCTCGGCGGACGCGAGCTCGATCCGGTCCAGGATCGTGGCGGCGATCGCCTCGGCGCCCGCCTGATCGCGGGGCTCCGCGCCCGGGGCCTGCTCACCGCCCGCTTCGCGCTCAAGGTCGACTACCCGGACGTCACCGCCGGAAGCCCCGCCAAGGCCGCCCGCTGGACGAGCGTCGGCCACGGGCGCGAGGTCTGGCACGCCTACCAGCCCGTCGGCGCCGACAGCTCCGCCATTGTGCTCGGCGTCTGCGAGCACCGGTCCGGCGACGCCTGCACCGAGACCGTCCCGGACGCCGACGCCACCGCCCTGCTGCGGGACGGGCACATCTCGGTCACCCCCGTCACTGCCGACCGCACCTACGGCGTCCGTACGGTCGACCCTCAGGAGTTCAACCGGCTCCGCCACTACATCGAGCACGACGCGCCGCGCCCGTGACGCCCACTGGAGGCACAGCATGACCACCACAGGACCGCAGGACCACCCGGTCGTCCCCACCTGCCGGGGCCCGGTGCGCGGGGAGCGCCGCGCGGACGGCAGCGTCCGTTTCCTGGGCATCCCGTACGCCCAACCGCCGGTCGGCGAGCTGCGGTTCGCCGCCCCGGTGCCGCCCCGGCCGTGGACCGAGGTGCTCGACGCGACCGCCTACGGGCCGACCGCGCAGCGCCGTCCGTTCGGCGAGGTCACCACCATCCCCGAACCGACCGTCCCCGGCGCGGGAATCCTCAACCTCAACGTCTTCACCCCGGACCCCGCCCCGGCGGCCGGTCTGCCGGTGCTGGTCTGGATCCACGGCGGCGGCTTCGTCGCCGGCTGCTCGGCCAGCCCGTGGTACGACGGTGCGGCCTTCAACCGGGACGGCGTGGTCGTGGTGTCGATCGGCTACCGGCTCGGCATCGAGGGCTTCCTGCACCTGCCCGACGCCCCCGACAACCGGGGCGTGCGGGACTGGATCGCCGCGCTGGAGTGGGTCCGCGACAACGTCACGTCCTTCGGGGGCGACCCGGCCAAGGTCACCGTCGCCGGACAGTCCGCCGGCGGCGGCGCCGTCCAGACGCTGCTCGCGACGCCGGCCGCCCGAGGACTGTTCCGCGCGGCGATCTCGGCCTCCGGCGCGGTGATGCGCCCGCAGGACCGTGCCGTGGCCGAGGCCGTCAGCCGGGCCTTCGCCGAGCGCACCGGCGTACCCGCCACCGCGGCCGCCCTGCGGGACGCCACCGACACCGAACTGCTCGTATTCCAGGACGCGCTCGACGCCCCCGGCCCGGACCGCGACGAGCTGCCCCCGTTGCTCCTCGCGCCCTTCGCCGACGGCGAGTTGGTGCCCGGGCCGGTGCCGGAGGCGCTCGCCGACGCGGACGTCCCGCTGCTGCTCGGCTTCACCGCGCAGGAGTTCGCCGCCCCGACGACGGAGGAGACCCCGGCCCCGCCCCCGGAGGGCGAGCTGCTCGGCCTGCTGAGCGCGTTGGGCCTGGACGACGGCCGGGCCGCGCGCTTCCTCACCGAGCGGCCGGGCGCGGCCGGCGGCGACGCGATCACCGACTGGCTGTTCCGCGCACCGGCCCTGGCCATCGCCGAGGCCCGCGCCGAACGTGAACGACCCACCTGGCTCTACCAGTTCGACTGGTCCGGCACCGCCCCGGGCCGTGCCGGGCAGGCCTACCACTGCATCGACCTGCCGTTCGCCTTCGACCTGCTGGACGCCGAGGGCGTGGCGGCGGCCCTCGGCACCGAGCCGCCACAGACGCTGGCCGAGGCCGTCCACGGAGCCTGGGTCGCCTTCGTCCGGGACCTCGACCCGGGCGCGGCCTGGCCCGCGTACCGGGACGGTCGCGTCACCATGCGCTGGCACGCCGAACCCCGGGTGGAGCACGACCCGCTGCGCGGCATCCGGGAGATCTGGCTCTCCTGAGGGCCGTCGGCGCCGGACCGACCGGGGGATGACAGTGCTGCGTGGCAGAGTTCGCCCCATGAACATCGCTACCACCTTGCACAGTTGGGACGAGTCCGTGGCGCTCTTCGAGCGCCGCGGACTGCCCGTCTCCTCGTACGAGAACCTCTACGAGGAGGAGTACGACGTCCACTCCGGCGCCCTGTCGATCGAGGGGCACCTCGACCTCGACGCCGCACAGCCGGAGGGCACCGGCTACATCGTCGACGGCGACCTCGACGTGACCGGCGCCGTCCTCAACACCGACGACGGCTGCCCCGCGCTGATCGTGCTCGGAGACCTCCGGGCGGCCGCCGTCTACCTGGAGGGGGACGCCAAGCTGCTGGTCCGCGGCAGCGTCCACGTGGAGGCCTTCGTCGGCAACATGACCGACAAACTGGTCATGCTCCACGGCGACCTGCACGCCCGGGTCACGGTGCTGTCCGCGGAGTTCGAGCCCGACCTGATCGAGGGCACCCTGCACGGCCCCGTCCTCGCACCCGCGTACCTGGCGCCCGCCGGTGCCGAAGCACCCGCCGCTCCCGAGACGGTGCTCGTGCCCGAGGTCCTGTGCACCGGCGCCGACGACGGCGCCGACGACGTGCGCGGCTTCGACGCCCCCGGCGTCCACGGCGGCCGGCTGCTGCGCCGCATCGAGGCCGGTCTGCCCGTCACCCTCGCCGCCGGACGGGACCGTGCGAGCGACCACCCGCCCGCGTGACGCAGACTGGGGGGCGAGAATGTCTCAGACGGAGGATGAATCACATGGCCGACCGGCCCTTGACACTGATGGCAGTGCACGCCCACCCCGACGACGAGGCCACCGGGACCGGAGGTGTCCTCGCCCGCTACGCGGCGGAGGGCGTCCGCACCGTTCTCGTCACGTGTACGGACGGCAGGTGCGGTGACGGACCGGGAGGGACCAAGCCGGGCGATCCCGGGCACGACCCGGTGGCCGTCGCCGCGATACGCCGACAGGAACTGGAGGCCAGCTGCGAGGTTCTGAAGGTGAGTCACCTGGAGCTGCTGGAGTACGCCGACTCCGGGATGATGGGCTGGCCGAGCAACGACGAGCCCGGGTCGTTCTGGCACACGCCGGTGGCGGACGGCGCCGCCCGCCTCGCCGAACTGATGCGGCACTATCAGCCCGACGTGGTCGTCACCTACGACGAGAACGGGTTCTACGGCCACCCCGACCACATCCAGGCCCACCGCATCACGATGGCGGCGCTGGAGCTGACCGACCTGACGCCGAAGGTCTACTGGACGACGGCGCCGCGCTCGGCCATGCAGCGGTTCGGGGAGGCCATGCGCGAGTTCGGCGCCGACTGGGAGGAGCCGGACCCGGCGGAGGCGGCCGAGATGCCCGAGCTGTCCGAGATCGGCCTGCCCGACGAGGAGATCACCACCTGGGTGGACACCACCGCGTTCGGCGGCCGGAAGTTCGACGCCCTGGCCGCGCACGCCAGCCAGGGCGAGAACATCTTCTTCCTGAAGATGGGCAAGGAGCGGTTCACCGAACTGATGGGCGTGGAGACCTTCGTGCGGGTCAGGGACACCACCGGCGCAGCCGTCCCCGAGAACGACCTCTTCGCCGGCCTGCGCTGATCCCGGAGCAGCGGCGTGCCGGCTGCGGGGCGGGTTGGCCTCGCAGCCGGCACGGTGTGGACGTGGTGTCCGTGGGCGGATCCCGTCAGAGCGCCGCCAGGGCCACCGGGGCCACCGTCCTGAGGACGTTGAAGGCGGTGTCCCAGAAGCTGTCGGCCTCCACGCCCGGACCCTGGCCCAGGGTGCCGCCGGTGCGGCCGGTGCGGTCGACCGGCGGGGCGAGTCTCGGGAGCTGCGGGGTGGGGGACCACGCCCGATGCTCCTCGCGGACGTCTTCCGTGGTCATGATCGCTCTTCCCTTCGTGGGTGCTGGTTCCGTCGGGCGGACGGCGCGGGGCGGACCTGTTACGAGGCCCGGGACGGAGCCGTCCGGGACGGCTGGTGGGAGTCAGAAAAGGCCTCCGATGATGGGGGGTGGCGGCGGCATGCAGCCGGGGGTGGGGGCACCGTCGCAGGCCCAGGGGCCCGGGTCCGCGAAGCTGGGGCCGTAGAATCCCCCGGGGCCGTCCATGATCTGTGTGATCGGGTTCGCGGCGGTGGCCGCGCCCTCCTTGGCGGGGTCGATCACGGTGCCGCTCGGCGGCGGGTCGCCGGTGAATCCGAGGGCCACACTCGTGGGCGGCATGGCCGACTGCAGGCTGTCGCCGATGTCGACGGTTTCCTTGATCACCTTCAGATAGGCGTCGTACCCCTTCGTGCGGTCGATCGGCTGCACCTGGGGCGGCGGCTGCTCGAACATGGTCCTGTCTCTCCTGTCCGGTGCTCCGGTGGCCGGTCGTGCGTGGCGGCGTCACCGGGCGGGTGGCCGGCGACAGACCGGTCGGGGCCCGTCGCCGGCGCGGGGTGCCTCATCAGAGGAACCCGCCGAGCGCGTCCAGGCCGCCGGTGATGATCTTGCTCCAGTCGAACTTGTCGGCCTCGACGCCGGGGGAATCGCCCAGGGCGCCGCCGGTGCGGCGGGTGCGGTCCACCGGCGGGGCCAGCTTCGGGAGCTGCGGGGTGGGGGACCACGCCCGGTGCTCCTCACGGAATTCTTCGATGATCATTTCTGCTCATCCCTTTCTCGTCGTGCTGGTTGCACTCCGTCCTTCGCCGGGTCCGCGGGGGCGGGCCGTCAGAGGGCGGCGTAGCACATGCCCCGGGCCGCGCCGGTGAGATCGGCGCAGACCGACCTGGCTGGTGCGACGCCCGGGTCGCCGGGCAGCCGGCCGGCTTCGGCCTGACCGTCCCTGCGGACCGGTGGGGCGAGGACCGGCAGCCTGGGCGTGATCCTGGGGAGCGCTGCGGGGGTTTTCATGATCGGCCTCCTCCTGACGGGTGGTGTGGGGTCGTCCCGGCGGCGTGGGCGCCGGCGGTGCCGGGGGCTCAGGACTCGAGGAACTGGTGGGGCGGTGCCAGGGGCACGGGGAACTCGTCGCTGACGTCGACAGTGAACAGCATGATGACCCGCGCGCGCCGGTCGTTCTCGGGGTCGAAGAAGGTGACCTTCACGTCCTGGCAGTCCGATCCCATGCGGCAGTACGGGCTCTTCGTGACGGAGATGGTGTCGATGCAGTAGAGGGAGACCGGGCTGCCGGACGGCGCCACGGTGGTGCTGGGGATGCTCTGGCCCAGCAGCATGGCCTTGCTGATCGCGCTGGCGACCGAGAACGCGTTCGTCCCGGCGGAGTTCAGCGCCCGGTCGGCAGAGGTCTGTCCGAGGTTGCGGAACTGGTAGTAGACCTTGTCGAGGAACGCGTCCATGGTCTTGCGGACGTAGTCCTTGTCGACCGTGATCTGCTCCTGATGAGCCTGAGCCAGGACGGCCTCCACCACGGTGTCCACCAGCTGCTTCTGGTGCCAGATGTAGATGCCACGGCTCTTGACCTCGACGACGGGCACGACCTGCCCGGAGAACAGCCGGACGGTCCGGTCGGTCAGCCGGCCCGGTATCGAGATCCGGGAGATGTAGTCGTCCTTGTCCTGCTCCTTGTTCTGGCCGAAGTACGCGTCCCGGAACGACCGGTAGACCGTGGACACCGGGGGAGCGGGCGCGGCGAGTGCCAACAGGGCGTCCGCGAGCTTGTCGTGATCGGTGGTGATCGCCACCACCTTCTCCCTCGTCTCCTCCGGCGTGGCCCCGGGGGGCACGAGGGGCACGAGGGGGGTGCTGGTCCAGTCCATGCCGGCGGCGGGTTCGGCCTCCATCGCGTAGATCGGCGTGCTGTCCATGTTCAGCGTCCAGGTGACCTTGTCGGAGGCCCACGGGTTGGCAGTCAGGTACTTGTGCAGCTGCTCGGCGTCGTAGGGGTTGGCGGGCACTTCCTGCGTCACGCCCTGCTGGCCTTCGACGGGCCGCTGGACGGGGTCCATCAGCTGGCGGAAGCTGTCCCGGCGGGCCTCGGTCAGGAAGTCCACGCCGACCTGGCCTATCGCGAACACCAGCGGGCGGTTGTTGGTGGAGGCACAGGAGGGCCGGACGCCGCCTCCCGCCGGTGCGGTGCCCGCCGGTGCGCCGCCCGAGATCCCGGCTCCCGAGGGTTCGGCGCCCGACGGCCCGCCGCCCTGGCACGCGCAGGGGGCCGCCGG
>NZ_JAHSQD010000322.1 GCF_020103755.1 Streptomyces sp. LS1784
CCCCGGTCACGGCCACCACGCCCCCCGCGGCCGCGAGCCCGACCGCCGCACCGGAGACGCCCGATCCGGCCCCGGCGACGGCCACCCCCGCCACCCGTCCCGTCGTCCTCGGCGCCACAGGCCCGGCCCCGGCCGACGACCGCGAAAGCGAGACCGTCGGCGCGCTGTTCAGCGGCGCGCCGGCGGCCGGCAAGCACTTCTGCACCGCCAGCGTGCTGCACAGTGCCACCGGCAACCTGTTGCTGACCGCCGCGCACTGCCTCGGCAGCACCGACGGGATCACCTTCGCCCCCGGCTACCGCGACGGCTCCGCCCCGTACGGCGCCTGGCAGGTGACCGCGATCCACACCACCGCCGGCTGGTCCCAGAAGGGTGACGTGGACGAGGACTTCGCGATCCTGGAGACCGCCCCCAGCAACGGCCGCAACGTCGAGGACGTGGTCGGCGGCAACCGGCTGGGCGCCGACGAGCCGTTCGACGCGACCGTCCGCCTCTACGGCTACCCCGCCGACTCCGAGACGCCCATCCTGTGCACCAACGCCACCGGGCAGCAGAGCGCCTACGAGCGGGTCGTCCAGTGCCCGTCCTACCCGTCAGGCACCAGCGGGGGCCCCTGGATCAACACCGCCACCGGCGACGTGGTCGGCGCGATCGGCGGCTACCAGCAGGGCGGCGACACCGACGACGTCTCCTACGGCGCCTACTTCGACCACACCATCACCGACCTGTACGCCCAGGCGGAGACGGCCGCCTCCTGAGCTTCTGCGGGGGCCCGGTCCCGAACCGGGCCCCACCCGGCTCCAGCGGGCCCCGAACATGACGAAGGCCCAGATCCGTGGATCAACTCCACTGATCTGGGCCTTGGTTGCACTTCCTGCGAAGTGCCCCCGGTAGGATTCGAACCTACGCACCCGCCTCCGGAGGGCGGTGCTCTATCCCCTGAGCTACGGGGGCCTACTGGCCTGTCGGTCACTCGCGCTTCCGACGTGAGAACACTATCAGGCTTCGGCCGCGGTCCGTGCACGGGTTTCCCCGAAGATCCTCCCGACGGCGGCGCCGGCGGGCGGGGGAGCGGAAGTGCCCAAAGGCCGGACGGGGCGGCGGGGCCGCCGATACCCTCGGTGAGGTGTCGGGAGTGTCCGGGCGGGTCCTCGTGGTGGACGACAACGAGGCGATCCGCCAGCTGATCAGGGTCAACCTGGAGCTCGAAGGCTTCGAGGTGGTGACCGCCGCCGACGGCGCCGAGTGCCTGGAGGTCATCCGCCGGGTGCAGCCCGACGTGGTGACGCTGGACGTGGTGATGCCGCGGCTGGACGGCCTGCGGACGGCGGCCCGGCTGCGCGCGACCCCGGACACCAGCGGACTGCCGATCGCGATCGTGAGCGCCTGCACCCCGGCGGACCTCGACCTGGGGGAGACGGTGGGGGTGGACGGCTACCTCGGCAAGCCCTTCGACCCGGCGGACCTGGTGTCCCTGGTCCGACGCCTGATGCGGCTCAAGGGGCACCCCGACGGGCCGTCCGGCGAACAGGCCGACGGGCGGCCCGGCGGACTGGCCGCCCCGCCGTCCGATGCATTTCGCCCTGAGCGAACAGAGCGCACCGATCGCGGCTGAGACCCCGTAACGACGGCGCACCGGCGTCTCAACCGGTAAACCGGGTGGCGGGCGGGCACCCCGTCTCGCCTACGCTTGGCGTCGTGACCCCCGCAGACCTTTCCCAGGCAATCCAGGCCGCAGTGAGCTCCGCCGTCGAGGCGGGCGAGCTGGCCGTCGCCGTGCCCGAGCACGTGACGGTCGACCGGCCCAAGAACAGGGACCACGGCGACTACGCGACCAACGTGGCCCTCCAGCTCGCCAAGGCGGCCGGCAAGCCGCCGCGAGCCGTTGCCGAGGCACTGGCCGACCGCCTGCGAGGGATCACCGGCGTCGCCAAGGTCGACATCGCCGGTCCGGGCTTCCTGAACATCACCCTGGACACCGCCACCGCCGGTGCGCTGGCGCGCACCGTCGTCGAGGCGGGCGAGGCCTACGGCCGCAACGACGCCCTCAAGGGCCTGAAGATCAACCTGGAGTTCGTCTCCGCCAACCCGACCGGCCCGATCCACATCGGCGGCGTCCGCTGGGCCGCCGTCGGCGACTCGCTGGCGCGCGTGCTGCGGGCCTCCGGTGCCGACGTCACCACCGAGTACTACCTCAACGACGCCGGCGTGCAGATCACCAAGTTCGCCGCCTCGCTGCAGGCCGCCGCGAACGGTCGCGAGGTGCCCGAGGGCGGGTACGTCGGCGAGTACATCGTCGACATCGCCAAGGCGCTCACCGAGGCGATCCCGGGCGTGCTCGACCTGCCCGAGGCCGAGCAGCTGCAGGTCTTCCGCACCGAGGGCCTCAAGCTCATGGTCGCCGAGATCAAGCGTTCGATGGACGAGTTCGGCACCCACTTCGACGTGTGGTTCTCGGAGAAGACGCTGCACGACTCCGGCGCGGTCGAGAAGGCCATCGACCGGCTGCGCGAGCAGGGCCACGTCTTCGAGCAGGACGGCGCGGTCTTCCTGCGCACCACGGAGTTCGGCGACGACAAGGACCGCGTCCTGATCAAGGCCGACGGCGACAAGACCTACTTCGCCGCCGACGCCGCGTACTACCTGTCCAAGCGGGACCGCGGCGCCGAGGTCGCGCTCTACATGCTGGGCGCCGACCACCACGGCTACGTCAACCGCCTCAAGGCCATCTCGGCCTGCGCGGGCGACGACATGAACCACAACATCGAGGTGAAGATCGGCCAGTTCGTGAAGATGCTTCGCGACGGCGAAGAGGTCCGCATGTCCAAGCGGGCCGGCAACATCATCACGATCGACGACGTGGTCGAGTGGATCGGCGTGGACGCCGCCCGCTACACCCTGGCGCGCTCCTCCACGGACTCGACGATCACGCTGGACATCAACCTGCTGACCAGCCAGAGCAACGAGAACCCGGTCTTCTACGTCCAGTACGCGCACACCCGGATGTGCGGCGTGGCGCGCAAGGCCGCCGAGCTGGGCGTGGACAAGGGCACGGCCGAGCAGTTCAAACCCGAGCTGCTCGCCACCGAGTGGGAGTCCGACGTGCTCGGTCACCTCGGCGAGTTCCCGCGCGTGCTGGCCACCGCCGGTGAGCTGCGCGAGCCGCACCGGGTCGCGCGCTACCTGGAGGAACTCGCGGGCAAGTACCACCGCCTGTACGAGAACTGCATGTTCCTGCCCAAGGGCGACGAGGAGCTCAACGACACGCACCGCGCCCGGCTCTGGCTGGTCGAGGCGACGCGCACCGTGCTCGCCAACGGGCTCACGCTCCTGGGCGTGACGGCGCCCGAGCGGATGTAGGCACCACCCCCAAGCGCACAGCGGGGGCGGCTGACGGTCAACGGGGACCGTCGCCGCCCCTCGCCATAGGTCTCGAAGGAACCAGCAAAGATGAGCCGTTCCGCACACCCGGCAGGCCCCCGTCACGGCGACGTCCTGCCCGAGGGCCACTACCAGGCCCCGCCCGCCGACCTGAACGCGCTCGACCCCAAGGTCTGGTCGCGCACCGTCGCCCGGAACGCCGAGGGCGTGGCCACCGTCGGCGGCGTCGACGTCAAGCGGCTGGCCGCCGAGTTCGGCACCCCCGCCTACGTGCTGGACGAGGAGGACTTCCGGGCCCGGGCGCGTGCCTGGCGGGACGCCTTCGGCACCGACGCGGACGTCTACTACGCCGGCAAGGCGTTCCTCTCCAAGGCCGTCGTGCGCTGGCTGCACGAGGAGGGCCTCAACCTCGACGTGTGCAGCGCGGGCGAGCTGGCGGTCGCGCTGGCCGCCGGGATGCCGCCGCAGCGGATCGCGCTGCACGGCAACAACAAGTCGGTGGACGAACTCGAACACGCGGTGAAGACCGGTGTCGGGCACATCGTGGTCGACTCCTACGGGGAGATCGAGCGCCTGGCCGCGATCGCCGCCCGCCACGGCGTGCGCCAGCAGGTGCTGATCCGGATCACCGTCGGCGTCGAGGCGCACACCCACGAGTTCATCGCCACCGCGCACGAGGACCAGAAGTTCGGGCTCTCACTGAGTCTGGCTGCGCCGCGAAGCGGCTCGGTTGAGGGTGGTGGTGGGCGACGGGAGGGCGGGGGTGCGGCCGCCGAGGCGGTGCGCCGTGTCCTCGGCCACGACAGCCTGGAGCTGCGCGGCATCCACTCGCACATCGGCTCGCAGATCTTCGACATGGCCGGGTTCGAGGTGGCCGCCCGCCGGGTGGTCGGCCTGCTGGCCGGGATCCGCGACGAGCACGGCGTCGAGCTGCCCGAGATCGACCTCGGCGGCGGCCTCGGCATCGCGTACACCAGTGAGGACGACCCGCGCGAGCCGGCCGAGATCGCGGCCGCGCTGGCCGAGATCGTCCGGCGCGAGTGCGCCGCCGCGAACCTGAACGCCCCCCGGCTGAGCGTGGAGCCGGGCCGGGCGATCGTCGGCCCGACGGCGTTCACGCTGTACGAGGTCGGCACCGTCAAGCCGCTGGAGGGCCTGCGCACCTACGTCAGCGTGGACGGCGGGATGTCCGACAACATCCGCACCGCGCTGTACGACGCCGAGTACTCGGTGGCCCTGGTGTCGCGCACCAGCGACGCGGAACCGATGCTGGTGCGGGTGGTCGGCAAGCACTGCGAGTCCGGCGACATCGTCGTCCGGGACGCCTTCCTGCCGGCCGACCTGGCCCCGGGCGACCTGATCGCGGTGCCCGCCACCGGGGCCTACTGCCGCTCCATGGCGAGCAATTACAACCACGCCCTCAAGCCTCCCGTGCTCGCCGTCAGGGACGGTGCGGCACGGGTGATCGTCCGGCGCGAGACGGAGGAGGATCTCCTGCGTCTGGATATCGGATGACGAAATCCTCGTCTCAGATCATGGAACGACCGTAGATCCGTACGGAAAGTCCCGGAGACTGGTAGAGACCGAAGTTCCCGGCGGGCCCGGAAAACCCGCCGGAATTACCGAAGCACGATGAATGCAGAGCGGAGTCGGATGATGCGTACGCGCCCGCTGAAGGTGGCGTTGCTGGGTTGTGGTGTGGTGGGCTCCGAGGTGGCGCGCATCATGACGACGACGGCCGACGACCTCGCCGCTCGCATCGGTGCTCCGGTCGAGCTGGCCGGGATCGCGGTCCGCCGCGCCGGGCGGACCCGCCCGGGCGTCCCCGAGCACCTGGTCACCACCGACGCCGAGGCCCTGGTCAACCGGGGCGACATCGACGTGGTGGTCGAGGTGGTGGGCGGTATCGAGCCGTCCAAATCGCTGATCCTGTCCGCCTTCGAGCGGGGCGCCTCGGTGGTCAGCGCCAACAAGGCGCTGCTCGCCAAGGACGGCACCGAGCTGCACGCCGCGGCCGCCGAGGCCGGGGTGGACCTGTACTACGAGGCCGCGGTGGCGGGCGCGATCCCGCTGCTGCGTCCGCTGCGCGAGTCCCTCGCGGGCGACAAGGTCAACCGGGTGCTGGGCATCGTCAACGGCACCACCAACTTCATCCTCGACAAGATGGACACCACCGGCGCCGGCTACTCGGAGGCGCTGGAGGAGGCCACCGCGCTGGGCTACGCCGAGGCCGACCCGACGGCCGACGTCGAGGGCTTCGACGCCGCCGCCAAGGCCGCGATCCTGGCCGGCATCGCCTTCCACACCAAGGTCACCGCGGCGGACGTCTACCGCGAGGGCATCACCGAGGTGACCGCGGCCGACATCGCCTCCGCCAAGGAGATGGGCTGCGTGGTCAAGCTGCTCGCGATCTGCGAGCGGGCCGCGGACGGCGGGTCCGTCACCGCGCGCGTCCACCCGGCGATGATCCCGCTGTCGCACCCGCTGGCCTCCGTCCGCGAGGCGTACAACGCGGTGTTCGTCGAGGCCGAGGCGGCCGGTCGGCTGATGTTCTACGGCCCCGGCGCGGGCGGCTCGCCGACCGCCTCCGCGGTGCTCGGCGACCTGGTCGCGGTCTGCCGCAACAAGCTGGCCGGCGCCACCGG
The DNA here is from genome assembly GCF_020103755.1 of Streptomyces sp. LS1784. Classification (GTDB taxonomy): domain Bacteria; phylum Actinomycetota; class Actinomycetes; order Streptomycetales; family Streptomycetaceae; genus Kitasatospora. The sequence continues at coordinate 6,027 of NZ_JAHSQD010000322.1, forward strand.
TCCCGGTGACTCCGTGTACACGCAGCTGCCGGCCAAGCCGATGGACGAGGTGGTCACCCGCTACCACGTCAGCCTGGACGTGGACGACCGCGCGGGCGTGCTCGCCCAGGTGGCGTCGGTCTTCGCCGAGCACGGCGTGTCCATCGACACCGTGCGCCAGCAGGGCCGCGACGGCGACGCCTCGCTCGTCGTGGTCACCCACCGTGCCACCGACGCCGCACTGTCGGCGACGGTCGACAAGCTCCGCGCGCTGGACAGCGTGCGGGACGTGGCCAGCATCATGCGGGTCGAAGGGGAATAAGGAACCAGCCATGAACGCCGTTGCCGAGAACGTCGTCCGAGGCGCGCACACCCACCAGTGGCGCGGCCTGATCGAGGAGTACCGGGACCGCCTGCCGGTCACCGCGGCCACCCCGGTGGTCACCCTGTTGGAGGGCGGCACGCCCCTGGTCCCCGCCCAGGTGCTCTCCGAGCGCACGGGGTGCGAGGTCTACCTCAAGGTCGAGGGCGCCAACCCGACCGGCTCCTTCAAGGACCGCGGGATGACGATGGCCATCTCCAAGGCCAAGGAGGAGGGCGCGCAGGCGGTCATCTGCGCGTCCACCGGCAACACCTCCGCCTCCGCCGCCGCGTACGCGGTGCGGGCCGGGATGGTCTCCGCGGTGCTCGTCCCGCAGGGCAAGATCGCCCTCGGCAAGATGGGCCAGGCGCTGGTGCACGGCGCCCGGATCCTCCAGGTCGACGGGAACTTCGACGACTGCCTCACCCTTGCGCGTGAACTGTCCGAGAAGTACCCGGTGGCGCTGGTGAACTCGGTGAACCCGGCGCGGATCGAGGGCCAGAAGACCGCGGCCTTCGAGATCGTCGACATGCTCGGCGAGGCCCCGGACATCCACGTCCTGCCGGTCGGCAACGCGGGCAACATCACCGCGTACTGGAAGGGCTACCGGGAGTACTCCCGCCCGTCTCCCGCCGCCACCCTTGACGGAGGCGCTTCGCGCCGCATCCTCCCTGGCCTCGCCACCCGCACCCCGCGGATGTGGGGCTTCCAGGCCGCCGGCTCGGCCCCGATCGTGGACGGCGCGCCGGTGCTCAAGCCGCAGACCATCGCCACCGCGATCCGGATCGGCAACCCGGCCTCCTGGGACTTCGCGCTCGCCGCGCGGGACGAGTCCGGCGGCCTCATCGACAAGGTGACGGATCGTCAGATCCTCTCCGCCTACCGGTTGTTGGCCTCGCAGGAGGGCGTCTTCGTGGAGCCCGCCTCGGCCGCCTCGGTGGCCGGTCTGCTGGCCAAGGCGGAGGCCGGCCTGGTCGACCCGGGCCAGCGGATCGTCTGCACCGTCACCGGCAACGGCCTGAAGGACCCGGACTGGGCGGTGGCCGGCGCGCCGCAGCCGCAGATCGTCCCGGTCGACCCGGAGGCGGCCGCCCGCAGCCTCGGACTGCTCGACCGGTAACGGGGTCTGACGCGTCGACGGGCCGACCCTTTCGGGGTCGGCCCGTCGGAGTTCTCCACTGACACTTTTGTGTCAATTGGGCTTCGCATTGCGATCCGTTTCCGCCCCTCTCTTTGACGGAGGGGGGTGTGCATTCCGGCCAGAACCGGCAACACACCAGATCGAAGGCCCACGGGGTGTACCGCTTGGGAACCTCTCTTCGATACTCTGGCCTCGGCCGTGTGGCACATGCCCCGGGCCCGGCGGGTCCGGGCCGAGCCGACCGCCGGGACCGCCCGCCCCCCGAGGGGCCGCGGTCCGTTCCCCCACCCTCGCACCGACGACGCGCTCCGCGCCGCCCGATTTCCCCAGGAGAGTCCACCGCATGGCCGGTCCTGCGTTCCGTGCCGCCGCCGTCCGGGTCAGGGTTCCCGCGACCAGCGCCAACCTCGGCCCGGGCTTCGACGCCTTCGGGCTCGCGCTGGGTCTGTACGACGACGTGGTCGTCCGGGTCGCCGACTCCGGCCTCTCCGTCGACATCGCCGGGGAGGGGGCCGACACACTGCCGCGCGACGAGCGCCACCTGCTGGTCCGCTCGATGCGCGCCGCCTTCGACCGGCTCGGCGGCCAGCCGCGGGGCCTCGAAGTGGTCTGCGCCAACCGGATACCGCACGGCCGCGGCCTCGGCTCCTCCTCGGCCGCCATCTGCGCCGGCATCGTGGCCGCCCGTGCGGTGACCATCGGCGGCCCGTCCGCGCTGGACGACGACGCGCTGCTGGCCCTCGCCTCCGACCTGGAGGGCCACCCGGACAACGTCGCGGCCTGTCTGCGCGGCAACTTCACCATCGCCTGGACCGACGAGGAGTCGGCCAAGGCGATCGTGCTGGAGCCGTCCGCGCAGGTCGTCCCGGTGGTGTTCGTGCCGGCCGGCGAGGTGCTCACCGAGACCGCGCGCGGCCTGCTGCCGAAGACCGTCCCGCTGGCCGACGCGGCCGTCAACGCCGGTCGCTCCGCGCTGCTGGTGGAGGCGCTGACCCGGCGTCCCGAGCTGCTCCTCGCCGCCACCGAGGACCGGCTGCACCAGGACTACCGCGCCTCCGCCATGCCGGACAGTGCCGCCCTGGTCGGCGCGCTGCGCGCCGAGGGCGTCCCCGCGGTCGTCTCCGGGGCCGGCCCGACCGTCCTGGCGCTCACCGACGAGGCGGGCGCCGACAAGGTGCTCTCCTTCGCCGGGCACCACGGCCACGGCGGCGACCCGGCGTTCGCCGCGCACCGGCTGGACGTCGACCGCACCGGGGCCGTCGTGCTCCCGCTGGACGTCTGAGCAGCCCGAACGGGCCGCTCGGGGCCCGGCGACGGCACCCTGCCGAGCCGGGTCCGACGGACACGATTGGCAAGCGCAAGGCTGGGGAATGTCTGAGGGGGTCGGTAGTGTTAACCTCATTGCTGCACCAGGTGCCCTCCGGGGCTAGGTGCGCGCGTCCCGATCCCAGCACTCCACGGCAGTGGAGTCCCGGCGATGCACGGGGCGACGATTCTCCGGGAGCCCACCGCAGCGCGTACGCAGCCTGCCTGCGCGACACGCGGTCGCATCCCGAAGCCGTGACGGCACCTGACTCCCACCCGCGGCCTCCCACCTAGAGGCCAGGACGGGCGGAGCGCGGGCCACCGTCACGCGACGGGGGCCCGGGATTCGCAGGGAGCGTGGGGGTTACGCCCTCAGGGGAGGTCGACACACGACCGGCCCACGCGCCACTCAGCACCACCGTGCTTCATGCACCGCACCTCGTACGTAGCTCTCCCTCGACGGGCTCCCGCCATTCGAGGGATCACCGCCTCGGACCGACGCAGTCGAGCGTTGGTCAGGACAGCACAACCGGTCGCCGAGCCAGACAGGCCGACGTCCGCTCCAGGGAAGGACCCTTAGTGAGCGACTCCACCGATCTGATGGGCGCGCGCCCGGACGCCGACGCGTCGGACGCAGCCGCCGCCCCCGCTGCTCCGGCGCGGC
>NZ_JAHSQD010000323.1 GCF_020103755.1 Streptomyces sp. LS1784
GGCGGTCGCCCGGGAGGTCCTCGGCCTGGCGGCGTACGGGCTGCGGGTGCGGCTCGGGCTGACCGGCGCCTCGGCGGCCGGGCGGCTGCTGGCGGTGGTCGCCCCGATGCTCGCCGGGGCGGCGGCCGGTGCCACGCTGGTGGCCTGGGTGACCACCGCCTACCGGATCGCCACCCTGCTCTCCTGGGACGACTCGTACGGCGTCTACGTCTCGGCTTTCTGCCAGCCGGTGGCCGCCGCGCTGCTCGCGGTGGCGGCGCTCCTGGGCCGGTGGACGGCGGTGCGGGGCAGTGCGCTGATTCTGGGTGCCGTGGGGCTGTACGACCTGGCCGAGGCCCTGTGGCACTCCTCCTTCGACGTGTGGTGGAGCGGCTACGTCGGGATGGCCTCGCTGCCGTTCGTGGCGGCCGCGCTGCTGCTGGTCGCGGCGCCGACCGACCTGTTGCCCCGGCCGACCTGGCGCACGGGCGCCCTGGTGTCGGCCTCGATGGCCGTGGGCGGGCTGCTGGCGGCGGCCCAGAGCTGGGACGACACCACTTTCCCGCTGGACCTGCAGTGGTTCGTGGTGATGCTGATCGCCCCGCTGCTGCTGACCTTCGCCGGGCTGTGCGGGCGGGTCGTGCCGACGGCCGTGGGGGTGGCGGTGCTGGTGCTGACCGGGCCCGGCTGCCTGTTCAACATCTGGCGCGGGTCCCGCGGGGTCTCGCACCTGCTTCCGATGGCGGTGCCGACGGTGGTCGTGCTGGCGCTGGCGGCGCTGGCGGTGCACCGGTTCGGGCGGCGGGGAGCGGTCGCGGCGGTCCACGGGCGGGAGTGACGTGAACGGTCCCCTGGCGGTCGCCTGGGGGCGCCGGATGTGGCAGGCTGTCGGACATGTCTAGACCAATTTTCGAAGTCATCGCGCTGACGCCCCAGGATGCCCAGGCCGCCGAGTCGGGCGGCGCCGACCGGCTCGAACTGGTCACCGACATGGCCGCCGACGGGCTCACCCCGTCCGTCGAGGACTTCGGCCGGATCCGGGCCGCCGTCGGTATCCCGCTGCGGGTCATGCTGCGGATCCGGGACGGCTTCGCCCCCGGCGACGTGGACGAGCTGTGCGCCCGGGCCGCCGCGCTGCGGGCCGAGGGGGCCGAGGAGTTCGTCCTCGGCTTCCTCGGTGCCGACGGCGCCGTCGACCTGGCCGCCACCACGGCCGTCGCCGGGGCGATCGCCGGCTGCCGCTGGACCTTCCACCGGGCGATCGACCACAGTGCCGGGCGGGCCGCCCTGCGGGCCGCCGTCGGCGGGCTGCCCGGCCTGGACACCTTCCTCACCTCCGGTGCGGCCGCCGGGGTGGACGCCGGGCGCGAGGTGCTGTCGGCCGAGCTGGCCCGGGCCGGCGAGCCCGGGTACCGGCAGCGGATCCTGATCGGCGGCGGCCTGCGGGCCGAGCACCTGAAGGAGCTGCGGGCGGAGGGCTTCGACGCCTTCCACGTCGGCGGCGCGGTGCGGGTCGACGGCTGGCAGACGCCGGTGGACGCGGCCAAGGTCGCCGAGTGGCGGGCGCTGATCGACGGCTGAGCGTGGAAGCGCCGACAGCCGGGCGAGCCGTGCCCGTCGTGCGGAAAGGGGGACGGGGCGTTCGCGACCCGGCCCCCTTTCGCGTCGTCAGCGGAGCTGCTCCGGCAGCGGCTCGGCGTGCAGCACCGTCAGCCCGGAGACGGCGCGGGTCAGCGCCACGTACAGGCGGCGCAGGCCGGTCCGCTCGTCCGGCTCCCCGGCGATCACCGCGGCCGGCTCGTCCAGCACCACGTAGTCGTACTCCAGACCCTTGGCCAGCGAGGCCGGGACGAGGGTCAGCCGGGCCTCGGCGCTGGTCTCGGTGCCGGGGGAGAGGTGCGGCAGGCCGGCCGCGGTGAGCGCCTCGGCGAGCTGCGGGATGCGGGCGTCGGCGGCGATCAGGCCGGTCGAGCCCTCGTGCTCCAGTGCCTCCCGGCAGGCCGCCAGGACCGCCTCCGTGCCGCCCCCGTCCGTGACCCGGCGGATCGTCAGCGAGCCGGGCGCCTCACGGACCGAGGAGGCCGGGGCCAGGCCCGGGGCGATCGCCGGGAGCAGCCGGGAGGCGTACGCGATGACCTCCTCCGGCACCCGGAAGCCCTTGGTCAGCTCCTCGATGTGCGCCTCCGGCTTGCCCAGGTGGCGCAGTGCCTCCGGCCAACTCGCCGTCGCCCACGGGGTGGTGCCCTGGGCGAGGTCGCCGAGGACGGTCGCCGAGCCGGTGGTGCAGCGGCGGCCGACCGCGCGGTACTGCATCGGGGAGAGGTCCTGGGCCTCGTCCAGCACCACGTGCCCGAGCGAGGGGGTGCGCTGCACCAGGTCGGTCGCCTCGTCCACCAGGACGGCGTCGGCCGTCGTCCAGCGGGCGGTCTTCACCGAGCGGCCGGGCCTGGGCCACAGCACCGCCTGCTGCTCCTCGGGTGTCAGCACGCCCTCGGCGCACTCGGCCAGGAACTCCGGCTCGGAGAGCAGCCGCAGGACCAGCTTCGCCGGGTCGACGGCCGGCCAGCACTCCTTGACCACCGCCTTGACCGCGCTGTTGCGGGCCACCGCATCCTGCACCCGGTCGTCCGGTGCCTCGCCGCCCTGCTCCATCTTCAGCAGCACGGCGTGCGCGATGCGCTGCGGCAGGGCCTCCCGGGCTGCGCCGTAGCGAACCTCGCGGCCCTTCAACTCCTCGATGATCTCGACCAGTTCGTACACCGGAACACGCCAGCGGCGGGAGCCGCGGACCACCACGCAGGGCTCGGTGGGCAGGGTGATGCCCGACCGCACCGCCCGGCGCAGCACCTCGGCCATCCGGGCGTCGCCCTTCAGCCGGGCCGCCTCCGGGGTGTCCTCGCCCGTCACCTCGACGTGCCCGACCAGCTGCTGCACGGTGGCCTGGGCGACGTCCAGCTCGCCGAGGGCCGGGAGCACCTGCTCGATGTAGGAGAGGAAGGCGTTGTTCGGCCCGATCACCAGGGTGCCGGTACGGGCGAGGCGCTCGCGGTGCGCGTACAGCAGGTAGGCGACACGGTGCAGGCCGACGGCGGTCTTCCCGGTGCCGGGCGCCCCCTGGACGCAGATGGTGCCCGTGACGTCGGAGCGGACGATCTCGTCCTGTTCGGGCTGGATGGTGGCGACGATGTCGCGCATCGGGCCGACGCGGGGCTTCTCGATCTCGGCGGCCAGCAGGGCGGAGGCCTGCTCCGTCTCGGCCGGGTCGGTGAGGTGCTCGTCCTCGTAGGCGGTGAGTTCGCCGCCGGTGTAGCCGAAGCGGCGGCGGCGTTCGACGTCCATCGGCTCGGTGCGGCTGGCCCGGTAGAACGGCTGGGAGACCGGCGCGCGCCAGTCGATCACCATCGGGTCGCCGTCGGCGTCGTGGACGTGGCGACGGCCGATGTAGAAGTTCTCTCCCCCGCCGCCTTCGCTGAGTTCCTCGCTGATCGCGTGCAGGTAGTCGAGGCGGCCGAAGAACAGCGGGGTGTGCGAGAGGTCGGCCAGTGCGGCGATCCTGGCCTCGATCTGGTTCTGGAGCACGAGCGCGGTGACCCAGGTGCCGGTCACGTCGCGGATGTCGAGCGACTCGACGTCCTCGCGCATGGCGCGCAGCGCGGCCCGGGACGCGGCCAGGTGCTCGCGTTCGCGCTGGAGGGGATCGGTGGTGGAGGTGGCGGGCACAGCGAACCTTCCCGGCTGCCCCGGTGGCGGGCGCAGCGGATCGTAGGAGCTCACGGTGGGTACGACCGACCGGTTGCCGAGCGGTCGGTACCTCCCCCGGCTGCCTGCGGGACTTCAGCAGGTACCACGGTTCGGGAGGGGGCAGACGGACGATCTTAGACCCGTCCGCCCGGCGGTTCCAGCCCGGCGGGCCTCGGGGTTACTCCCCGCGGGTCTCGGGGTTCCTCCCTGCGGGGCGTCGGGGCCGCCCTACACCCGGAGGACGACCCGCGCACCTGCGGATACGGCCTTTGGAGTGATGCCGACGGCCGACCGGGTGCCTACCGTTGAAACATGAGCACCACGAACCACACCCCCCGATCCGGCCCGGCCGGCGCCACCGCCGCCTCCGGGCGCCACCGCAACCCGCTGACCACCGCCGTCCGCAACGTCGGCATCGCCCTGGACACCGCCGCGCGCGTGATCTTCCTCGGGCGCGACGGTGTCCGGTACTGAGCCCGGGTCCGTCTACAGCACGTCGTCCGCGTCGATGATCCGGTACGCGTAGCCCTGCTCGGCCAGGAAGCGCTGCCGGTGGGCGGCGAAGTCCTGGTCCACGGTGTCCCGGGCGACCACCGAGTAGAAGTGGGCCGCGTGGCCGTCCGCCTTGGGGCGCAGCACCCGGCCGAGGCGCTGGGCCTCCTCCTGGCGGGAGCCGAAGGTCCCGGAGACCTGGATGGCCACGGTGGCCTCGGGCAGGTCGATCGAGAAGTTCGCGACCTTGGAGACCACCAGGACGCTGATCTCCTTGTTCCGGAAGGCGTCGAAGAGCTTCTCGCGCTGGGCGTTGCTGGTCTCGCCCTTGATCACCGGGGCGTCCAGGGCCTCGCCGAGCTCGTCCAGCTGGTCGATGTACTGGCCGATGATCAGCGTCTGGTCCTTCTCGTGCTTCCTGACCAGTGCCTCCACCACCCGCCGCTTGGTCGCCGTGGTGGCGCAGAAGCGGTAGCGCTCCTCCGGCTCGGCGGTCGCGTAGGCGAGCCGCTCCGAGTCGGTCAGGGTGACCCGCACCTCGCAGCAGTCGGCGGGCGCGATGTAGCCCTGTGCCTCGATCTCCTTCCACGGCGCGTCGAAGCGCTTGGGGCCGATCAGGCTGAACACGTCGCCCTCGCGGCCGTCCTCGCGCACCAGCGTCGCGGTCAGGCCGAGCCGGCGGCGGGCCTGGAGGTCGGCGGTGAACTTGAACACCGGGGCGGGCAGCAGGTGCACCTCGTCGTAGACCACCAGGCCCCAGTTGCGGGCGTCGAACAGCTCCAGGTGGGCGTAGACGCCCTTCCGCTTGGTGGTCATCACCTGGTAGGTGGCGATGGTGACCGGGCGGATCTCCTTCTTCGTCCCGCTGTACTCGCCGATCTCGTCCTCGGTGAGCGAGGTGCGCTTGACCAGCTCGTGCTTCCACTGCCGGGCCGAGACGGTGTTGGTGACCAGGATCAGCGTGGTCGACTTGGCGTGCGCCATCGCGGCCGCGCCGACCAGCGTCTTGCCGGCGCCGCAGGGCAGCACGACCACGCCCGAGCCGCCGTGCCAGAAGCCCTCGACCGCCTGGGCCTGGTACGGGCGCAGCTGCCAGCCGTCCTCCTCCAGGTCGATCGGGTGCGCCTCGCCGTCCACGTAGCCGGCGTGGTCCTCGGCGGGCCAGCCGAGTTTGAGCAGCACCTGCTTGATCTGGCCGCGCTCGGAGGGGTGCACCACGACGGTGTCCGGGTCGACCCGGGCGCCGACCAGCGGGACGATCTTCTTGGAGCGCAGCACCTCCTCCAGCACCGGCCGGTCGGTGGTGGTGAGCACCAGCCCGTGGGTCGGGTGCTTGACCAGCTGGAGCCGCCCGTACCGGCCCATGGTGTCCGCCACGTCCACCAGCAGCGCGTGCGGCACCGGGTAGCGCGAGTACGTCACCAGGGCGTCCACCACCTGCTCGGCGTCGTGCCCGGCCGCCCGCGCGTTCCACAGCCCGAGCGGTGTCACCCGGTACGTGTGCACGTGCTCGGGTGCCCGCTCCAGCTCGGCGAACGGTGCGATGGCGCGACGGCAGTCGGCGGCCTTGGGGTGGTCGATCTCCAGGAGAAGAGTTTTGTCGCTCTGGACGATGAGCGGTCCGTCGTTCACGCGGGGAAGCCCTCCACTGGCTGACAGGGTGGATTGACGCAGACCCTCCAGTGTCCCGCATTCCGGAGGGGACGCGGGAGGCTGCTTCGAGTGACCACGGTGCGTACTCGCTCGTTGAGCTGGCCATGAAGAAGTCGAAGCGTGTTCTCACCGCCCTCGCCCTGATGGGCTCGGCCTTCGCGGCCACTGCCTCCTCGGCCGGTTCGGCCCACGCCCTCGCGGGCATCGGCGAGGGGCCCGGCGGCCTGCTCGCGGCGCCCGGGTTCCTGCTGGCGGAGACCGTCACCGGGGGGTCGATGCCGGTCGGGCAGGGGCAGATCGGCAGCCTGGCGGACAAGGCCGTCCAGGACAAGATGAAGGAGGCGCAGCAGGGGCACTGAGGTCTCGGACACCTCAGGTCACTCGTCGAGTTCCGCGACGCCGGTGATGCGGTGCAGGGCGAAGGTGCGGAGTTCTTCGGCATGGTGGTCGAAGGCGGTGACGAAGCCGCCTTCGACCTTGACCGGGTCGATGATCCGCTGGCTGGCGATGCCCTCGGCGTTGAGGTAGCCGATCCACATGCGCTCGCCGAGCAGGACGGCCGTCTGGAGGGCGGCGAGGGTCTCGGCCGCGGCGGTGCGGGGGAGGCGGCGCGGGTCGGGGGAGGGCTCGCGGCGGCTGGCGGTGGCGGCGCGGTCCCCGGCCCGGATGGCCTTGATGGCGGCCGCGAGCAGGGTGTCGTCGGGGCTGGGCGGGCCGTCGGGGACGGGCGCCGGTGCCGTGCGGGGCGGGGTGCGGTGGCTGTCAGGGCGGGTGATCAGCACGTCGCCCTCGGCGGACTCGGCGGCCGGGGCGTAGCCCATGGTGCGCAGGGCGGCGAGCAGGACGTCCGGGGCGGCCTGGGAGGCGAGGACGGTGGGGGCGAGCAGCCGCAGCCGCAGGTCGGCGGAGCGGCGGTCGGCGAGCACCTCGCCGAGCAGGGACGGGTCGTCGCAGCGCAGGTAGGAGGAGGCGGCGCCGACCCGCAGGATGCCGTGCCGGCGGGCGACGTCGTCGATCAGGTAGGCGAGCGGCTGCGGGACGGGCGTGCGGCTGTGCTGCTCCAGGAAGGTCCGCAGGTCGGTGGCGGTGCGGCCGGCGTCGAGGGCGCGGCGCACCGAGGCCGGGGTGAAGCGGTAGACGGTGGCGCCGCCCTTGGACTCGATGTCGGCGCACAGGGCGAGGGCCTGGGCGAGCGGGGTGAGCAGTGGGCCGGGGGCGATCGCGGTGAGGTCCGGCTGGAGGATCACGTGGTCCAGCGGCTGCGGGAGCAGCGGGGCGAGCACCTCGGCCGGGTCGGACTCGGCGGTGAGCAGGGCGCGGGCGGGGGCGGCCAGGGCGCCGCGGCCGGTGATGCCGAGGAGTTCGGCCTCGTCGAGGGTCCACGCGGTGAGTTCGTCGCGCAGCTCGCGGCCGTCCGGGCCGGTGGGGCCGCCGCGCAGCGGGCGCTGCCAGCGCAGGGTGGGGAGCAGTTCCTCGGCGGTGGCCGGGGTGCCGGGCGGGAGTTCGGCGAGCAGGGCGAGGGCGGCGCGGCGGACGGACGGGGCGAGGGTGCGGTCGAGTTCGGGGCCGAGGGCGGCGCGCGGCTTGCCCCGGCCGTCCGGGGTGCCGGTGAGGGCGGCGACGCGGGTGGCGGCGAGCCAGGCGGTGGCCAGCACGGACCAGCGCTCGGCGGTGTCCAGGTGCAGCCAGGCGTCGTACCCCGGGGTGGGGGCCCAGCGTTCGTCCACCTCGCCGTCGGGGGCCAGCAGCCCTGCGGTGTAGGCGAGTTCGAGCCAGAAGGCGGTCTGCTGCTCGGTGCTCTCCAGGGCCTGGGCGGTGCGCTTGAGGTCGCGGACGCCGAGGCCGCTGGCGCGCAGGGTCGGCGGCGGGGTGAGGCCCCAGTTGTCCAGCAGCTCCTCGACGGTCTTGACCGCGGTGTGGGCCTGTCCGGCCGCGGCGCCGTCCACGGCCTGGGGATCGCGCGGGGCGGCGGCGGGTGCGGGTTCGGGCTGGACGGGCTCGACGGCGCGGTGGGTGCGGCCGCCGCGCAGGTGCAGGGCGAGCTCGCGGGGCAGGACGACGCTGCCGGGGCTGGTGGGCAGCAGCAGGCCGCGGGCGAGCAGCCATTCGACCGGACTGTGGGCGTCCTCGGCGGTCACCGGGCGGGTGGCGTCCGGGACGGTGCCGGTGGGCGGGCCCCAGACCAGCCGCTCCAGCAGCCGCAGCGCGGCCTCGGGTGCGGTGTCGAGCAGTGCGGCGCAGCGGGCGCGGTCGGTGAGCAGCGCGGTGAGCGCGGCGACGGCGCTGACCGGGTCGGGGGTGGCGGGCTGCCCGGCCGAGGCGAGCAGTTGCTGCAGCCGGGCCGGGGACATGCCGACGGTGGCGTCGGCGAGGGTGGGGCCGAGGCCGGTGCGGCCCGGGTTGCCGGCGGTCGGGGCGAGCGCCTCGCGGACGGCGAGGACCAGCCGCAGCCCGTTGTCGGGGCCCCAGAGCAGTGCCCGGTCGCGCAGGGTGGTGATCGCGCGGGGCAGGGCGGCGGCGACGGCGGACCGGTCGGCCGGGGTGAGTGGGGTCGCGCCGGGGTGCGGCTTGACCTTCGCCGGGCCGGTCAGCAGGGTGCGGACGGTGCTCAGCGAGGTGCCGTCCGGGGCGGTGGCCAGCGCCTCGGCGACCTGGAGGGTGAAGCGGTCGAGCCGCTCCAGGGCGCGCAGCGCGGAGGCGCGCGAGGAGAGCCGGGCGGACAGCTGGGTGAGGTCGCCGGGGACGGGGTTCAGCAGGTCGGGGCGGGAGCGGAGCAGGGCGGCGAGCGCGTCGTCGGGACGGGCGCGCAGCTCCTCGGCGAGGGTGCGCGGGCCGGTGGCGGACCTGCCCCGGCGTTGAGGGCCCTGCTGTGTGGTCATTCGACCTAGGTTAGTCGGGCGCGGGGACGGCGGGGTGTCCCGCACAGCGCCGTATCGCCGTCCCGGGGTACCCGTAGCGCCGGGCCCGGCGGGTGGACTCGCGTGGGCGGGGGCGGGGTGGGTAGCGTCACGCCGAGGGCGGTTCGGTGGGCGGCCGGTACGGGCGAGGCGGGGTGGTCGGTGATGACGGACGGCGAGTGGTGGCGCAAGAGCGGGCCGTGGAGCGAGCGTTCGGTCGGTGGCCCGGACGGCGCCTCGGGTGCCGGCTCGGGTGAGGCCGTCTCCGGCGGCGCTCCGGAGGTTCCGTCCGCGCCCGTTCCCGGTCCCGGCCTCACCCCCGACCCCGACAGCGTGTACGACCCGCCGGCGCCGAGCGCGGCCGGCATCCCGTCCGTGTCGCTGGACCTGCCGGACGTGGCCGCCGCCGAGGGGCGGTCGGACGCGATCCCGCCGCCGACGGTGTCGAGCACCGGCCCGTGGACGATGACGCTCTTCGACTTCTCGGACGGGCCGCAGCCCGCGCCGAAGCCGATCCCCGAGCAGCGCACCGCCGAGGAGGCCGCGGCGGCGGCCGAGCCCGCGGCGGAGGCGGCGAAGCCCGCGGACCCGAAGAAGAGGCCGCGCTGGGGCCGG
>NZ_JAHSQD010000324.1 GCF_020103755.1 Streptomyces sp. LS1784
CCCCGGCCGTCGCGCTGACCGAAGGCGCGGGCGGGCCGCGGCGCACGGGTGTGCTGCGGCTGCTCACGGGGGTGGCGGTGCTCGCGGGCGGTGGGCTGCTGCTGCGACTGGCGGCGAGCCGGCCGGCCGGAGAGCTGGACAAGGCAGGGCAGGCCTCGCTGCTCGGCTCGCTGGTGCTGTTGGTCGCCGTCGGACTGCTGGGGCCGGTGGCGGCGCGCGTCCTGGCAACCGTGCTCGGCGCCCCTGCGAGGGTGCTCGTGCCCCGGGCGGGCTGGCTGGCGGACGCCAACCTGCGCGGCTACGCGGCCCGGCTCTCCTCGGCGGTGGTGCCGGTCGCGCTGCTGGTCGGGCTCTCCGGCACCATGCTGATCCTCACCGGCACCGCCGAGCACGCCGCCCGGGCAACGGGTGCCGAGACCAGCGTCACCAAGGCGAGCGACGTCTGGCTGCGCGAGATGGAGCTCGGGCTGCTGGTCTGCTTCGCGGCGGTCTCCACGGTCAACACCCTGGTGGCGCTGACCGCCGACCGGCGCCGCGAGTTCGCGCTGCTGCGCCTGGTCGGGGCAACACGGCCGCAGCTGCTGCGGATGCTCTCCGTGGAGGCGGCCCTGACCACGGCGATCGGTGTGCTGCTGGGCGCGGCGGTGGCGGCCACGGCCTCGGCGGCCTTCAGCCTGGCGGTGACGGGCTCGGTGGTGCCGGTGGTGCCGGGGCCGCAGTGCGCCCGGGTGGTGCTGGGTGCGGCGGGGCTCACGGTGCCGGGGATCGTGGGCACGGGCCTGTGGGCGGTCGGCGGCTCGGCGGTGGAGCCGACGGGCGGGGAGCGGGAGTGAGATGGAGGGAGGAGAGCGGCAGGCGCCGACGCTCGGCGGGCCGCGAGGTCGGCGCCGTGGCTGCCAGACGGGCTGTCCGGACGGAAGGGCAGATGGGTGCGGCGGCTCCAGTGGTGCCTGGTGGATGCTGGGGGCCGGGCGGCGGATGAGCAGTGAGGTGGATGGTGGCTGAGCGGCGGCGGTACCGGTCGGTGCGCGGCGGTGAACTGGCGTTCGCAGTACTCGGGTTGCCGCTCGGGGTGCTCGGTGGGGCGTACGCCGTCGCCGTCCTCTACGCGGGGGCGCTGCTCTCGCTCACCGTGCTGGGCCTGCCGTTCGTGGTGGCCGCGCTGCTCGGGGCGAGGAGGCTCGGCGGGCTGCACCGGTGGCTGGTCGGGCGGCTGCTCGGGGAGGAGGTGCCCGCACCGCAGCCGCTGCCGCGCCCGCCCGGGGTGTTCGCCCGGGGCCGGGTGGTGCTGACCGACCCGGCGGCCTGGCGGGCGCTGCTCTACCTCCTCCTGCGGGTGCCGCTCGGGGTGCTCGGGTTCCTGGCCGTGGTCGGGCTTCCGCTCAGCAGCGTCTGGCTGGTGGGCTTCCCGCTCTGGGTGCGGATGATGGAGCCGGGCCCGCGGCCGGTCGGCCTGCTGGACCTGGGCGCGGTTCCGATCGGCCTCGGGGCGCTGGCCGTCGTTCCCACCGCGGTGCGGGCGCTCGGCGCAGCGGACCGTTCGTCGGCCCGTACCCTGCTCGGGCCGGTGCGCTCGCAGCAGCGGGTGCGTCAGCTGGAGAACGCCCGGGCCACCCTGCTGGCCGAGAACACCGATCGGCTGCGACGTCTGGAACGCGACCTGCACGACGGCACCCAGGCGCAACTGGTCGCGTTGGCCATCACGCTGTCGCTGGCCGACGACGTGCTCGCCGAGGGTGTTCCGGCCGACGGTGTTCCGGCCGGCGACGTGCCGGCCGAGGGCGGACCGGTTGGCTCGGGCGGGCCCGACCTCGGGCGGCTGCGCGCCCTGGTCGACCGGGCCCGTGGGCAGACCGACGACACCATCACCGGTCTGCGCCGGCTGACCCGGGGCATCCACCCGGTGGCGCTGGACGGCGGGTTGGCCGAGGCGCTGCCGGGACTGATCGCCACCTCGCCGGTGCCGGTCGACGTCCGGCTGGACCTGCGGGAGCGTCCGGAGCAGGTGATCGAGCGGGCCGTCTACTTCTGCGCTGCCGAGCTGCTGACCAACGTCGCCAAGCACAGCGGCGCGCGGTCGGCGGAGCTGAACGTGAGCGCGGTCGACGGGAGGGTCCGGCTGACCGTACGCGACGACGGGCGCGGCGGCGCCGCGATCGGCGCGGGCACCGGGCTGGCCGGCCTGGCCGAGCGGCTCGCGGCGGTGGACGGGACGCTGCGGGTGGACAGCCCGCCCGGCGGGCCGACGAAGGTCAGTGCCGAACTGCCCAGGCGGCTCTGACGGGCGGTCGCGCCAGAGTCGCCTGGGCTGCCGCCTCAGGAGGCGCCGCTCTCCGCGAGGTAGGCGAGTACGGCCTTGACCCGCCGGTTGTCGGCGTCGGTCGCGGGCAGGTCGAACTTCCCGAACACGGCGGCCACGTGCTTCTCCACTGCCCGCTCCGACACCACCAGCAGCGTGGCGATCGAGCGGTTGGAGTGCCCCTGTGCCATCAGCTCCAGTACCTCCCGCTCGCGCGGGGTGAGCGCGTCCACCCGGCTGCGCCGCCCGCCGTGCATCAGGCCGTTGACGATTTCCGGGTCGAGGGCCGTCCCGCCCGCGGCGACCCGGTGCAGGGCGTCCACGAACTCGGAGGTGCGGGCCACCCGTTCCTTGAGCAGGTAGCCGATGCCGGCGGCGCCACCGGCCAGCAGCCGGGCCGCCCAGGTGGTCTCGACGTGCTGGGAGAAGACCAGGATGCCGACCTCGGGCAGGGCGAGACGGATCTCCACCGCGGCCCGGATGCCCTCGTCGGTGTGGGTGGGCGGCATCCGGATGTCCACCACGGCCACGTCGGGCCGGTGCTCGGTGACGGCGGCGATCAGCTCGGGCGCCGTCCCGGCGGTGGCGACCACCGTGCATCCGCGGGTGGTGAGGAGTTCGACCATGCCGTCCCGGAGGATCACCGAGTCCTCGGCGAGGACGACGCGGAGCTGCTTGTCGATCATGACGTCATTATCCCGGGCCCGTCCGTCGTCCCTCGGGCGCGGGTGGTGGAGATGACCGACCGCCCCGGGAAAAACTTCAGTCCAGACTGGACAGTCCAGACTGTCGAAATTACCGTGGAACCGTGACCGAGAAGCGAACAGCCCGTGCCGCCGCCACCGCGGCCCGCGGGGCCCAGGCCGACACCGCGGGGTCCGTCGACTCCGTGGTCCCCGACACCGCGGCGCTGGCCGCCCGGGAGCTGCGCGCCGTCTTCAGTCGGCTGCGCCGCACCCTCCGGGAGGCGAGCGGCACCAGCGACCTGACACCCTCCCAGAGCGCCGTGCTCAGTCGGCTGGTCAACGACGGCCCGGCCTCCGCCAGCGTGCTGGCCGCCGCCGAGCGGGTCCGCCCGCAGTCCATGGCCGCCACCCTCGCCGCGCTGGAACAGCACGGACTGGTCGGGCGCCGCCCCGACCCCGAGGACGGGCGCCGCCAGGTGGTCAGCCTCACCGAGGCCGGGCTGGACCACGTCGCGGACAGCCGCCAGGCCCGCCAGGAGTGGCTGACCCGCGCCATGGCGGAGCACTACACCGAGGCCGAGCGCGCCACCGTGCTGGAGGCGCTGGCCCTGATGGACCGGCTGAACCGGTGAAGGCCGGCCCGGCCGCCCTGCTGGCCCGGATCCGGTCCGGGCGTCAGCCTGCTCCGGACGGCGGGTTCGACCGTCGGCTGATCGCACCGATGGTGCTCGGCTCGGTGCTCAATCCGATCAACTCGTCGATGATCGCGGTGGCCCTGGTTCCCGTGGGCGCCGCCTTCGGTGCGCCGCCCGCCGAGACCGCCTGGCTGGTGACCGCGCTCTACCTGGCCACCGCCGTGGGCCAGCCGGTGATCGGGCGGCTGGTGGACACCCACGGCCCGCGCCCGCTCTACCTCGCGGGGACGGCCCTGGTCGGCCTCGCCGGACTGCTCGGAGCGCTCGCCCCGTCCCTCGGGCTGCTGATCGCCGCCCGGGTGCTGCTCGGGCTGGGTACCTCCGCGGCCTACGCCGCGATGCACCTGACCCGCAGCGAGGCCGAGCGGACCGGGCAGTCCAGCCCCGCCGGGGTACTGACGGTGCTGGCGGTCGCCAACCAGACCGTCGCGGTGGTCGGGCCCACCCTCGGCGGTCTGCTGATCGGCGCGGGCGGCTGGCGGACGGTCTTCGCCGTCAACGTCCCGTTGTCACTGGCCTGCCTGGCGCTCGGCGCGGTCCGGCTTCCCGTCGCCGCGCGTCGCTCCGACCGCATCGACCACCCGGACAGCGGCGACCACCCGGGCCGCCCGGACCGGCTCGACCATGCCGGGATCGCGCTGTTCGCGGTCCTCCTGCTCACCCTGATGCTGTTCCTGATGAGGCCCGACCCGGCGCGCTGGTACCTGCCGGTGCTCGCGGTCCTGGCGGCCGTCGCCTTCGTCGTCCGCGAGCGGCGGGCCCGCACCCCCTTCATCGACCTGAGGGCGCTCGCCGGAAACCGCCCGCTGATCGCCACCTACCTGCGCCAGGTCCTCGGCTACACCGCCATCTACGCCTTCCTCTACGGCTACACCCAGTGGCTGGAGGAAGGGCGCGGCCTGTCGGCCACCACCGCCGGACTGGTGCTGCTGCCGCTGTCACTGACCGCGCTCACGGTCGCCGGGGCGACCGGCCGCGGTCCGGGCGTGCGAGGCAAGCTGCTGGTCGGCTCCGCCTGCCAGATCGCGGCGTGTGCCGCCCTGCTGCTGGTGCACGCGAGCAGCCCAGGCGCCCTGCTGATCGCGGTCGGCGCGCTGGCGGGCGTCTCGCAGGGGCTGATCGGGCTCGGCACCCAGAGCGCCCTCTACCACCAGGCGGACCCGGCTGTCATCGCCTCGGCGGCCGGGCTGCTGCGCACCTTCATGTACCTCGGTGCCATGGCGGCCTCGGCCGCGAACGCGGCCTTCTTCCCGCACGGTGCCACCACGGGCGGGCTGCACCACCTCGCGCTGTTCATGCTCGGCGGTGCGGCTCTGCTCTTCCTCCTCACCCTGCCCGACCGTTCGCTCGCCCGGCTGGGAAGGCCGATGCCACCGCGGTGATGACGGCCGGTCGACTCCCGAGGAGCCGGCGGGTGATCACGCGTCAGGCCGGCTTGAGGAATTCCTCGCGGATGTCGTGGCGGGTGTCCCAGCGGACCCGCAGGCGTCGGAACCCGTGGGCCCGGGGCGCCGGTCCGCTCGACGACCCACCGCACGGTTCCGGGGCCGGAGCCGTGCGGGACTCCTCGGCGGGCGATCACCGACTGCTTGCTGCCCGGTTGCGCGCGGTCGACCGGGCTCGGTCCGCATCGGGACGGCCCGGCTTGAGCTTCGGCGGCTCCGGCAGCAGCAACGGCTCGATCAGCCCCCACAGTTCGTCCGACACGATGCACGGACGGGACACCCTCTTCCCCGCCCACCGACAAACGAGAAACAAAACCGGCAGTCACGCCCTCGGCGGCTCCTGTCAGGACCTTTCAGCCGGCCGGCTCTCCGCGCCAGGAGTGGACGCCCGGGGACAGTTCGACGACCTCGGACGGATAGGCGTTCCTTACGAGTTCGAGCAGGGCGCGCTGCTCCTCCAGCCAGCCCGGCGCGGGGGAGAGCACGACCCGGAGTGTGACGCCCGATTCCTCCGCGTCGGAGACGGTCACCCAAAGGCCGCCCGGCCGTCCGGGTTCGATCCGCAGCTCCGGGCCGTGTTCCTCGTCCAGCCACCGGACGGCTGACCCGCGCCCGAGTCGGTCCAAGGCGGTTTCCCACTGTCTGAGATGGCGGTCGGTCACCAGCGTGACGAACTGTCCGCGCACCGAGTCCGCGGTGACGGTGATCTCGCAGTCCAGCCAGTCGTGTCCGAGCAGGGAGCCCGGGGCGTGCCGTCCGAGGACCCGCACCCGGACGTTCCGGCCGCCGCTCCGCCCGGCGCAGCCGGGGGTGTCGTCGGTGCCGGGGCGGTCGGTCAGTCTGATCAACTCGTTCTGCTGTGAAGCGACTTCGCTCACGGCGTGCTCCTGTGGGCAGCGCGGATTCAGGGGCTGACATCCTCGCGCAGGTGTTCGCCCCGGTGCCAGCCCGGAACCGGTGCGTTCCGGCCGGGGCCGGTCCGGGGGCAACGACAGGTGCCAGGGGCGCCGCACCGCGAAACGTCGTCGGCACGCGGACGGCCCGCCGGACCGGGATGGTCGGGCGGGCCGTTCGGGTGGTGCGACCGGTGGTGGGGCCGCCGGCAGGGCGGTGGGAGCGGACCGCTGCGAGCGTGGGAGCTTTTCGGCCCGAACCGTCTGCCCGGTCGGTGCGGCGGCGGCTTTCCGGTCAGCGGTGGTCCGGGTGGCCGGTGAGCACGGTGGTGAAGATCGGCTCGCCGTGCTGGTGGCCGGTCACGGTGGTGGTGAGGGCGTCCGGGCTCTCGCCGGGGGTGTGCCGGGCGGTGATCATGGTGGGTGCGTCGTGCTCGGCGTACCGGTGGAAGGTGGTGGCCGCGGCGGTCGGTGTGACGGTGACCGGGCTGCTCAGCGCGTTGGCCGCCTGCCGGGCCGCCTCCAGCAGCACCATGCCGGGGATGTGGTCGTTGGCGTGGTCGAAGAGGATCGGGTGCCAGAAGTCGGGGGTGAGGTGCCAGCTGCCGGGGGCGTCCGCCGGGGTCAGCACGACGTCGCCCGGGCGGAGCCGGCCGACCCGGGCCGGCGGGAGCGGTTCGGCGGTCACGGCCGGCGCCGACGGATGCTCGGCGTTGTGGCGTCCCCGGCGCAGCCGCTGGTAGGTGGAGTCGGGGACGGTGGTGAAGCGGGCGTACCCGGTTGCGGCCGGCTGAGAGCCCCGTCGCACGACGGTTTCCAGCGTGAAGTCGATCGTGGTGCCGGTCCGGCGCGGCTGGGCGAGGAGCCGGACCTCCAGGGTGAGGTCGGTCGGTGCCGCATCGATCAGCAGCTGGCGCGGCCGGGTGGTGTAGTCGAGGTTCCACATCATGAACTTGTGGTCGAGCGGTACGCCGAACCGGGTGTGGGCGAGGTAGAGCCCGGCCTGGCGGATCGTTTCAGCAGCTTGGATCGGGTCGTGCCGGGTGCCGTCCGGGGTGCTGAAGAAGGTGTGCGCCCGCGGCCACTGCGCGGTCACGGTGAAGGTGGTGTCGGTCAGCTGCTCGCTGCCGGTGAGGAAGACCTCGGCGTGGCAGGCCCGGTGGACGTACTCCTTGGCGACGGTGCTGGTCAGGCGAGGTGCCGGGGCTGCTGCTGCGGCCGGGTGGGCGATCGTCCCGGAGTCCGTGCCGGTGGCGAGGGCGGGGGCAGGCGTGCGGAAGGCAAGCAGAGTCATGGGGAGCGCTCCGAAGGGCCGTGACGGGCGGGGTGGGCTGCTCAGGGCTCGTAAGATACGTACCTACCGGTTTGGTTTTCAAGGAGCCAGAACGAAGGTTCGTCGGCGGCCAAGCGTGATCGGGTGGGCACGGTGGGTGGGCACCGAGCGTGGTCCGGAGATCGGCTTGCCTTGGTAAAGCTTCTTGACCTGTGAGAATGTCGACGGACTGGCTTGGCAGGTTCATTGCTATGACATGGTCATCCGTTGGCCTGCCGGTGAGAAGTGGGAGTCCAAGCTCCGGTTATGACAGCCGGCAGCGAGGCGTCGGTCATCCGTTCGTTCCATACCGTCCACGCGGTTTTGGCCCGCTCGAAGGCGGTCCCATGTGACCTGGGACGCAAGACTCCCGGCCGGCCTTGGCGGGTAAGATACGGGGTGTTTGGTTTTGTTTGCCGAGCGTTTCGGGTGGGGTGGTTGCGGTGGTGCGGCAGGAGCGGGCGGTCCGAACGCGTCGGCTGATCCTGGAGGCGGCGGCGTCGGTCTTCGACGAGTACGGGTACGAGGGAGCGACGATCGGTGAAGTCGTGGCCCGTGCCGGGGTGACCCGTGGCGCGGTGTACTTCCACTTCGCCTCCAAGCGGGAGCTCGCCCAGGGGGTCGTGGAGGAGCAGTTCGGCCGGGACGACATCCCCGAACGGCACTGCAAGCTCCAGGAGTTCGTGGATCTCGGGATGGTGGTCGCCCACCTCATGCCGCGCGACCCGGTGCTGAGCGCGGGCGCGCGGCTCTCCCTCGGTCAGGACGTGTTCGGCGACTTCAGCGGCGGCGCGGCGCCCGGCTGGATCCAGCGGGCCGAGACCGTGCTGGAAACGGCCGGTCGACGCGGTGAGCTGCTGCCCCAGGTGGTGCCCGCCGAGACGGCGTGGCTGGTCACCGGGGCCTGGACAGGGGTGCAGATCCAGTCCCAGAAGATGTCCGGCCGGGCGGACCTGGAGCGCCGGATCGCCTCGCTGTACCAGCACTTGATGCCGAGCATCGCGGTGCCCGGGGTGCTGGCCACGCTCGACCTCGCGGTGGACCGGGGTGCCCGGGTGGTCGCGGAGCTGGCGGAGGCCCGGGCGGCGGAGGCGGCAGGGGTGGCGGGGGCGGCGGAGGCCGACGCGAGCGAGGCGGCCGGAGCGGGTGTGGACGGAGCCGGCCCGGCCTGAGTCGGGGCGGGTGCGGACGGGCCTCGGGCGACCTGGCGGCCCCCGGGCGGACCGGTTCGGGATCGGGCGGGTGGTCCAGCGTCCGGCTCCGTAGGGGATTGCATCGCCTAGAAACAAACAGTGCGTTCGGTTTTGTGTTGACAAACCGTCTGACCTGTTTTTGGATGGTGGCGGGTGCTCGATCGACCGTCCAGCGGACCTGTGTGGACGGTGAGCAGCGGAGCATCCGCCCGGCCGGCGGCCGTCGGGGCCGCCGATCCGTCTGGATTTGGGGTGGTCGTCGTGGAGATCCGGGTGCTGGGGGCCTTGGGGGTCCGACTGTGCGGGGTGTCGGTGGTGCCGTCGGCGCCGAAGCCGCGGCAGGTTCTCGCCCTGCTGGCGTTACGGGCCGACCAGGTCGTCCCGGCGAGTGTCCTCGCCGAGGAACTGTGGTCGGGCCGCCCGCCTCGCAGCAGTCGTACCACCGTGCAGACCTATGTGCTCCAACTGCGCGACCTCATCGACCGGGCACTCGCCCAGGGCGACGGCGGCCCTGGGGCCTCCTGCGCGAAGGACGTCCTGGTCACCTCGGTCGGCGGCTACATGCTGAACAGCGGTGGCGGACTGGTCGACCTCCAGGAGTTCGACCGCCTCGCCGGGCGCGGCTACCGTGCCATGGACGGGGGCGACTTCCCGCTCGCCGCCCGGCAGTTGGGCGACGCGCTTGCGCTGTGGCGCGGTCCGGCCTTCGCGGACGTCCCAGTCGGTGGCCAACTCGCCGTCGAGGCAAAGAGGTTGGAGGAGACCCGGCTCTGCGCGCTGGACCAGCGGATCGAGGCCGACCTGCGGCTGGGCCGGCACCGGGTGCTGCTCGCCGAACTCACCGTCC
>NZ_JAHSQD010000325.1 GCF_020103755.1 Streptomyces sp. LS1784
CGGACGGCCGGCAGTGCGGCACGAGGGTCCTGGACGGCGATCCCGGACGCCGGGCCGGCCAACGCGGGGGAGTCGGGGTCGAGCCCGGAGGCGTACCGCCCGCCCCAGCTCTGCGCCACCTCCCAGACGCCGGGCCGCCGGAGCACCCCGCCGGAGCGGGCCCGGGCGGTGAGCACCTCGAGGCGGCGCAGTTTGGCGGCGAGCAGGCGGGTGCGGCGGGCCAGCAGTTCGCGCAGCCCGGCGGCGGGCCGTTCGGCGAGGTGCAGCTCGTGCACCACCTGGGCCCCGAACAGCAGGGTCAGTTCGGCGAGTTCGGCGCGGGAGAGGGGGCGGCCGCAGTCCGCCCGGTGCCACAGCTCCTCCAGCCGCTGGCGGACCCGTTCGGGGATGCCGGCGAGCAGGGCGGCCTGCCGGGCGCAGACGTGAGCCCGGTCGGGGTAGGCGGCCGCCTGGGTTACCGGCGCGTAGCGCAGCACCGGGCGGAGAGGCTGCGGCAGGACGGGGTAGCGGGTCTGGTCGAGCAGCGTCTCCAGCGTCGCCGCCTGGGCGTCGGCCGTGGGCGGCTCGACCACGGTGCCCTGGCCGTCCTCGCCCTCCGCGCTCGCGCCCGGCGCGAGCTGGATGCTCAGCCCGGCCCGCCGGACCGCCGCCTCGCCGAGCAGCGCGTACAGCTCGCGGACCTGTTGCGGGCCGAGCTGGTGGCCGGTCCTGGTCCGGTCGAGCAGTTCGTGGATCGCCTCCGCCGCGGGGCTGCCCCCGGTGCGGTCCGCGCAGCCGGATCCGTCCGGTCCGCAGGGCGCCACCCGGACCGGCTCCGGCGGCACCGCGAAGGTCTCCGGGGCTCCGCCGTAGAAGGTGAGCGAGCGGCCGTGGTCAACCAGGACGACGTTGCCGCGGGCGACGCTCACGTCGGTGATCGGGCCGCAGTCGCTCCCGCCGTGTGCGGACAGGCAGACCGGGAAGGAGAGGGCGTCCTCCGGCGCCCACTCGACCTCGACCACGGGCTGCTGGTACAGCTCGTCGACCAGGTGGGTGACCGAGGTGAGCCGGACGGCCTGGCGGTGCGCGGGGTCGGCGTCGGCGGCGGCGCCGGTGCGCGGGCCGAGCACCTCCTCGACGACCAGCAGGTCGCCGGGGCGCAGCGCCAGGTGCCGGGTGCGGTCCTCGGGCCGGTCGGCCTGGTGCCAGTCGTCGCGCAGGGTGGCGGAGGTCGCGCCCTTCGACAGGACGCAGTCCTGGTTGCCCCAGGTCCAGAACCGGATGGTGTTGTGCTCGGGGCGCAGCACCAGGTCCGTTCCGCCGAGCGGCTCGAACACCTCGACCGCCGCGGTCCGGGTGAGCGCGTCCAGTTGCTCGTCGGGGATCACCGTGGACAGCTCCGGGCGTTCCTGCGGGCCGAGCCGGCTGACGTCGACGGCGGCGAAGCGGAAGCTGCCGGGGTCGAGGGTGAGCGGGCGGTCCGTCGCCAGGGCGACGAACGCCCGGGCGTTGCAGCCGTCGTGCACGGCGTAGTCGATCAGCCGGACGTGCCGGCGCACCGACACCCGGCGGCGGGCGGTGTCGAGGTACGCCTCGGTGGCCACCGCGTCCTGCTGGTAGGAGAGCTGGTCGGCGGTGTGGGCGAGCAGTTCGACCAGGGTGATGCCGAGGTCGGGCAGGTGCCGCTCGGTCCAGCCGGGGGTGGTCAGGCTCATCCGGTCCAGCACGAGCCGGCGCAGGCTCTCGTAGTCGCGGGTGGTGTAGTCGATGACGGCGGACGCCGGGGCGGCGGGCGGGCAGCTCTCCTCGGTGCGGCAGTCGTAGGGGGAGGGGCAGTCGGCGGCGAAGGAGAACCCGGTGCTCGCGTACCTCGGGTCGAAGCCCGGGTACGGCCGGGTGCCCGGCCGGCCGTAGGCGTCCGCCTCGACCACGGCCAGCCGGTAGCGGGAGGTGTCGCCGACCCGGTCGAGGGTGACGTGCATCCGGTCGTCCAGCTCCGGGTCGTCCGCGCGCTCGATCTCGACCGCGAGGGCGCGCAGTCCGGTGATCCGGCGGCCGCCGTCGACGCGGATGTTCTCCGGGCCGAGCTCACCCGGCGCCCGGCCGAGGAAGGTCACGGTCAGCGTGCGTCCGTCGTCCTCCGGCTCGGCGCCGTCCAGGCCCAGCAGGTGCGCCGCGCGCACGTCGGCGCGCCGCAGCTCCGTCCCGCACTGTTCCGTCCCGCACCGTGCCGTCGGTTCCTCGGATCGCCCGGTCATGCCGCCACCCCGCCCTCGAACACGTCCTGCCGCTGCGTACCGGTCCGGCGGACCACGTACGCCAGCTCGACCCGTACCACGTTGTCCTCGCTCTCCACGTCGAGCGCGGCGATCTCGATGACGTCGCCCAGCCACCGCTGCAGCGCCGCCTGGACGGACAGCTGCAGGGTGGCCGCCAGCTCCGGGCTGTTCGGCGCGAAGACCAGGTCGAGCAGCCCGCAGCCGAAGTCCGGGTGCATGACCCGCTCGCCGGGGCTGGTGAACAGCAACTGCTCGATCAGGTCGCGCACATGGTCGTCGTACGCCGCCTCGGCGGTGCGCCCGCGGCTGTCGATCCGGAACGGGAACGCGAGGTCCGTCCGGGCCGGACCGTGCAGCGGAGCCGTCGGGTCGGCGCCGGGCCCGGGCTGCTGTGCGGCGTGCGCACCCCTGGTGTTCATGGGCCCGGTGTTCATACGCCCTCCGCCCGCTGCTGGACGACGGTCACGACCGGCGGCCCCTGCGGGACCTGCTCGGCGCTCTGGCACAGCCCGATGGCGGACTGCGGCAGCGCGGGGGAGCCGTTTACCCGGATCCGGGCGGACGGCAGCACCCAGCGCACCGTCACACAGGGCTGCGGCTTGCCGGCCACGTTGAACGGGCAGCCGGTCACGGTGTACGGGTCGGCCGTACTGGTGACGGCCTGGCCGGCGACCAGCACCCGCGCCTGGGCGGGCCGGACCGTCGCCTGGGCGCCGTGCGGGCAGGTCACCGTCGCATTGACGTGCAGCAGATTTCCGGTCATCGGATACCTCCGTGGATACCCCTGGCTTCAGCCGGGGGTGGGGTACCTCCCGCTTGCGGGGGGAGAAACGGAACTCCTGCGGAGCAGGGCAAGGAGCTGCGATTCGCCGCGAGGCGGACCGCGGTGCCCTGACTTGCAGATTTGGTCTTTACCAAAGGTGGCATTAGTTTGCGAGCGTGACGGCCATTCACATGAAGCGGGCTTTCAAGTTCCGCTTCTACCCGACCGATGCGCAGGCGGCTGAGCTGTCCCGCACGTTCGGGTGTGTGCGGCTCGTGTACAACAAGGCGCTGGCCGCCCGCTCCGAGGCGTGGACGACGCGTCAGGAGCGGGTGAACTACAACGCCACGTCGGCGATGCTGACCGAGTGGAAGAGGACCGAGGAGCTGGCGTTCCTCTCCGAGGTCTCCTCCGTTCCGTTGCAGCAGGCCCTTCGGCATCTGCAGGGGGCATTCTCCAACTTCTGGAACAAGCGGGCGAAGTACCCGACGTTCAAGTCGAAGAAGAAGTCCCGTAAGTCCGCCGAGTACACCACCAGCGCGTTCCGCTACCGCGACGGCCGGCTCACGCTGGCGAAGATGACCGAGCCGCTGATGATCGTGTGGTCGAGGCCGCTGCCCGAAGGGCAGTCGCCGTCCACGGTGACCGTGTCCCAGGACGCGGCCGGGCGCTGGTTCGTCTCTCTGCTGTGCGATGACCGGCCAGCGATGCCGGATGCCCAGGCCGGTTCGGCCGTCGGTATTGACGTGGGTGTCACGTCGCTGGTGACGCTCTCCACCGGGGAGAAGATCACCAACCCGAGGCACGAACGCGCCGACCGTGAGCGCCTGGCCAGGGCCCAGCGGGAGCTGTCCCGCAAGGCCAAGGGATCGAACAACCGTGAGAAGGCCCGTAGGAAGGTCGCCCGCGTCCACGCGAGGATCGCTGACCGGCGCAGGGACTTCCTGCACAAGCTCACTACTCGACTCGTCCGTGAAAATCAAACGGTCGTGATCGAGGACCTGACGGTCCGCAACATGCTCAAGAATCGTAAGCTCGCCCGCGCCATCGGCGACGCTTCGTGGACCGAGCTGCGGACCATGCTGGAGTACAAGGCCCAGTGGTACGGCCGGGACCTGGTGACCATCGACCGGTGGTTCCCCAGTTCCAGGCTGTGCTCGGCCTGCGGAACCATCCGCACCAAGATGCCCCTGAACGTCCGCGAATGGACGTGCGACTGCGGAGCAGTCCACGACCGGGACGTGAACGCGGCACGCAACATCCTGGCCGCCGGACTGGCGGTTGCAGCCTGTGGAGACGGTGTAAGACCTCAACGGAGCACTCCGGGCGGGCAGTCGTCGATGAAGCAGGAAGTCGTCCCACCGCCGCGCTCACGCGCAGCGGCTCAGCCGCGAGACTGAGGGGAACCCCCTCCCTTTCAGGAGGGGGAGGAAGTCAAGACGTTCTCCCCCCCCCCGTCAGGTCACGCTCAGGGCGTCCTGGTTGATGGAAACGGTGGCGCCGACGAGCGAGATCGAGGCGCCCTGGCCGTTGCTGATCTGGATGCCCGAGTCGTTGATCACGATCGAGGCCCCGCTCGGGGTGCGGAGCGTGATCCCCGTGGTCGGGTCGTCGGACAGGACGATCACCCGCCGCCCGGTGGTCTCCAGCACCGTGTTCGGCACCCCCGGCGGGCCGGTCGTCGCCTCCACCGGGACCTCCGAGGCGGAGCCGTACCAGCAGCCCGTCCAGATCGGGTAGCTCTGGTCGCCCTGCTCGAACTCCACCCACACGCCCGCCCCGACCGGCGGGACCGCGTAGTGCCCCATGCCCGGACCGGCCACCGGGAAGCAGGGCATCGCCCAGGTCGACACGGCCTCGCCCAGCACGTCGGGCACCTGGGCCTGGATGCGGCCGATCCCGAGCGGGTCGGCGTTGTTCACCACCGTCCCCCGGAACTTGCCGAGGTAGCGGGTCGGTTCGGCCATGCGGGCAACTCCTGCTGCAGCGTTAGGGGATGACGGTCGGCTGGAGGGCGATCAGGCCCTCGCGGGTCAGCGTGAAGTTCTGGGTGTACGAGCCGCGCTTGAGGTTGTGGGTGACGCTCTTGACGAAGTACAGGCCGTCGTAGGTGAGCCCGGCGCCGCGGACGCCGACCAGCTCGCGCGGCCGCAGCACGTGCCCGTACCGGACGACGTCGAGCTGGCCGGAGCCGGAGACGGCGTCCGCCGACTGCATCGCCTTGGCGATGGTCTCGGCGACGGCCTGGCTGGTGTCCTTCTTGGCGGTGTCGGCGATGACCTTCTTCTTCAGCGCCGGCGCGGGCTTGAGCGCCAGCGGCGGGCGCAGGATGCTGACCTCCGGCACCGGCAGGACGGAGGACACCTTGGTCGCCGGGAGCTGGATGCGGGCCTCCGGCTCCTCGCGGGCCGTGCCGTCGAAGGCGAACGTCAGCTGGTCGACGTTGGACAGCGCGTCCATGTTCACGTTCAGCGCGTGCTGCGGGACGCCGAGCCGGTTCTCCGGCCCCCAGTAGGCGCGGCTCATCCCGGGGACCGGGCCCGGGTCGAGGTAGAACACGTAACCGTTGGCCTTCGCCAGCTCGCTGACGTACCCGAGGTCGGTGCCCTTCTGGAAGTCGATCCGCCGGGTGGGCATCGGCGTCTGCGGCACCAGCTCGGGGACGACCAGCGGCAGGATGCCGTACTGCCCGTACTTGCCGATGATCGCGGTGACCCGGGCCGCCGGGGACATCGCCGGGAAGGGCACCCCGGCCTGCTCCTCCAGGTCCATCAGCACGGTCAGGTCCTCGCCGGTGACGGTGAGCGTGGACTGGCCGGGCTGGTTGCTGATGCCCACCTCCTGACGGATGATCACACCGTCCATCAGCACGGTCGGGGTGCCCGTCACGGTCACCATCAGCACGACCCTGGTCTTCGGGTCGAAGAAGCCGCCCGGCAGCAGCGCGGTGTTGATCAGACCGTGCTTCGACAGGTCGAAGGCGAGCTGGAACCCACTGCGCTGCCCGGACGCCACCGTGACCTGCGCCGACAGCAGGGCGTCCGTCACCGGCTGCGGCACCGGCACCGGGATCTGCGGACCCATCAGCAGGCTGAGGTGGATCGACCCGACCGGCCCGCCTCCCGTGACGGCCGAGAGGTCAGGCATTGCCCACCCCCGGCACCGCGCCGGGCAGCGCGATGGTGATCCGCCGACCCGGCGTCGCGGTCAACTCCCGCGGATCGACCACCGGGTTGGCGTCGGCGATCCGCCACCACTGGTCGGCGCTGCCGAGGTAGCGGTTCGCGAGCAGGTCGAGGCGGTCGCCGGCGCTCACGGTGTGCTCGGCCAGCGGGGTCAGACCGTCCGCGCTCGGCAGCAACCTCCGCTGCAGGTACGGCACCTGCCGCCCGTCCGGCGTCGTGTGCAAGGCCACCGGGACGCCGTGGTACCGGCTGGTCAGCGGGTATGGCGAGGGCGTGGGCAGCCCGTTCAGCGGGTCGTCGACAGTCATCAGAACCCCCCTCCGAGGCCGAGCGCACTCAGTCGGCCACCGGCCGCAGTGCCGACCAGCCGCTCCTTCTGCGCCAGATGCGCCAGGTACAGCTCCGCCCCGCGGTGCCCGGTCGGCAGATCACTGACGGTCAGGACCCGCAGACCGATCGCGACGGCGGCCCTGATCGGATTCAGGTCGATGTCGAACGCCTCCTCGGTGATGGTGAGTTCGGTCAGCCGCACCGGCAGGATCCGCTTGCCACCCCAGGTGAAGAGGGTCAGCGGGGCCTCGATCGGAGTGATTTCGAGAGTGCCCAGCGCGGCCAGCGCCTGATTGGCCAGCAGCTGTGCACTGGCCGGCTGCACCAGCAACTCCAGCGTCGCCAGCTGCGGATGGATCCCGTTCGGCGACGGCACCTCCAACTGGTCGGTGGCATCCAGCTCCGCGGTGAACTTCCACGTCTCGACGGCCGGCCCCTTCAGCCGCAACGCCTCCGTCCGGTCCCCACTCCCGTCCGCCCCCGCCACCTGCGGCGCCAACGACCGCTCCAGGCTGTCCGGATTGAACTGCAGCACGATGACCCGCTGCGGCGTCCCCCGCTGCGGATCCACGATGACCAGCCCGGACCGTACGGGCCTGGGGACATCGCTGAAACCGGTCACGCGTCCCCTCCTTCCCCGTCGGAGTCCTTCTCCTGGGAGGCCCGGCGGTCGCGCTCCGCGATGACGGCGCGAGCCTGGTCCCGGACCTTCTCCTCCGGGTCGTGTTCCCGGAGGAACACGAACAGGGGATGGAGTTCCTCCCAGTCGACCCGCCCGGCGCAGAAGACGGCGATCCGTCGGACTAGCGGCTCGGGATCGTTCATCGACCAGCGGAACAGGGCGAACATGTCCGGGTCGAACGGGCCGTAACAATGGACGGAAAGCATCCGCAGGGCGTTCATGAGGGCGACGCCGTCCCGGGTGCTGTCGAACAGCTCCGTCATGGTCTCGTTGTCGTGCACGTCGATTCGCCTGCGGACGAATTCGACGGTCGGTTCCCGGTCCAGGCCCGCGATCAGGAAGTAGCGGACCTGAAGGAGATCGTCCTCGATCCAGTAGACGGCCGCACCGCGGTCGGGCGTCAGCCAGATCTTTTGGAAGGGGGAGCCGTCGCTGCTCTCACTCGTCGAGTGGAGATCCCAACCGGCTTCTTCCGCGAGCCTGTCGACCTCGGCACGACCGAGTACGTCCTTGGGTACGAGCCGCACGAACAGGGTCAACGGAACTCCTTCATCGCAGTGGGGGGTTGAGTCGTCACGAGGGTATCCACAGGCCGCCGGGCGATCTCCGCCATCCGGGGTGCAGCTTCTCGTCCGACGCTATTCGGCCGTCGGGCGCGAGGAACCTCGCGGCGTTGTGCATCGCCCACAGGGGGAACTGCTGGACCAGCTGTTCGTCGCTGAGCATCAGGACATCGGCCTTGGCCTTGGCGAAAGCGCGGATTATCAGGAGCTTGGACCGTATCGTCATCCCCGCCACGGCCGTTTCGAGCTGAGCGCCCCTCTTGGTGAGCTCGCCGGTCCGGGAGTTCGTGTGCTCGGCGGCGATGCCCTGCGGGTTCAGCAGGTACTGCGAGCCGGCCACGGCGTTGCGTGGCGCCATGGTGTTGGTGTTCGACACGACGTCCTGCCAGGTCGCCTCGGGGAAGTTCGCGAGTTGCCAGGCCGCGATGTTCGTCATGGCGGCTGCCGGATAGCGAGCGCCCTCGACGGTCGGCATGAGCCTGGCCGCCGCTGCCATGGTCTCGGCGGCCTTCGGATTGCTGCGGAAGAACTCGTCCTGCGGGAGTCGGCGCTGTACGAGGTCGAAGAAGGCCCGCTGCATCCGCTGACGGGCTTGGGTCGATCGGTCGGCCGCGCTGACGCCTTCCTTGCCGAGGCTGTGGGCGAGCATGTCCTCGATCTCGGCCAACTTGTCGGCCGCCGCGTCCTTCGACGCCGGCCCGGCCTTGACGTAGTGCCCCGACCCCAGACCGCTGAGCACCTTGACCAGCCCTGGCGGAGTCTCACCGGCTCGGTCGCCGCTCCTGATGGCGCCCTGCTGTTCGCTGACACCGATCTCCATGCCACCGCCGGATGCCATGATGATGCGCTCGTGCCCCGGAGGCCGGTTCCCCCCGTGGATGGCACGTGCCTCGACCAGACCGGCGCGGGCCGGCCGGGTCTCCTGGCTGGGCGTGTCCGACGCGCTGCGGCGCTCCTGGTAGGCGCGCTGCTCCTCGTTGAGCACGCCGGCCTGGGCGACGACCTCCGGTGCGTTGATCAGTTTCTCGCCGAGCTGTTCCAGGATGCGCATCAGTGCGGGTTCGTTCTTGCGCACCAGGTCCTCGGCCGCCGGAATGTGGTCCCGGACGTCCTTCTCCGGGTTCAGTTCGGCGGTGATTGCGGTCAGCGGCCCGTCCTCGCGGGCGCTCAGGCCGGTCAGCCGGTACCACGCCCGCATTCCGCGGAGGACGCCACGGAGCGTCAGGCGGCCGATGCCGAAACCGAGCAGGCGATCGACCTTCGGCCGGATCCTCGCCACGATCAGTTCGAGGCGCTGCTTCTTCGCGTCCGGGGAGTTCTCGTGGGCGCGGCGTTGGGCGCGCTGCTGTTGGCGCTTCTGGTGCCAGGCGCGCAGCCGGTCGCGTTGCTTGCGGTAGGCGTCGCGGATGCGGTGGGCGCCGTTGGTGAGGGCGCGGCCGAGTTTGCTGTCGAGGAGCTTGCGGCCGAGGGTACGGGCGGCGACGCGGACGCGGTTGAGGGCGGCCTTGACGGTCTGGCGGGAGGCGTTGAGGGCGCGGCCGACGGGGGAGGTGGGGCGGC
>NZ_JAHSQD010000326.1 GCF_020103755.1 Streptomyces sp. LS1784
CGGCGGCCGGGCGAGTGGCACGGGAGCGGGTCGCCCGCCCGAGCGGCCCGGCCCGAACGACTCCTCGTCCACGACCGGCAGCGCCGGAGCGAGCGCGTCGAGCCGTTCGAACGGCTCCGGCAGGCGCGGGCGCACCCGTACCCCGGCCCGGTCCCCGCTCGGGCCGTCCTTCGCCACCAGGCGGTCGAAGTGGTCAGGCATCTGCACACAGCTCCAGGTAGTAGCGGCGCCGCAGCGGGCTGAGCGCCAGGATCTCCGCCTCGCTCCAGCCGTAGGCGGTGGCCAGGAGGTGGACGTCGAGCAGGGTCGACCGGGCCCAGTCGTCCAGCTCCTCCCAGAGGTAGGAGGCGATGTCCAACTCGGCGAGGGCCTGCTCGCCGCACTCGGGGCAGCTGAGGTTCAGCCGGACGTCCGCGCAGGGGTCGGCCGCGGCGGCGGCCTCGGCCACGCGCCGCTGGACCGGTTCGGGGAGCTGCCGGGCGGCGACCGGCTCCCCGCCGTGCTCGGCGGTCAGCACGCACCGCTCCAGTACAACGGCCCGGGCCTGGCCTGCGGGGGCCTGTTCGGCGGCGGCCAGGTCGCCGGGGGTGGGCAGCCGGAAGCCGACCTGCCAGCCGTCCAGCTCCACCCGCAGCGGGCCGTCCGCCGGCCGCGCGGCACCGACCACCTGCCCGGCGTCGAAGGCGAACTCCATCTCCTCCGCGCAACTCGGGCAGCCGACCCGCACGTTGAGCAGTTCGCCGAACAACTCGGCGCGCAGGCAGAACAGTTCTGCGTCCCGCCGGCCGATCGGTACGGCCAGCAGTTCCTCCGTCCCGGCGCCCGGACGGGCGACGGTGTGCAGCAGCAGGGCCCGCCCGGTGCGGCCGGCCGCCAGCCCGGCCTCCCAGGCGGCCAGCAGGGCGGCCTCCCCGGCGAGTTCCATCGGTCGGCCGCTCAGGCCGGCTGCTGGAACGAGGGCTCTTCCGGCTCGGGCGTCTCCTCGTCCCGCTCCCAGCCCTCCACCTCCAGCTTGAGGCTCTGGATCGCCACCGCGTTGGCGTTGGCGTCCAGTTCGCCGAGCACCTGGTACTCACTCGGCCAGGCACGGTACAGCTTGTGGGCGACCGCCACCTGACCGGCCTCGTTGAGCACCTGGATCACCAGGTCCTTGCGGAAGTCCCGCAACGAGACCTCCGCCCCGCGGCCCGCGCCGACCATCCAGACCTTGTTGGCCCAGCGGTCGAACTCCGGGTCGTGGGTGACCCCGCGCTCCAGGGTGACCGCCTCGAAGTCGGTGCGCCCCGGCGACTTGCGCGGTGCGCTCGGATCGCCCCCGCTGCGGTGCTTCACCACCTCGGTGGTGCGCTTGAGCGGGCTGATCTTGCTGATTCCGGCGACGACCCGACCGTCCCAGACGACCAGGAACTTGAAGTTCTTGTACGGATCGAACCGGTGTGGATTGACGGTGAACTCGACCATGGAGATCCTAAACCTCGAACTGTCCGGCGAGCTGCTCGATCTTGACGATCACGAATTCCGCGGGCTTGAGTGGCGCGAATCCGACCACGACGTTCACCACGCCGCGATTGATGTCGTCCTGCGTAGTGGTGTCCTTGTCGCACTTGACGAAATAGGCCGAGCGCGCCGACGTGCCCTGGAACGCGCCCTGCTGGAACAGCGAGTGCAGGAACGCGCCCACGTTCAGCCGGATCTGCGCCCACAGCCGCTCGTCGTTGGGCTCGAACACGACCCATTTGGTGCCGCGGTAGAGGCTCTCCTCCAGCATCAGCGCCAGGCGCCGCACCGGGACGTACTTCCACTGCGAGCTGAGCGCGTCGGCGCCCGCCATGGTCCGCGCGCCCCACGCCACCGGGCCCACCACCGGGAACGTCCGCAGGCAGTTCACCGCGAGCGGGTTCAGCAGGCCGTTCTCCCGGTCCGTCAGCGGGACGGTCAGCGCGCGTACCCCGGGCAGTCCGGCCTCGGTGCCCGCGGGTGCCTTCCACACGCCCCGCTGGCCGTCGGTGCGTGCCATCACGCCGGCGATGGTGCCCGACGGCGGGAAGCTGCGCAGCCGGCCGGTGAGCGGGTCGACCAGCTCCAGGTGCGGGAAGTACAGCGCGGCGTGGTCGTTGCGCACCGAGTCGAAGGCGGACAGGCCCGCCCGGGCGGCGTCCAGCGTCGTCCACGCCTGCGGCGAGTCGACGATCAGGAACATCCGCTGCTCCACGCAGAGTGCCTGGGCGGCCGAGACGACCGTGACGGCATCGTCCACGCTGGCGTAGCCGGCCAGTTCCGGCAGCACCAGCAGGTTGACGTCCGGCACGTCGCGCAGGGCCTGGATGCCGGTCTTGCCGGCCTCGCTACCGATCAGGTCCGTCATGCCGGGGGCTCCGCCGTCCTGGCCGCCGGCGAGGGCGAGGACCGGCGGGTTGACCGAGCCCTCCAGTCCGAGGTTGTTGGCGGCCTCACCGAGGAAGCGCACCACGTCGGCCGGGTCGGTGGAGCCGGCGACGACCTGGAGCTGCCGCCCGAACACGCTCACCCGGGTGCCCGCGAAGGCCCGCTTGCCCGGGGCGTCGGGCAGGGCCCGCAGCTTGCGCTCCAGCAGCAGGGCGAGTTCGGGGACGGTGGTCGGCGCGGTGCCGTCCGCGGCGGGGTCGTAGATCGTGACGGTCCGCGAGACGTCGGCGATCTTCACCTGGATCTCGTGGGTGAGGTCCGGCAGGGTGGCCGCGAAGGGCTTGGAGACGGTGCCCACCGGGTCCGGCCGGCTCTCCGCCAGCACCTTGACCCGGACGACAGTCGAGCCGCTGTTCACCACCGTCTCGGCGAACCGGGGGCTGGCGGCCCGGACCGACAGGTCCGCGAAGGACTCCCGGACGGCGCCGGAGGTGTCGAAGACCTGGAGGTTGAAGGTCTCGGCCGGGGTCGGCGTCCGGTAGTCCACGGCGACCCGCAGCCCCCCGCCCCAGTGCCCCGGCTCGACGGCCGTGACCTCCAGGGCCGGGGTGGCGGTGGAGGTCTGCGTCGAGTTGAGCGTGACGCCCGCGGCGGCGCCGGTGCCGGCCGCCGCGACCCGGACCACCATCCCGACCGAGCCCCCGTTGAGGAAGAACTGCTGGACGGCGTAGCTGACCGGGCTCTGACTCGCGAGTCCGCCGAAACGGCGTTCGAAGTCCGCGAAACTGGTGATGGTGACCGGCTGGTTGAGCGGGCCGCGCCGGGTGGCCCCGACGAAGGCGGTCACCGAGGTGCTCACCGCGGTGATGGTACGGACGCCGCTGGGAAGCTCTTCGATGTAGACGCCCGGGTAGGTCGGTGTCGTCGGCAAATTCCCCCTCCGTTCACTTCGTGCATCAAGAGGCCGGTGAAATGGGATCCGGATGCATTGGTGGCAGGCTCAGTCTCGGATTCAGGCGACAATTCGTCAAGACATGAACAGAAAAGGCTAATTGTAATACCGGGCCTTTTCGGGGGTTGCGGAATTGGGCATTCCGCAACCCCTGTGCTGGTGCCAGTCAGCCGCCTTCGGGCAGGTTCCGGTAGTCGGGTCGGGCCGGCGTGGGGTCCGGCGGCGTCGCTGCGGGTGCGGGTGCGGGTGCGGGTGCGGGCGTAGGCGTGGGTGCAGGTGCGGGCTCAGGCGCCGGAGCCGGCGCGGGCGTAGGCGTGGGTGCAGGTGCGGACGGCGCAGGCGTAGGTGCGGCAGGCGTGGGTGCAGGTGTGGCCGGCGTGGGCGCGGGGACCGGCGGCTGGTAGGACGGCGGCCGGGCGGCCCCCAGGAACCAGCCCCAGCTCGCGCCGAACCGGTGCTCCAGGAACCGGAACGCGGCGTAGTAGACCGTGCCGAAGCCGGTGACCAGGGCGGAGGTGACGGAGGCGTTGTCCAGGTGGATTCCGAGCCGCGCGGCCTGCACCACGAGGAACGCGACGATGTAGGGAACGCACGTGCGCCACAGGGACAGGGCGAGTTGGTACATCTGTCCTCCTCGGCCGACGTCAGCCGGCGACGGTGAAGCCGTGCGCCTGGCCGAGCCGGGTCAGCGAGTTGATGCCGGGTATGCCGTCCGCCTGCTGCCCGCTGTACCCGTACCGGCGCTGCAGCGCGGAGTAGGCGTCGATGGTCCGGGTGCCGAACGAGCCGTCGGCCCACTGCCGGTCGAGCAGCTCCTCGGCGACGAGGGCCCGCTCCACCGTGTACACGTCGTCGGCGTGCGTGGTGGCGCCCTGGGGCGCGTCCGGGTCCTGGCGGGCCGCCGCGACCACCCGCGACTTCGACACCTCGGCCAGCGGGATCGGCCCGCCGAGCAGCCGGCGCAGCGAGGACTCGCCGGGCACGCCGTCCGCGTCCCCGCCGGAGTAGCCCAGACTGCGCTGGTAGTCGGCGTAGTTGAGGGTGTCGGCGTCGGTCCAGTCCGGTCCCGGGCCCTGCCCGTAGTGTGAGCCGAAACCCGCCGCCACCAGCGCCTCGCCGACGATGGTGACCTGCGGACCGTGCGCGCCGTAGCCGTACGACAGGCCGCCGACGTCCTTCCGGTACCGGGCCGGGGTCGGGTCTGGGACCGGGTCCGGCTGGGGCGCGGGCTGTTGGGGTGGGGTGACCACCGTGCCGGAGGGGCGCGGCGCACCCGACGTCACCCAGGCGTACAGCGCCGGGCCGGGGCAGTCGGTCGAGTAGCCGTCCTGGTGCCCCTTGATCTCCGGGCCCGCCGGGCCCTGCTGCTCGCAGTACTCGATCGCGTCCCGCAGCCCGTTGAGCTGTTCCGGGGTGGGCACGGTCGAGCCGGAGGAGCCGACCAGCCCGCACACCGCGTAGTGAGCCTCGTTGAGCGGGACGTCGCCGTTGGCGCTGTTGCGCCGGTTCAGCCCGCGGC
The DNA here is from genome assembly GCF_020103755.1 of Streptomyces sp. LS1784. Lineage (GTDB taxonomy): Bacteria > Actinomycetota > Actinomycetes > Streptomycetales > Streptomycetaceae > Kitasatospora. The sequence continues at coordinate 4,857 of NZ_JAHSQD010000326.1, forward strand.
CCTCGAACACGTGGCCGTGCTCGCAGACCACGAAGCTGTAGCCGATGTCCGACCAGCCGTCGTCGTCCATGTGTGAGGCCTGGAGGCGCCGTACGTAGGCCGGGCAGGTGTCGTGGGTGTCGAAGGTGTACGTCGTGCCGAGGTAGTGCACCTTCACTCCGGCGCGCGGACCGGCGTACGGGATCGAACCGTTAGGCTCGCGCCAGGGCCGCGCGCCCCACTGGTCCCGGTCCACCAGCTGCAGCCCCGGCCAGCCGGGCGACTGCGGCCCCGGGGTCGGCGCGGGTGGCTCGGGGTCCGGGGCCCGGCCGGCGCCGGCCCACGCCCGCAACTCGTCCAGCGAGCCGTTGAACATGTCCGCGTCGAGTGGGTCGTCGCTGTACTGGTGGAAGCGCCAGGACGCCTGGATGCGCGGCGAACCCGCGGAAACGTAGTCCGCTATCCACAGGAAGTCGCCGGCGTTGTCGTCCGTCCGGAACCAGTAGTCCCGGTTGGTGTAGAGCCCGACCAGGCGGTCCGGGTAACGCTGCTTGACCGCCGCCAGCCACCGGTTCTTCGCCTCGGTCGCGTCGCCGTCGCCGACCGACTGTCCGTACGGCTCGAAGTCCAGCACCAGCAGCTCGCCCGCGGGCACCTGCCCCACGACCTGGCAGAAGTGCTCCACCTCACCCTCGACCGGGTTCTCCGCGTGCAGGAAGTGGTAGTGCCCGACCACCAGCCCGCGCCCCCGGGCGTCCGCGAGTTTGTCGGCGTACCCCGACTGGCCGGTGTGGCCGCCTTCGGTGGCCTTGATGAAGACGAACTCCGCGTCCCCCGGAATGCCCGACTGGAAGTCGGAGACGTCATAACCCTTCGCGTATGCCATCAGGATGCTCCCCCTTTGCGCCGATGGCAGCCACGGCCGACCGGCCCCATCCCCCGGGGCGCGCGACGCCGGCCAGGGCGTCATGCTCACTCCACAGTAGAACTGACTTAACGTCAACTCCCCTGATTTGAAGGTGTTCTGTGGGTTATGCGAGCCTCCTGCGGCGGCCCGCTCCGCAGGCCTGTGCCACTGGCACATCCACCGGACGACACGCCGCGGCGAGGGTGTTCGGGGGTCCTGTCCGGTGGTCAGGGGGTCATGGTCAGGCCCGCCGAGGCGGCGCCCCGGCTGAGCGCCGCCGAGCGGATGCGCTTCAGCGCCCGGGCGTAGTCGGCGCGGCCGGGGTCGCGGCGGGCGGGGTGGAGGTGAACCGGGCGATCGAGCTCCAGTTGCCGTGCAGGTCCTCGGCGCCGTCGTAGGTGAACATGTGTCCGGCGAGCTGGTCGCTGCGGCGTCCCCACGACGACCGGTTGCGTGCGGAGATCGAGTCGGGATAACGGGAGAGCCGGATGGCGGTCCTGGTCGCGGACTCCTCCGCAGGAAAGACACGATCCCTGTGGGAAGCCGTTCGGCAGCTTCCGGAGCCCTGGCATGTCTGGCGCCCGGCAGGTCCCATGGAGCTGATGCGTACCCTGGACGGCGAATGCCCCTTGGCGAACACCGTGCTGTGGTTCAACGAATCCCAGCGCTTCCTCGCCGTGCCCGATGGGGCAGTCGCCGAGGCGGTCACGGCCCTGCTCCTCGATCCCGGTCGTGGTCCCGTCCTCGTGCTCGGCACGCTGTGGCGCGACACGTTCGCCACCCTCACAGCGGAAAAGGACGGTTCGGTCCGTTCGCCGACGGCGGCGTTGCTCAACCCGGCGACTGTCATCGGCTGACGGCGAGGGCGAGGGCCCAAGCGTGACCGTCACCCCTGACAGACACACCCCGTGGCTGGACGACCCGGCCAATCCCGTCCCCACGAGGGGCTGACCCCCAAGACCCCCACTCCCGGACACCCCAGACCTCCGTCAGTGACGGGCTGGGCCCCCGCCCCGTCGACCGCTCGGAAGGCCGGCGGAGCGGGGCCTCCGGGCTCATGCGACGAGCGCGTAGCTGGCGAGCACCAGCAGCGCCGTCACCCCCCGCGACATCACCGCCGCCTTCCTCACCATGGCCGGCGGCGCCACCCCGCCGCCCGCCGTCCCCGACAAGATCGCCTTCCTCGGCGGCCAGGTCCTCACCCACCGCCTCTTCGCCGCCATGTACGAGCTGCTCGCCGACCACCACCACGAGGCGAACCCGTGCCCGTCCGTCCTCGTCGACCTGCCCTGACCTGGCGCCCGCCCCGGGGGCCAGTACGAGGCCTACTACTCGGACCGGCCGGCCGGCCGGCCAGCTCTGCCAGGCCGGCGAAGATGTGTCCTGACGCTCGCTGTGGAAGTACACCCGTCGCCGGTTGCTCACCCGGCCCTGGTCGAAGCACGTGCAGACGTCTCGGCAGGACTCGCTGTCTGGGGCCGAATTCGCCGTGTCACCCCACCGATTGGTGTGTGATGCCGACTCTGCTTCATTCGCCATGGCACCAAGATACGAAGAGGCGGGCGAGACGGATCAGTGGGGGCCTGCGGCTTGGCCCGATCACAAGATCAGCGCCAGAGCCCGTTATTCCCCAGGCTGTGACCGGGTGAGGTTGGAACCGACCTTGTCGAGCATCTGACCGAGCAGGTGAAGGGCTCGGGCTCTGGTGGGTGCTCCGCGGGATGTTCCGCGCCAGTGAGCATTGGTGAACTTCTCGACGGCAGCGAGCGTCTCGTCGTCGTGCTGGGCGGCCATCACCAGAGCGAACCGCACGTAGTCGCCGGTGTCCGTGCCGAGCGGGTGCTGGTCAATGAATTGCCGCAGGCGTGGTGTCAGTGCCGGCAACGTCCGGTCCGTTGGGAAGACCACGGCGAGCCCCGCAAGGGCGAGTCGCACTGCCGGGCATTCGGCTTCCCAGCGAGCCAGGAGGCTTGGGGCGCTGGCCTCGACAGCTGAACGGGTCCGGGCCTCGCTGTCTGGATCCGCGCAGGTGGGAGTCTCGGGCCAGCACCGGGCCAGATGACGTTCCGCGACTGTTGCGGCGCTGAAGAGGAGGTCCATCGCTCCAAACCGGTGCCGGGGGGGGATCCGGTCGTCAAGAGCCAGGGCCGCAAGCAGCTGGACCCCCTCGGCTGTTCCCGGTTGGCAGGTGTCCTGGTGCAGGATCACGCTGTAGAAGTCGCTGAGGAACCAGAAGTCGTTCTCCCAGAACGGATCCGCCAAGGGCTCGAACAGCATTGCCGCCTGCGGCGCCCGGCGCCCGGCGGGCAGACGGTCGGTGATGACGTCCCGGAAGATCCGTCGGATCGGCGGACCGAAGACGCGACCGGTCCTCCATGCCTCCTGGAGGTCTTCGCCGGTCGCGTTGTCCGGCAGATCGCGCGGGGCTGGTGCGGGAGTGAAGTGGTTGCTCATGGCCTGCGCAGCGTACTGCGGCGAGGTTTCAGTCGGGTCTGGCGGCCTCGCCCTTGGCCGTCGGGTTCCTGGGTCGCTTGTTGGGGCGGTAGCTGGGGCCGTTCATGATGACCTGGTGGCTGGTGTTGATCAGCCGGTCCAGCAGGGACTCGGCGACGACGGGGTTGGGGAAGAGGGGACACCAGCCGCTGGGAGCCCGGTTGCTGGTGATGATCAGGGAACGGCCCTGTCGTTCGCTGACCAGCTCGTAGAGGTCGTTGGCCTGGGCAGCGGTGAGCTGGCGCATCGCGAAGTCGTCGAGGATGAGGACGTCGGGGCGGACCAACTCGCGGATCCGCTTGTCCCAGGTGCGGTTCGCGTGGCCACCGGCCAGCTCGGCCAGGACGCGTCTGGTCTTGGTGAAGCGGGCGTTCGCGCCCTGGCGGATGGCGAGGTGGCCCAGGGCCTGGGCGACGTGTGTCGTTCCGACCCCGCCCGTTATCTGGGGGTCAAGCGCTCGGTCCAGGCGATCGCCCTGGTGGTGACGTCGAAGACATAGATGCAAGGGTTGATCTTGTCCGCTACGTTTTGTCCGTGGCGAATCAGCAGCAGGGCGGCGGCCAGGGCGACATCCTCGACTCCAGGACGTGCGGTTGGTGCGGGGAGCAGATGACCTACCCGCCGCGGTTCGGCCGGGACAGCCAGGAGTTGTGCGCCGCGTGCGGCGCGTGCTTGTGCGACGAGGAGTGCGACTGCCCACTGACGAACGCGTGACCCGATCCTCGTTTCGCAAACCCCTCCAGTCGATCATGGTTCCCACGGCGATTGGTGTCCTGCCGGACCGGATCTGGTCGGATGAGGAGTGGGAGCGCATCCAACTCGGTTACCGGTCCCGGGGTATGGATGAGAAGTGGAACGTTGTCGTTGAGGGCGATGTCGTGTTCCTGCACCGGAGCTGGACCGGCTTTGGCGTCTTTGAAGCGACGTTCGCACCTGTCGAGGGCGGTGGCTGGCGGATCGCCTCAGAGGACGTTAAGTCCCCTTTCTCTCGGTTCGTGATCGCTCGTTCGTGTGAACGTCGGCCGTACTGGCGTGCCAGTCGGGGCCCGGGTGATGTTCTGCGGCTCATGGACAGACGGGCGTACCCGAGC
>NZ_JAHSQD010000327.1 GCF_020103755.1 Streptomyces sp. LS1784
GCCGGGCGGCGGGCCGGTGACGGCGGTCTGGGTGTCGGCGGCCCAGCCGCCCGCGCCGAGCACCGCCGCCAGCGCCACCGCGGTGGCGGCGAGTGCTCGCCTGGTCCGGAACTTGCGCATGTCCCTGTTCCCCCTCGTCCGTTCGGCCGCCGACTCGGTTCGGCTTCCGATGGGGAGGAAGGTAGGTATGCGTCGGCCCCGCGGACGTCACACCGCGGGGCCAAGTACCGGGTGCTACCCGGGTATCAGGGAACGGTCCTGCTACTGCCCGGGTGTCACCAGGCCGGACTCGTAGGCCAGCACCACCGCCTGGGCACGGTCGCGCAGGTCGAGCTTGGCGAGGATGCGGCCGATGTGGGTCTTGACGGTCTGTTCGGCGAGCACCAGCTTGGCGGCTATCTCCTGGTTGGACAGGCCGCGGGCGATCAGCTCCAGCACCTCGGTCTCGCGCGGGGTCAGGCCGTTGAGCCGCAGCTTGGGGTCGCGGCGCTTGGCGGGCCGGTTGCGGGCGAAGTCGGCGATCAGCCGGCGGGTGACCGAGGGGGCGAGCAGGGCCTCGCCGGCCGCGACCACCCGGACCGCGGCGATCAGGTCGGCCGGCGGGGCGTCCTTGAGCAGGAAGCCGCTGGCCCCGGCGCGCAGCGCCTCGTACACGTAGTCGTCCACGTCGAAGGTGGTCAGCATCAGCACCTTGGGGCGGTGGGCGCCGGGGACGTCGGGGTCGAGCAGTCGCCGGGCGGCCTCCAGGCCGTCCATGACGGGCATCCGGACGTCCATCAGCACCACGTCGGGGTGGGTGCGGCCGGTGACCTCCAGGGACTGGGCGCCGTCCGCCGCGTCCCCCACCACGTCGATGTCGCTCTGGGCGTTGAGCAGGGCGGCGAAGCCGGCCCGCACCATGGCCTGGTCGTCGACGATGATCACGCGGATGGTCATGCGGGTTGCTCCCCGGGGGTGTCTGGGCGTTCGGGCGGGTCGAGCGGCAGGGCGGCGGCGACCTTGAAGCCGCCGTCCGGCAGCGGACCGGTGTCCAGCCTGCCATCGACCAGCCGGACGCGTTCGCGCATTCCGACCAGACCGTGTCCGGTGCCCTCGGCCGAGGCCTCCAGCGACTCGGTGCGCTGCGGCGGGGGCGCGTTGACCACGGTGAGCCGCAGTTCGGGGCCGTCCGCCGACAGCGACACCCAGGTCCGCGCGCCGGGGGCGTGCCGGACCACGTTGGCCAGCGCCTCCTGGACGATCCGGTAGGCGGAGAGGCCGACGGCCTGCGGCACCCGTTCGGCCAGCCCGTCGTCCACGGTCAGCTCGGCGGGCACCCCGGCCCGCCCCACCGTCTCGACCAGCTGGGCGAGTTGGCCGACCCCCGGCTGCGGGGCCGTCTCCCCGGCGGACTCCTCGCTGCGCAGCACGCCGAGCAGGCGCCGCATCTCGGCCAGCGACTCGCGCGCGGTGCCGGCGATCGCGGTGAACTCCTCGGCGGCGTCGGCCGGGACGCCGTCGATCCGGTACGGCGCGCTGGCGGCCTGCACCGCGATGACCGACATGTGGTGGGCCACCACGTCGTGCAACTCCCGTGCGATCCGGGCGCGTTCCTCCAGCAGGGTGCGCCGCTCGCGTTCCGCCTCGCTGATCTGCTCCTGCTCGGTGAGCAGCCGGCGGGCGACCGCGCGGTCCCGGACGGCCCAGCCGAGCAGCAGGACGGCGCCGCTGAGGGCGATCAGCAGCACGGTGGTGCCGTCGCCGGCCCGGGGCAGGCCGAGGGTGGTGGTGAGCACGGTGAGCAGCACGGTGGCGACCCAGACCGCGATCACGGTGGCCCGGCGCTCGCGCAGACCGAGGGCGAGCAGCAGGAAGAGGTACGAGAGGATCATCGGCGCGGTCCACGGCCAGCTGCCCGTCGCCTGGTGGTGGTGGGCGGTGATGGTCGCGGTGGTGACCAGGGTGGCGGCGCTGATCCACCAGGCGGCCAGCGGCCGGGTGATGGCGAGGAACAGCGGGGTGGTCTGGGCGACGGTGAGCGCGGCGGCGACCGGCAGCACCAGGCCGTAGAAGCTGACCAGGCTGACGATCCCGCCGGGGATCAGCGAGGCCTGCAGGATGATCGCGACGGCGTACGGGATCAGGCGCACCCAGCGTCGGCGGGAGTTCCCGAGCAGCGGGGTGTCGTCCTCGCTCGGGGTGGTGAGGTGCCGTCGCAGGGTGCGCAGTTGGCGGACGGCGAACCTGCGGCCGTCGGCGATGGTGAGCGTCTTCATCGCGGGCCAGCCTAGGAGGGCGGGCCCGCCCGGTGCGTCGCACTGGAGCGCGAACTTCCGGGGGCTACCGGGGTATCGGGTGATACCCCGGTATGACACGGGTGTGCTGCCCGGGACTACGCCGGGCCGCGCCAGTGGCCGGCCAGGGCCGGGCCGAGCTGGTCGAAGTAGCGCTCGATGACGGCGACCATGCCCTCCGGGCCGGCCGGTTCGTGCTCGGCGCTCCAGGACAGGTGGGCCGAGCGCAGCAGGCTGCCGAAGACGGCGGCGAGCACGGCCGGGCGCAGGTCCTCGGCCGGGTCCAGGCCCTCGCGTTCGGCGAGCACCTGGATCACCAGCCGCTCCTGTTCGGTGACCCGGCGCAGGTGGGCGGCGAGCAGCGGGGGCGTCTCCTCGATCATCCGCATGAGTTCGAGGGCGCTGTGGATCGAGCCGGGGCCGGAGGCCTCCTCGCTGCCGAGGTCGCGCCAGGCCTTGACGATCGAGGCGCGCAGGGCCTGGAGCGGGGCCTCCTCGGCCGGGCGGAGCCGCAGGCACTCGATGAAGTAGTCCTCGGCCACGGCCATCACGGCGAGCGCGACCTCGTCCTTGTTGGCGAAGTAGCGGAAGAAGGTGCGCTGGGAGACGTCGACGGCGGAGGCGATCTCGTCGACGGTCGTGTGGGCGAAGCCCTGTCGGAGGAAGAGCACGTGGGCGGCCTGGATCAGGGCGTACCGGGTCTGCTGCTTCTTGCGCTCGCGCAGCCCGGGCGCGCGTTCGGAGCCCTCCGGGGTGCAGGTGGTACGGGGGGTGTGAGCGGCCATGGCGGGGGCCTTCCGGAGCGCTGGGGGAGGGTGGGAGCACAACCTTAGCGCTCTGACAAATGGCAGCAATGGCCAGAAGTCACTGTTTGCCGATTGTCAGTGGCTGACATAATGTGCCGGGGTGGCGCCCGTCGGGCCGGGGCACCTGTGGGGACGGGTGGGCCGGGGCGCCACGACCATGTCCTGCACCGAGCCATGCCCCCGGAGGGCCCAGATGAGCCAGTCCGTCGTGAAGAACTCCGAGGCGGACGCAGCGCCGCCGCCGAATCCGCCGTCGGGGGGCGGCCTCAAGGGGCACCCCTGGCTGACCCTGCTGACCGTCGCGGTCGGCGTCATGATGGTCGCGCTGGACGGCACGATCGTCGCCATCGCCAACCCGGTGATCCAGGAGAAGCTGCACGCGGCGCCCTCCGAGATCCAGTGGGTCACCAGCGGCTACCTGCTGGCCCTGGCGGTCTTCCTGATCACCGCCGGCAAGATCGGTGACCGCTTCGGCCACAAGACCACCTTCCTGGTCGGCGCGGTGGGCTTCGCGGCCACCTCGGCCGCGATCGGTTTCGCCGGCAACATCCAGACCGTGATCGCCTTCCGGGTGCTCCAGGGCCTGTTCGGCGCGCTGCTCCAGCCGGCCGCGCTCGGTCTGCTGCGCGGGGCCTTCCCGGCCGAGAAGCTCAACATGGCGATCGGCATCTGGGGCGGCGTGATCGGCGCCTCCACGGCGGCCGGCCCGATCGTCGGCGGCCTGCTGGTCGAGCACGTCAACTGGGAGTCGGTGTTCTTCATCAACATCCCGGTCGGCCTGATCGCGCTGGCCCTGGGCATGTGGATCCTCAGGGACGTCCGGGCCGACAACGCCGCCAAGTCCTTCGACCTGCCCGGCATCGCACTGCTCTCGGTGGGGATGTTCGCGCTGGTCTTCGGCATCATCAAGGCCCCCGAGTGGGGCTGGGGCGACGGCAGGACGCTGCTGTTCCTGGGCGGCGCGGTGGTGCTGATGGTGCTGTTCGCGCTCTGGCAGGGCAAGGCCCGCGAGCCGCTGGTCCCGCTCAGCCTGTTCCGCTCGGTGCCGCTGTCGGCGGGCGTGCTGCTGATGGTGCTGATGGCCTTCGCGTTCTTCGGCGCGATCTTCTTCGTGACCTTCTACCTCCAGAACGTGCACGGCATGAAGCCGGTCGAGGCCGGCGTCCACCTGCTGCCGATGACCGGCATGATGATCGTCGGCTCGCCGCTGGCCGGCCTGGCGATCGGCAAGCTGGGCCCGCGCATCCCGATCGTGGCCGGCATGCTGATCACCACCACCGCGATGTTCGGCATGTCCACCCTGGACACCGGCTCCGGCAACGGCGTGATGTCGCTCTGGTTCGTCCTGATGGGCCTGGGCATCAGCCCGGTCATGGTCGGCGCCACCGAGGTGATCGTCGGCAACGCCCCGCTGGAGCTCTCCGGCGTGGCCGGCGGCCTCCAGCAGGCCGCGATGCAGGTCGGCGGCAGCCTCGGCACCGCGGTGCTGGGCGCGCTGATGGCCGCCAAGGTCGGCGACGTGCTGCCCGGCAACTGGGCCAAGGCCGGCCTGCCGCCGGTCGAGGGCGCGGCGGGCGAGGGCCTCAAGCAGGCCGCCCAGCTCGGCATCGCCCCGCCGGCCCCGGCCGGCACCCCGCAGCAGGCGGTGGACGCGATGGCCGGCGCCGTCCACGAGTCCTTCGTGAGCGGCATGTCGCTCGCCTTCGCGGTGGCCGCCGTGGTGGCCTTCGCCGCCGCCGTGCTCGGCCTGCTCACCCGCCGCGGCACCACCGACGCGGGCCCGGCCGTGCACATCTGACCGGCCCCGCAACGCCACGGCCCCGGACTCGCCGCAGTCCGGGGCCGTCGTGGTGTCCGGGCGGTGCCGCCCCTGCCGGTCAGGCCCGGGTGAGGGCCACCAGCGGGACGGTCCGGGCCGCGGTGCGGTAGCCGGCGAACTGGGGCTGGGCGGCGATCTGACGGGCCCAGAGCGCGTCGTGCTCGGCCGGGTCGACCGGGGCCGCGAGGGCCGGGTAGCGGTCGGTGCCGACCTCGACGGTCACCTCGGGGTGGGCGAGGAGGTTGCGGTACCAGAGCGGGTCCGTCGGGCTGCCGCCGTTGGAGCCGAAGACCACCAGCCGCTCGCCGTCCGCCAGGTAGACCAGGGGCGTGGTGCGCGGCTCGCCGCTGCGGGCGCCGACCACGGTGAGCAGGAGGACCGGCGCGCCGGCGAGCGCGCCGCCGACGACCCCCTGCCCGGTGCGGAACTCCGCGATCACGTTCCGGTTGAACTCGCCCGCGCCGTCGACGGGTTCGGGGTGCCGCCCGGAGTGGCCGGGCTTCGTCTCGTTCGTCATGCGGCCGAGCGTAGGACCTCACACCGGTGTGAGGGTCAAACCACGACACACGGCGAGGGGCCGGACCCCCGTACGGAGGTCCGGCCCCTCAGTGCCCACGGGCTGATCAGGCGTCGCCGCCGGCGGCGCCCGGGTCGGCCGCGGCCACGTCCAGCAGCTGGTAGCGGTCGATCGCGTCCTTCAGCGCCGAGCGGTCGATCTTGCCCTGCTTGGCGAGCTCGGTGAGCACCGCCAGGACGACCGACTGCGCGTCGATGTGGAAGAAGCGACGGGCCGCGCCACGGGTGTCGGCGAAGCCGAAGCCGTCGGCGCCCAGCGACTGGTACTGGCCCGGCACCCAGCGGGCGATCTGGTCCGGCACCGCGCGCATCCAGTCGGACACCGCGACGACCGGGCCCTCGGCGCCCTGGAGCTTCTGGGTCACGTACGGCACCCGCTGCTGCTCCTCGGGGTGCAGCAGGTTGAACTCCTCGGCCTCCACCGCGTCGCGGCGCAGCTCGTTCCACGAGGTCGCGGACCAGACGTCGGCCTTGACGTTCCACTCCTCGGCGAGGATGCGCTGGGCCTCCAGGGCCCACGGCACGGCCACGCCGGAGGCGAGGATCTGGGCCGGGATCTGGCCGGCGGTGCCCGGCGCGTACTTGTGCAGACCCTTGAGGATGCCCTCGACGTCCACGTTCTCGGGCTCGGCCGGCATCTTGATCGGCTCGTTGTAGACGGTGAGGTAGTAGAACACGTCCTCGCCGTGCGGGTGCTCGGCGCTGGAGCCGTACATCCGGCGCAGACCGTCCTGGACGATGTGCGCGATCTCGAAGCCGTACGCCGGGTCGTAGGCCACGACGCCCGGGTTGGTCGAGGCCAGCAGGTGCGAGTGGCCGTCGGCGTGCTGGAGGCCCTCACCGGTCAGCGTGGTGCGGCCGGCGGTGGCGCCCAGCACGAAGCCGCGGGCCAGCTGGTCGGCCATCTGCCAGAACTGGTCGCCGGTGCGCTGGAACCCGAACATCGAGTAGAAGACGTACACCGGGATCAGCGGCTCGCCGTGGGTGGCGTAGGACGAGCCGGCGGCGATCAGCGAGGCGGTGCAGCCCGCCTCGGAGATGCCGTCGTGCAGCATCTGGCCGGTCGGCGACTCCTTGTAGGCGAGGAGCAGGTCCCGGTCGACCGACTCGTAGGTCTGGCCGAGCGGGTTGTAGATCTTCGCCGACGGGAAGAGCGAGTCCATGCCGAAGGTGCGGTACTCGTCCGGCGCGATCGGCACGAAGCGGTTGCCGATGCCCTTGTCCCGCATGAGGTCCTTGAGCAGCCGGACGAACGCCATGGTGGTGGCGATGGTCTGGTTGCCGGAGCCCTTCTTGACCGCCTTGTACGCGTCGTCGCCGGGCAGCACCAGCTTGCGCGGGCGGACCTTGCGGGTCGGCACGTAGCCGCCGAGCTCCTCCCGGCGGTCGTGCATGTACTGGATCTCCTCCGAGTCGCGGCCCGGGTGGTAGTACGGCGGGAGGCCGTCCTCGAGCTGCTTGTCGGTGATCGGCAGGTGCAGCCGGTCGCGGAAGCGCTTCAGGTCCTCGACCGTCAGCTTCTTCATTTGGTGGGTGGCGTTGCGGCCCTCGAAGTTGGGGCCCAGCGTCCAGCCCTTGACCGTCTGGGCGAGGATGACCGTCGGCTGGCCCTTGTGCTCGCGGGCAGCCTTGAACGCCGCGTAGATCTTCTTGTGGTCGTGGCCGCCGCGACCCAGGTACTGGATCTGCTGGTCGGTCATGTTCTCGACCATGGCGCGCAGGCGCAGGTCGCCGCCGAAGAAGTGCTCGCGGATGTAGTCGCCGGACTCGGTGGCGTAGGTCTGGAACTGGCCGTCCGGGGTGGTGTTCATCTTGTTCACCAGGACGCCGTCGCGGTCCTGCGCGAGCAGCGGGTCCCAGCTGCGGTCCCAGATGAGCTTGATCACGTTCCAGCCGGCGCCCCGGAACTGGGACTCCAGCTCCTGGATGATCTTGCCGTTGCCGCGGACCGGGCCGTCCAGGCGCTGGAGGTTGCAGTTGACCACGAAGGTCAGGTTGTCCAGGCCCTCACGGGCGGCCAGGGACAGCTGGCCGAGCGACTCGGGCTCGTCCATCTCGCCGTCGCCGAGGAAGGCGTAGACCTGCGAGTCGGAGGTGTCCTTGATGCCGCGGTGCTCCAGGTAGCGGTTCATCCGCGCCTGGTAGATCGCGCCGAGCGGGCCGAGGCCCATCGAGACGGTCGGGAACTCCCAGAAGTCCGGCATCAGCCGCGGGTGCGGGTAGCTGGAGAGGCCGTACGGGGCCTTCGACTTCTCCTGGCGGAACGCGTCGAGCTGCTGCTCGGTGAGCCGGTCCAGCAGGAAGGCGCGGGCGTAGATGCCGGGGGAGGCGTGGCCCTGGAAGAAGACCTGGTCGCCGGACTCGCCCTCGGCGTCCTTGCCGCGGAAGAAGTAGTTGAAGCCGACGTCGTACAGAGACGCGGAGGAGGCGAAGGTGGCGATGTGGCCACCGACGCCGATGCCCGGGCGCTGCGCCCGGGAGACCATGACGGCCGCGTTCCACCGGGTCGCGTTGAGGATCTTCCGCTCGATCTCCTCGTTGCCGGGGAAGAACGGTTCGTCCTTGGTCGCGATGGTGTTGACGTAGTCCGTGCTGCGCATCTCGGGCACGGCGACACGCTTCTCGCGGGCGCGCTCGATCAGCCGCAGCATCAGGTAACGGGCACGCTCACGCCCCCGCTCGTCGATGGCCGCATCGAGCGACTCGAGCCATTCCGCGGTCTCCTCGGGATCGAAGTCCGGGACCTGACTCGGAAGGCCGCCAATGATGATCGGGTTGCGATCGGATCCGGAAGCCACGCTGTTCCTTCACTGTCGGTCGAAACTGAGGTGTGTCGCGCCGCCTCCATCGTGCTACCGCGCTCGGAGATCCGTCATCTCTACCGATCGGTAACCGGTCCGCCTGGTGGGCGGGCCGGTCTGGCGGTGTGTGGCGCGGGCGTCTTCGTCCGCTCCGCACACCCCCGGGTGTTACGAAAAGAGGTGGTCCGACCTGGTGTCCCGTCCGCCCGATGGCGGGCGGCCGGGGTGAGGGCCAACAGGAGACTCTACGCCCGCGCACACGCGGACCCCGAATGCCGTTCGCATCTCGGGCACGCGTACGGCCTGTGGGCCGGGACCACCCGAAGCATCCTTGTCCCACGCAGAGAAGGGCAAATCGGTGTGATTCCCGACACGTCGCGCGGCGTGTCCCGCTGCGACACGTCAACCTTTGGAGGGGATCGGGGGTCGGGTACTTGCGCGAACCGCCGCGCCCGTGTGGACTACGGCCACAGCCTCGGCATGGATGCCGAGCCGAATACTGGAGGTTATTCCCGTGAGCGCGACCGCGGACCCCGCGGACAAGTCCAACCCGGCGACCCGTCTCGGCTTCGAAGAGGGCCAGATCATCCAGGAGCTGGGGTACGACGACGACACTGACCAGGACCTCCGCGAGGGCATCGAGGAGCTCACCGGGACGGATCTCGTCGACGAGGACTACGACGACGTCGCCGACGCCGTCCTGCTGTGGCACCGCGACGACGACGGGGACCTCACCGACTCCCTCGTCGACGCGCTGGAGTACCTGGCAGAAGGCGGCCTCATCTGGCTGATGACGCCCAAGACCGGGCGGGACGGCCACATCGAGGCCTCCGACATCAGCGACGCGGCCAAGACCGCCGGTCTCTCCCAGACCAGCTCGATCAACATCGTCAAGGACTGGGCGGCCACCCGGCTCGCGACGAAGTCCACGGCGAAGCCGGGCAAGCAGCGCTGAACGGGTTCTGAAGCCCCGCACCGGGCCCCGCCGGAGGAATCCCCTCCGGCGGGGCCCGCTGCCTGTCCGGCGCCCCGGCCGGCCCCGCCCCC